>PMBS01000298.1:0-10353 GCA_003153015.1 Myxococcales bacterium
CCACCCACGTCGGTGCGGGCATAAATGAGATCCTTCTCGACGGGACTGAAGATGATGCCGCTGACGAATCCCCCGCCGAGAACGACGACGTTCTTCCAGTTGTACGCCGCGCTCCCGCCGCTCTGTGCCGCCGGGGCCGGCGAAGTCGCCGCGATGGCCGCGCCCGGCACCTGCGGTCCCTCGGCGCAGGAGCATATCTTGCAACCGTGCTGCGCCAAAGCCGACAAGATCACTGCCAACGACATCGCCCACGGAGTTCGCTTGGCCATTTCCCTTGCTCCTTCTATTGTGTGAGTGTCCTTAGGTCACCGTAGAGGATTCCTCTTCCGCCTGTGCCGACATAGACACGGCCGTACAGGCGCGGATCGCCGGTCAAGCAGTTTATCCACCCGAACTGGTGCTGTGGATCATCGATGCGCTGCCAGGTAACCCCGATGTCGTCGGAGCGGTACACGCCCCAGATACCACCCACGGAGCCGGCGAGGTACACGGCCGGGTAGATCTGCCCCGGCGCTGGCAAGCCGAATCCCACCGCGGCTGCACTGTTCACCTGCGGCACTGGCACGAACGTCGCTGCCGAGTCCTGGGAATGAAACAGGCCGGAGCCCGTCGCAACCCAAAGATCCCCCTCGATTCCAAACACGAGGCGCGGTCGTCCGGACACGGAAACGGCAGCCGTCACAAAGGTCGCGCCGCCGTCGGTGCTCACGTACAGCAGAGACTGGCCGCTCGCGTTCCGGCCACTGGCATAGAACTTGAGGGGATTGACACGATCAGCGGCCACCCGCACGCCAGCGGCAAGCCCCACGCATGCGGTCCAGGTGGTGCCGTTGTCTTGCGAGTAGGCGGGCGTGACCCCGGGCCCTCCTTGCCCCTGCGGAGCCCACAGGAAGGTCGTGCCGTCGGCCGAGACCGCGATCGATCCCGAGCCCCTGAATGTCGTTCCCGTCGGGACGGCGGGCGTCTTGGCAAATGGGGCCCACGTCGTTCCGCCGTCCGTGGAGTAGGCGCCGGCCTGCCCACCGGATCCCACCCGCACCACGATGTTCGGGGCCAATTCGGCGAAATCGAGGTTCGACCCAGTGCCGAAAATGGGGTTGGCGAAAAAGCCGCCTGGAGGAGAGACGTCGAGGTTGTCGTGCCGGAAACCACCGATATCACCCACTGCACTCAGCAAGGGTGCGCCTACCGGAGGGCTGATGAGGTCCTGCACCACGGTCTCTTCAAGACCATCGTCCTCGAAGGTCCAATGAGTCGGAGCGCTGGTATCGGCAGCCGTGATGTCGTCGCTCGACCAGATGCCTCCGCCCGTGATGTAGAGAGCGCGCGCTGGATTGAAGGGATCGATCTCGACATCGCCCATCCATCCCGGCGTCCCCACGCTGGTCTTGTGCCACAAGACCCACGGCGCACCCGCCACATCGGCCTGCGCCGTCGGCTCAAGCGGCACCCAGGTCGTCCCGCCGTTCGTGGTGCGGTAGATCTCATCGCGCGACCAGCGATCGATCGTCGTAGCGATGAGCGTTCCCGGATGGGCAGNNGGACTCACATTGGCCCAAGTGCCGCTGGCCGTGTTGAATACCCAAACAGCTCCACTCGTGATGCTGTTCGGGCCTGACCCGTTGTTGTACGCAAGGTAGAGGTTGCCGCATCCATCCAGCACAGCATGATGAGGCATCATCCCGGCGGGCTGCCCGGTGACCGCTTCCCAGCTCGCCCCTGCGTCGGTCGAGCGATAGAGCCCGGTCTCGGTGGTCGAGCCGACCCCGACGTAGATCACCGGTGTGGGGCTGCCCGGCGAGCCGCTGCTTGGATCAAAGACCACGAACGTCAATCCGTAGCCGCCCGCACCCGCGTCGCCCTTGATCGCGCCGGTCGTCGGGAAACCAAGGACTTGCGTCCATGTCTTCGCAAAATCCAGGCTCTTCCACAGGCCCGCATTGCGCGAGCCAAAGTACAAGGTGCTGGTCAGGTTGGGATCGATGGCAAGCCGCTCGCCCATCGAGCGGCCGTCCGCGTTTCCGCCCATGGGCGCGGCGATGTTGTTGTGCACCCACGTCTGTCCCATGTCGGTCGAGCTCAGAATCGAACCGTAGCCGGCGGTAAGGTACATCCCGGCGGCCATGTAGACCCGGTTGGGATCGACAGGATCCGCGGCGATGCTCTCGATCCCGAGGAGGTTTGAATCGTTGTGCCCAACCCAATCCGTGATGGCCATCCAGCGCGGCCTGGCCGGGTCGGCCGGGTTGGAGCGATAGGCGCCGCCGACATCAGTGCGTGCGAAGACGAGCCCCGGAAGCACGGGGCTCATGATGATGCCGCTGACGAAGCCCCCACCCTTGATGACGACGTTCTTCCACGCGTACGGCCCAGGAGTGGTCGTGTCTTCGAACGGGATGCCCGCATCGCCCGAATACGGTACGGGGGGCGCCGATTCGCAGGTCGGCGCCACCGCCGCGGCATCCGGCCCCCCGTCCGTCTGCGCTGCATCGGAGTGTCCGGTATCGACGCATGCCACGCCACTGCCGAGCCACGCGGCAAGAGCCACAGCGACCGCCCGCCCTCCCGCACGAGTGCCGCCCATTGCACTGGTCCTATCCGCGAAATTGATGCCGAGCATGGGCGAGCAAGTTGGACTCACGTGGCTGTGCTGAAGGAGCTGCCGCTAGTGCTTTTCGACGGCGATTTCGTCGATGTAGATATCAAAGTTCTTCGGCGTTCCGGTCCAAGTGTGGAGACGGAACTCCCAGAACGAGTCCAGGCCAAACTGGGCACCGGCCCCCTTAATCAACGCGGAGATCGGGATTTCGATCTTGTGCCATTTCCCGTCGGCGAACGCCTTCGCATACTTCTCGATCGCCATGTCGGCGCTGTCCTTCTTGGTCTTGTCGCTGCACCCGAGCGACAAACCAAGGTACTCCGGCGCGGCCTCGGCGGACTTCGCATCCACGCGGATCTGGAAGGTCAGATGGCTGTAGGGACTGATGTCGACCCCCGCAGTTTCCGGGTACCACCCGAACAAGTTCCAGCCCATCCCGAGCCACCCCGGCCCCTCACCGTGAAACTTGAGACTAGTGCTCCCATTCACGCCGCTGCCCGAATCCGGTCCGAGCTTGGTCTGGCAGGCGGGCTTCTGGTCGCAAGAATCCCACCCCTTTGCGCCCGCCCCCACACTCTCGCCGTCGCCGTCCCAGATGACGAGCCGGCTCCCTGCTGCCGCGCTCGCAGACGCGACCGGGGCGGCAGCGCTCGGTGCAGCCGCTGTCGCCGCCGGCGGGGCTACACCGGCCCCAGGGCAAGGTGGGCAGAGACACCCGGCTGTACTCACAGAAGCGAGAACAGCGAGCCATGCGTATGCGGGCAACGTGTGCGAATTGGGCGTCATGGGAACCTCTCGTTTTCCGATAAGCTTCGTCTCACCTGTGCCCTGCATCGGGTGGTTTCTTCTCGCGGTAGAAGCCCAGCTTGGCGATCCAGAGCTCAAACGCCGTCTCCTTCGGGGGCCGAAGACCGAGACCATAGAGTTCGGCGGTCAGCAGCCCGGTTCCGGGCACGGGCCCAGTGTCGGTTAGGACCGAATTGGGAACCCGATTCGGGTAGGGCCATTGCGTGAACTGGTTCCACGGGATGGTGTAGAAGGCCCACTCGCTCGTCACGACCAACACGTCGTAGTAGCCGTTGCCGCGGTTGTTTCCGCACTCGTCAGGCAGCCGCGAAGTGGTGGCAGCGCCCGAAATGGTCTGACCTGTGCTCGGATCTGTCAGGGTCACGATCGTCTGACCCTGGGTTCCTCCGTCGACGCTGTAGATCTTGCAGTGGCCACCTGGCGTGCTGTTGATGTCGTACACCGTCGTGTTCGCGTCGTCGAGTGAGATGGTGAAGCCCTTGCTCGTGTTGCCGGGATCGCGCGCCCAGAACGACAGCCCGTCCCAGGGCGATTCGTCACGCGGGGAGGTCAGTTTTGTGGTGTTGTCATACGTGGCGAAGTTGTTGAACCCGCACGTGGACCCCCAGTCGTTGTTGTGTGATGCACTAAACACCAGGGCCTGCGTGCTCTTGCACACACCATCGCCATCGAGCGTCGCCGGGTTCGCAGTCGCACTGGCATCAGGGGTGATGCCGTCACCTGAGCACCACGCGTCGAGCCCCACGGGTCTGGGGTCGAAGTCATACTGGTCCTCGACCGAGCAGTTGATGGGCACGTCCCTCAGGGTCGGGTATGCGCTGCACCCGACCGCTCCGGCAAGACCGAGGAGCAGCATGCAGACCGGCCCGGCCGGGCATACAAACTGGGCTCTCAATATACGTCTGAGTCTCATGGCGCTAAGGCTACCACCAGAAGGTGCCGGACAAGGTGAAGACGTGACGGTCCGGGTTCGCAGGCGTATCAGAGCCAGGAGGATACCCCATCGGGACTTGAATATCGCTGCCGGACTGGAAGTAGGAATACTGGAGTGCGATTTCGTCGCGGTTCATCCAGCCGGTGTGGAACAGGAGGCGGGGCGAAAAAATCGAGAAAGCTTTCTTCGAGTCGCTGCCATGGAGGCGAACGTGATCGAAACGCCCGGATACGCCCAGCCAGGACATCATTAGATACGTGACCTCGGCGCCCCCCTTCAGCTTGGATACGCCGTTGTAGTCCTTGTCGTCGCTGCTTACCGCCGTCCCGACGCCGAACAGGCTGACCAGGACGTCCGCACTCTTGCCCGTATAGAGCTCGCCGAAAACCAGCCTCGAGACGCTGAGATCGTACTGCGCACCAAAGGTGGTTAGCGAGCCGTTGCCATTGCTGTTCTTGCCGAGGTAATTCGCGATGAGCTCGGGCCCTCCGCGCGCGTTCAGGATTTCAATCGCACCGGAAACCGTCGCCGCATGCGAGGCCTTGGTCCACGCCGTGCCGAAGTAGAGGTGACCTGCGCGTCCTGCGGTCAGGTTGAGGTCACCGCCCAGCACCGTGATCCGTCCATTCGGGACATTGCCGTTCTTGACGAGGTCGTCCTGCGTCCAGGCGAAAAGGTAATGGAACCCGAGGCGGGCAAGTCCACCATAGGCGAGGCCAAGATGTGCATGGTTGACCAGGGTCGCGCCCACGTTGGCGTCCGCGAAGTCGTTCCAGCCGGCCGGCACCAGGCCGACGGGCGGCCGCCCGAGCTGGCCACCGAGTCCCTGCTCCAGCACGACAAAGAACTCGCCGAGCTTGTAGCCCGTCGTGATGGTCTCTCCGATGGTGTTCGTGCGCGCGATGAGCGGCGTGGCGTAGCGCCCAGCATCGTACGCCCCCATCGCGCCGTATCGGCCGGTATAGGCGCCGACGTGCAGTTGGAAGGGGAAGTGGAAGTACTTGGTCGCGTTCACCGTGATGAACGCATCATTCACACCGAACTGCTCGACTATGTTGTAGTAGCCCGCCGCATCGCCAAGGGTCGTGGCCGCCAGGACTGTCGTGCCTGACACGGTCGAGTTGCCGTAGGTGAAGTTGAGCTGCACCCAAGGTTTCGGCACGACGGCGGTGTACTCGAAACTCCGGAGGTCCTGGGCCATGAGCGGCGGCGTGTGGAAGACCGTGCCGCCGCTCTGCATGCATTGCCCGGCTGGCGGGGTAACGGTTGGGCGTTCGTGCATACCGAGTTCGGCGGGCAGGAGCAGGTAGCCGTGGAAATCGAGCACGAACTCCTTCGACTGGGCCGGACTGACGCCGAACGGGATCGAAGGGGTCGCACTGCGTACTTGCGGCTCACCCGGCGAGAGCCCGAGTTTCGGAAGCCCCTGATCCGCGCTACCCTCCGCGGCCATCGCCAGCGAGGGCATAGCGAGCAAAGCCAGAATGATTGTTGAAATCGTTCGGGCACCCTCAAAGGGTTCCCGAACCCTCCCGCGATGGTACGCCGCCGGCAAAGCCGGCGTCTCCCCACGCGATTTCCAGCCGAGTCGAGGTGCAGAAAGAAGGGTTTGCATCGTCGAGCGCTTTCGGTTCAGAAGGTGATGTAGCCCCCGAGCGCGATCATGTGATGGTCGAGCGGCTGGGCGGAGTTGGGGTCCGCGGCGCTGCTGTAGAAGCGCCGGCTGTAGATGAGCTGTATGCGGTCCGAACTCCACCAGTCGGAGTGGAACGCAATGCCGGGATTGAGGCTGTAGACCTGCCAGGGTCCGGCGTAGGTGTCGCGGCTTTCGCCGTAGCTCTGGAAGGTCACGCTGAACAACGACGTCATCCGGTATTCGGTTTCGAGCCCTACGAAGTACCCGGTCGCACCATTGTAGTAGGGGTCGTCGCTCGCGACCGTCTTGTAGATCATTCCCGCAATAGCGACGCGTATGTCCGGGGCCGCGCCGGTGAAGTTGCGCGGGGACCAGAGGATTTTCGAGACACTGAAATCGTACTCCGCGCTGGCCACGAGGACTTTGCCGTTTCCGTGGCTGCCCGTCCCGACGAACTTGTAGATCATTTCCCGGGCGCCTTGCGTCCAATCGATGGCCCACCACACGCCGTCGCCGACTGAGGTGGCATGCCGGAAATTGTAGAGTCCGCCACTCAACCCGACCTGTCCCCAGGGGTCGCTCTGCCAGCGCGCCTCGGCGAGATAGGTGTCCATTCGACCGTCCCTCGCGGTTTCGTTCAGGAACGTGTTGGAATGCCTGCGGTCGTCCGTCCCATAGTCCCAGGCGGCGTGCAACTTGAGGAAATACTGATTCTTGTAATCAACTCCGACGTGAGCGTGGTGCACGTAGCTCGATACGCCCCTCTCGATCCAGCCGAAGGCATCGCCGCGGGCGAAGTCTTCGGACACACCGGGAACAACGAGCAGCCCATGCGTCAAGGAAAGGTGAAGGTCGGGCGTCATGTTCCAATCCCCGTAGGTCGTCTCGCCGTAGCCGCGCAGCCCCATCAGGGGCCCGTAGATGCCCCATCCCCACTGGCCAGGTCCAGCGAAGACCTCGGAGTACCCGCCCACTTTGAACTGCAGACGCAGTGTTCCGATGGAAGGTGGGTTCACCAGCAGGTAAGCATAGCCGAAGGCAGGCCCTCGCCCGGGGTTCTGATAGCCCTGGTACTCCTTGCGGTTCATGTTTATGTAGTAGCCCGCGAAGGCGGTTACCAGGGAGGTGCCATATTGAAAATTCAAGGTGGCGCCTGCGCCACCCCAAAACGGGTTCCTGCCGTTCGAAAGCGCCGGCATGTGCAGCGCCGTTCCGGAATAGCACTCCGGAGCAGTGCCTGGTGTCCTTCCAATACCGACGGCCTCCCACCCAAACAATCGGCCCCCGAGACGAAACGACGAGGCGGGGGCCGGGGTGGGCGCGCCGAATGAAGGAGCCCTCCCGCCGGGCGCGGGGGGCGCGGGCGGCGCCTCCGGCGCCAATCCCAGACCGGGCGGGACCGACGACCCCGGCGAAGAATCAGCCGGCACGGCGGGCACAGCTTCTTCGGCTCCCGCTGCACCAGCCGCGAGAAGTAGCGCGACATGCACCAGGGACGCGTAACGGTATTGCAGGCGGACCATCAAGCCTCTACCAGAATGTGGGCTTCTCGGGCCAGCCGCGTGGATCGAATACCACGACAGAAGCGATCATGTCTCAAGGGCAGCAATATTAATGCGCTCTGCGTCACGGCTTGGCATCGAGCACAGTAGCACAAGACTTCGGCGACGGATCAATGAATTCCATCAACGCCTGGGAATCGGTATCGAGCTCGCATTCGCGGGGCCGATGCCGCCCGCTGGCAGGCTCGCCCCCTGTGCCGCGAGTAGGAAGTTCACCACGGCCCAGTAGTCGCCCTGCTTGAGCTCACCCGCATGTAGCTTGGGCATGTGCGTGCTCGTGAAACTGTACAGATCCTGGGCGTTCCGGAAGGAATCGCGCCACGCCGCGCCCGCCGGTCGCGACTGCATCTCGATTTGTAGCTGCTGGGCGTCGATGAACGTCGAGTTGCCCGAGCTTCCGGCGCTGCGCGGGTACTCGGGCAGGGCGCCGGGCCCCAGGAGCGCCGGAGCGCCTGCGAGTCCTTCGCCACGCTGGCCGTGGCACTTGGCACACTCGCCCGCGAACGTGGTCGCGCCGGGTGCGGCCTGGTCTTGTGCCCGCGCAAGGTCCGCAGCGGTGGCGCCCAGCTGGGTAACCGCGCACCCGAGCAAGACCAATCCGCAGAGCATGAACGCCCCGCCGACCACCGAAATTCCTAGATGAGCAATACGAGACGGCATTGGGTTCTCTCTCTCCTTTTCTTGGGGTAACTCTATCCGCTCCGCGCCGCCTGTTGTAGCAAATTCGTCGCCATCCGGGGAGCGGACATAGGTGCCAACCACAACGTGTTCCGCGAGTCCGCCCCGGATTTCACCACAGAGAGCACAGAGGCCACAGAGGCCGGAAGGAAAGGGTTCCGGCTCCGGATCCAAACCCTTCTTTCCTCGCGTGGGGAGCCCGCCGGCTTTGCCGGCGGCGCACCCTCGCGGGAGGGTATGGGAACCCTCCCAGGGTTCCCATGATTGCGATCCGTCTCTGTGCTCTCTGAGCTCTCTGTGGTGAGACTCCGGATCGCGCATCTGGCCGGCGAATCCCGAGAAAATGGCACCTATGCGGGGAGCAGGCTCCTTACAGCTTCAGCTCCACAGCGGCACCGTCGTAGCGAACGCTCTTGTCGGCTTTGGGGGCAAATGAGAAGCCGACCGGTTTCGCCTTCGATACCAGAACGACCTCGAACCTGCGCTCTTTCTGCATGCCCGCGTACGAGCCCTCCCGCTTTGCGATGGTGAGCGTGCGAGCGGCGTCGTTCCAGCGCATCGGGATGCGCGCGGAGGCTCCTTTCTCGTAGCCGTACGTGACACCGTCGTCTTCGTACAGGGTGAACTCACCATCGGCTCCCGCGTAGACCCAGAGCACGATCGGGTCAGCAGGCTTCTCGTCCGTGTACGCGATCTCGGGACCGGTCGGGACGATGGATCCGGCTTTCACGTGAATGGGCATGGAGTCGTACGGCGCGGGCACCTCAATTGTCTGTCCGCCCGTGACGTTTGCGCCCGTCCAGAGGTCGTACCAACCGGATGCACCCGGCAGGTAGACGGCTCGACTGCGAGCCTTGTACGTGGTCACCGGGCTCACCAGGAACGCAGGCCCGAAGAGGTACTGATCGGNNTCGGCCTGGTAGGCGGGGTGCGATTCACCGCCCAGTTCCCACATTTCGCGCGGCGGCGACTCACCGTGGACGCGCAGCAACGGGACGAATGTGCCGAACTGGAACCAACGAACGTTGAGCTCACGCCATTCCTCTGCGTCCTGCATGGTGGGGTGCTTTGCCGCGAAGCGCGCCGGGACGGAGAATCCTCCGATGTCCATAGTCCAGTACGGGACACCCGAGACCGACAACCCGAGTCCGGCGGGAATCTGCATGCGCAGCGCTGTCCAGGTCGAGGTGATGTCGCCCGACCAGACTGCCGCAGCATAGTGCTGGTTTCCCGCAAACGCCGAGCGGGTCAAGATGAAGACGCGCTGGTCCGGCGCCACCGACCGCTGCCCTTCGTAGACGGTCTTGCTGTTCATGAGCGAATACGCGTTGAGCATGCGCGAGCCGGAGCCGAGCGCCGTCGGGTGCATGTGGGTTCGCTGTCCGTCGAGCGTGGGCGTCGGCAGAAGATCCGGCTCGGGCGCGTCCAGCCACCAGGCGTCGACCTTCTTGCGAAACAGGGACTGTTCCATCTGCGACCAGAAGAGCTTGCCCGCCTCGGGATTGAAGGCATCGTAGAACGTGTACGGATAGCCCCCGTCGCCGACCCAATCGCGCAGCCCTTCGGTCAAGTTGAGTCCGTACAGGAAGCCCTGCGAGCGCATGGCCTCGAAGTTCTCCGTGCCCGGATAGAACTTGCCCCAGACCGAAATCATCAGCCGGGCGTGCTTTTCATGGATCTTGCGAACCCACCCATCCGGATCGGGAAAGCGCAGCTTGTCGAATTCGTGCGAGCCCCAGGTGTCTTCCTTCCAATAGAACCAGTCCTGCACGATGTTGTCGAAGGGGATGCCGCGCGAGCGGAAACCGTCCACGACGTCCAGGCTGGCTTTCGCCGTCTCGTAGCGCTGCCGGCTTTGCCAGAGCCCGAGCGCCCAACGAGGAATCATCGGCGCCGGCCCGGTGATGCGCCGGTAGCCCGCGACCACCTTGTCGAGCGCGGGACCGTAGACGAAATAGTAGTCGATGCCATCGCCAACCTCGGACCACAGCGAGGTTGACTGAGCAACGGTGGATGGGATCTTCCACAGTAGTTGCACGGTCTCCATGCCTTGGTCCTTGCTCCACTCTAGCCGGATCTTGTAGCGGTGCTTGGCCTCGAGCCGCACCTTGGCCACGTCTTTCCAGGGCAGCCAGCC
>PMBS01000298.1:10360-16618 GCA_003153015.1 Myxococcales bacterium
CTGGGATGAATGAGCTGGTTGGGTTTCTTCTCTTTGCTCGACAGCGCGATGTCGATGCTGCGGTCAACGCGCTCGCCAACCAGGTGCTTGAAATCCGCGCCGCGAAAGTAGGACCCGGTCAGGCCGCCACGCTTGCCGCTGGCGTCGAAGAGGCGCTCGGGCGGGATGGGGGCGAACTCGCGCAGATCTCCGAATCGCGTGAAGGAAGTGTTGTCCCACAGGATGCCCCAGCCGCGGCTCGAAACCAGGAAGGGAATCACGATGGTGCCGTTGTGCTGCCAGAGGTCGAGGTCGTATCCCTTCAGGTTCAAGAGGCCGAGGTGGTTCTCACCGAGACCGTAGAGCGCCTCATCGGCATCGGGGATCCACTCTTGGCGCACGTGCTGCGTGTCCTCTCCCTGGACGGTCGCGGCCATGATGGTCCGGCCGCCATCCTTTTCTTCGAGGACAGGATTGCCGGCGGAGTCGAAGAACGCCACCCTGCCCGTGGCGAGGTCGATGCGGACATGGAGCTTCGACGTCTTGAGAGTTGCCGTGCCCTCTCCCTCGGTCACCTCGAACTGCGTACCCTGGCAGCGCTTCGGCTGCGCCGCCAGACTCTTGCGGGCAAAGAAGGACGGGTCCTTGGCGTACGCAACCCGGACGACGTCGCTGGCACAGACCTCGAGCTTGAGGAAGCCGTCGCCAGCGCGGAGAAGAAGGCCTTCCGGGCTGCGCGCAACGCTCACTGGAGCCGGAACGGAAGCCGGCTGGCTGGGGCAGTGCGGGGCGGCGCATCCGGCGCCAGCGCCGAGCAGCATGAGGAACCTCGCGATTCGACGCATGACACCTCCTTGAAAGGCCGCGATACTGCCACGACCGAGGTGTGGATGGCTAGCCCAGCTCCCCCGCGCGGCAAATCAATTGAGACTACCCTGGCCGGGAGTGGCTACGCCCCCGAACCGTCCATGCCTGAGTCCAGGCCACCCAGAGGCAAGCCCAGCTAAGCCAAGCTCGCTCGAATCAATCGTCAAATGGTGGGCCTAGTAGAATCCAAGATTGGAGATGGTGATGTCCACCGCGTGGGTGGCGCTATCATTGAACCAGTCAAAGGTGATGTAGAAATCCGTGATGCCCGGTCCAGGAACGGACCCGCATAGCTTGTTGTTCTTGAAGCAGGCCCAGGGTATCTTCACGGTTTGCGCTCCGGCGGTAAGAACGGCCGTATAACTAGCATCATTACCATTGGCCAAATTTATGCCTACGTACAAATGATTGCCGGTAGGGAGTGTCGTGACGTTGATGTCTAACGTTAGGCCAGTTAACGCTGTTCCGTTAATCATTTGGCATCCGGGACCAGCATCGGGGTACGTTGTATCCAGATGAGCCCCCCATCCGGCATTGCCATCCATGGTTGATGCGCTACTGCCCAAATACGAGCCCGCGATGTGCATTGAGTTGGTGGCGCAGGTCATCGTCAGAGTGCAGCTAGTGGTGGCATTGTTGCACCACGGTTGATAGAAGTATCCGGATGAGGTGTAATCGCTTGCCCAGAGACCAAGCGTGCAATTGGCATCGAAGGGAAATATTAGCGGCTTCGGCGCGCAAGGGGTCCCCGTAACTACGCCCGTGGCCAGGTTGCAATCAGGATACGAGGTCGCGGCAGGGCATACGGCGGCGCTCGCCCCCCCTGCGCTGCTCGCTCCACCCGCTGAAGTATTGCCACCCACGCTTTCGGTGGCACCACCAAGGCCGGTGGCTCCACCCGTGCCTTCACTGGTACCGCCAAGACTGATGGCTCCGCCAGTCGCGCTGTTGCCGTTACCTGAGCTTACGCAGGCCCCGGTGAAACTTGCCGCTAGTACGCTCAAGAGGCCGAGATGGGTGGCTGTACGAAAGAAACCATTGTTCTGCTGATTCGCTCTAGACATGCGTTCTCTCCGAATTGGAAGTTTCATAGTTGGGAATCGGGTGCAGTCTCCCTGGAAATACATCCCCCCGCCTGCGGCAGGACGCGGCGAGACATCGCGGTGTCCTGATGCGGCAAAAATGGTATTACAGCCGCATTGGCTTTGTCAATGACTCATCTGGGCCGGGACTAGATCGGCGACGATGGCAAGGCACAGTCGCTGTGCAGCACACCGCACGCTCACCACCGAGCAGCCGTCATCTTCCGGCGCGCAACGGCGGCAAGCCGGGCACCGCCTGGCTAGCTAGGTCGACGGACGCCTGGGCAAGACCCGTGCCGCTCGCTGTTAGCGTAATGGTCCCGGGCGTCCCCGCCGGCTACTTTGCTGGCGGACACGGCGTCCGTGATGTGGAGCGCATTGGTAACGTGCATGTTCACGTTACGATATAGGCCGCCATGGTATTGAGAACGCGAAAGAGGGCCCTTGATACGAGCAAATTCATGGCTCCCGATGCCGTGGCTTGCGCCGGCTCTACGGGGTGAATTGGAGATCGTCGATCGTGATATTGACAGGGTAGGGAGTCGCAGTGAACGGGGAGGTTGCGTAGCCACCATTTAGACTGAAAGGATCCGTGAATGTGAACGAGATTCCGGCAATCGCGTCCGGCGTTGTGACGCCCAATTGTGCCCAGGTAAAGGTGACAGTGGTCGCCGTTGCCGTCACCGGCACCGCAATGCTAGAGCCGCAAGTGGTGGCCGTGCAAGTCCCGCAATTCTTGGGATTGCCCGCCGAATCATACTTGGGTGCCAAGGTACTCGGAGTCGGGACTTGCATCGCTAACCCTACGGTGCCTGTACCACTCGAAACCGGGCCGATACTGCCGGAAATCGTGAATGATATTCCTGTATATGCCGACGCATCAATGGTGCACGCAGCTGTATAGGTGGGCGCCGCCGCGGTACCGGTCTTGCAATTCCACCAGAGCCCCAGTCCGGAATAGGCACCAACGGTTCCCTGGATGTTCCAATTCCCACCGGTTACTGTCTGGGTGAGCGGATAGGCACTCACGGTCCCGGTTTCGCAGGAGGGAACCGTCCCCGGATAGGTATAGGGGCCACCAAAGATGCTCTGGCCCCAAATTCCAAACACAACCGGCGTAGTAGTACCCGTGGGGATTGAGAAATCGGAAATCAATGCAGCCGGGGGTACGGTTCCCGTGCAATAAGTCGTCACTGGGGGGTTACAATCTACTACGGTTGAGCCACCCGTGGCAGCGGTTGAACTACCGCCCGTGGCGGTGGCCGTACCACCGGCTGCGCCAATCGAGCCACCCGTGCCCGTGGTGACGGCTCCGCCGGTAGTTGTCGTAACGGCTCCGCCGGTTGCCGTGACCACGACTCCGCCAGTACCTGGCGTGGCGTCGCCTCCGGTAGCGTGGGTGCCGCCGAGGTTGCCCCCAGCACCGCCAGCTGTACTGGGAAGACCGTGGGTCGTGCCGTTCGCGCAGCCCATCAGCAAAGCGAGCAGCACGAACGATTGAAATCCAGTTCCTGAGATCAATGAAGTGCGACGAGTAGACATGGCATGAACTCCGTTTCCGCAGGCCATCCAGAACCCAGTTGGCTCCAGAAAGGTGTTCATATCAGGAACGGTCAAGAACTCAAGGGGGCCCATGGTATTATTGCAGTGGCGCGCAAGAACTTGCTATGGTTGGACTGTGTTAGCCCTGAGCAATAGCGCGATACAGGCAATGTTTCTGGCCATCTTGTTGGGCGGTTGCCTGCGCCCGCCCAACGGTCCCGGTGCCGAGACGCTTGCTCAGAGGCTCCACGCCAACGGCGAATCCGCGGGCATCGTCCCCTGCAATGCGGGCGCAAGTTGCTCGGAGTCGGGCCTGGAATGCACGAATGTATCGGGCATCCTGTGTACCTGTGTTGGACCCAAGCGAGCCGCGTACGTAACCTGCAATAGTGCAAGAACTCCGTCTTCGTCGGTACATTCGACCGCTCTTGCCGCGGACTTAGCGCAAGTCGCCGCGGCGAACGGTTCATCGAACCCCGAAGGGGTGCGTTGCTCCGACCGCCCGCCCTGGAAAGCTGGCGGGGAACCCGCCTCTCGAATCAGCGTCGATGCGAAACAATTGGGCCCGGCATGGAGTCGATTCTACGAAAACATGGTGGCCGCCGATCACGCGAACACGGTTCTTGAGACCGCCTGGGGCCGCAATATCCAGGGCGCCTTGCGAAAGGGTCACGAGCTTGCCGGCTTCCAATACGTACGGTTTCACGGCATCCTAGACAGCGATATCGGCGTCTACACCGAGGTAGACGACAAGCCCGTGTATAATTGGGCGCGTCTCGACAAAGTGTATGATGCAATCATCGCCGCCGGCATGCGGCCATTCGTGGAAATTAGCTTCACGCCTCCGCCCCTCGCGTCGAACCCCGTAAAGACCCTACATTGGTACAACCATGCGCCCGCCAACATCAGTCCGCCCAAGGATTGGCATCGCTGGATGGATTTCATGGCGGCCTTGGTGCAACACCTGGAAGAGCGCTACGGCGTCGAAGAGGTGCGAAAGCATTGGTACTTCGAGATCTGGAATGAATCCTCCTGGATGTACTCCCGCGGAATGGGCGGCTACAACGAACTGTACGACTACACGGTGCAGGGCCTGGTTCGCGGCGACCCAGACATTAAAGTGGGTGGACCGGCGGAGTCTGGCGGAGGCTCGGCCGTCGGCATTACCAATTTGGTCGACTATTGCCGGAAGCAGAATCGCAAGCTCGACTTCGTCACCTACCACACTTACGGACAGACCAACGACACAACCGTCGCGCTTTCGGTTCCAACCCGGAGTTTCCACGAGGAGATGGTAGGCACGGTCAGGAAGATCAACTTCACCGGCGATGTCTATGTAACAGAATGGGGCGCTTCTTACTCCGGTGACCTCGCCCGCGACACGGAGATTAGCGCAAGTTTCGTCGCAAAGACAATTCACCTGCTCGGCACTGACAACGGTATTGCGCCACCCAGCGGGTTTGCTTACTGGACGATATCCGATCTGTACGAAGAGTTCGACAGTGGAAGCAAGCTCGCGTTTCGCGAGGGGAACTACGGCCTCATGCTCAAGGGCGATCCGCGCTATCCGGATTCCTACGACGTTGCAAAGCCAGCCTTCAATGCGTATCGCTTGTTGCACATGATGGGCGAGACTCGCGTAGCCACGAGCGGGGGGCGCACCGGCGACGGGGTCAATGCCGTGGCAACACTAGCCGCCGACGGCAAGTCTTTACAAGTGTTGGTCTACAACCACGTGGACGGTGGACAGGCCGACCCTCTGGCCTCCAGCTTGGTGTCCGTGCAATTCAACAATATCCCATTTGCTTCTGGCAAGATCCGCGTACGACACTATCTCGTCGATCACACGCATTCGAATGCTTACGGCGCCTTTGCTGAAATGGGCAGGCCGCCGGAGCCCACGCAAACGCAATGGGCAGAACTTCGCCGTGCCAGCGAGCTTTGCTATTACGAGACCACGGTTTCTCCCAAAGATGGGGCCTGGTCCGTGACCTTTCCGCAGAACACTTATAGCGTGGGGCTCCTGGTGCTCAGTGCTCAGCCCGATACGACGCAATGAAGGCCTGCCTCCCGGGTGACCCGGGGCTCAAGGATAGCTCGGCGATGGTGGTTTGGGACGGAGGGAAATGCTCTCGCTCTTGTGGCGGTTGCGGCGGCGCCAGAGAAGTAGTGCTGGGACTGCCAGCCAACTGACAGGGCCGACAGGGCGGCCTGGATGTGTCGCGCAGGCGCAGCCGCTAGCTTGCGCGTCGGTTCTCGTGCCTCCCCCGCTGCCAGCCATGCCGCCGGTCCCGTCGCCGCCTGCGGCCGGAATACCACCCGCGCCAGCGGTACTGCCTCCTACTTCACCGCCCGTGCCAAGGACGTCGCCACCGGTGGCGCTGCCGCCTGCGGGCGAAACGCCGCCAGCGCCAATCGTGCCGCCTCTGCCCGTGGAACCACCGCCGGCACTTGCACCGCCGCTGCCTGCGCTGCCGCCTGCGGGCGAAACGCCGCCAGCGCCAATCGTGCCGCCTCTGCCCATGGAACCACCGCCGCCGCTAGCACCGCCACGACCGCTGGCGCCACCGCTGCCCGGAGCGCCGCCACCGCCGCTGGCGCCACCACTGCCGCTGGCGCCGCCACTGCCGCTGGTACCCCCGCTGCCACCGGCACCTCCCGTGGCACCAGAACCGTGGTTGATGCCGTAGAGGTACCCGTACAGCGCCATCTTGCCGCGCATGGTTTGCTGGGGCGTGTATTCCGAGTGCGCCCAAACAAAAGGCGTGTCGAAGTAGCCTTCGCCGAT
>PMBS01000288.1 GCA_003153015.1 Myxococcales bacterium
CGAAGCCGGAAGCCGTTCTTCAGTAGCCGCCCGGGGAACTCCTTGTTGCTGGCAACGCTGTCAGTTGTTGTCATCGCCGTGGTGATCCCGTTTACCCCGTTGGCTGCGTTCTTGGGGTTTGGCCCGATGCCACTGGTGTTCCTGCTCTGCATCGGGCTCATTGTCTCCCTCTACGTTGTCGCAGCGGAGCTTGTGAAGAGGATGTTCTACAAGAGGGTGAGATTGTGATCGGCGTACCTTGCGCAAGAGCCCCCATCGCCACTGCAAGCAGGAGCGCATCCGCGTCCTCCCCTTCAAATTGGATGAGGTCGTACGTCATTTAGATTGAATCGGCCAGTACTTTCCGCCCGTCCCACGACGCAACTACTTGAATCTACTCGCGTCTTCTCGGTGGCCCGAAACCTGCTCCATCCGCGAGTGGAAACGCAATCCGCCAGGGGCGAAGCCCGAAGGCGTCAACACGCAATATCGCAAAGCTGAACGTCATCCAACCGAGGGGGAAGAGGGGGAAGAGTATGAGCAAGAACAACTCCGTCGTGGCCGTCTATCCATCGCACATGGCTGCCGAAGCGGCTATCAAGGAACTGCAGTAGGCGCAACAACTTCCGCAGCGCGAGCCGCTGAGGACACAATCATGGCAGATATGGTGAATTGCGAGACGCAGCTGGTTTCCCGACGCAAGGGAATAGCGGCGAGCTACGGACTGCTGCGTAGACTAGATGCTTGGACCATCGCCCTGCAGCGGCTGGTCGACATTGTGACGATTATCGTCGCGCAGGCCCTCGCGCATGCCGTCTACCATGAGCCCTGGCGCGTACAGACCACCACCATCACCGTGATCGGTCTGCTGGTGTTTGGCCTTGCAGCGGAAATGGGAGGACTCTACCGTTCCCGGCGCACGGAAACCATTCTGCGCGCGAGCAAGGACGCCATGTTCGTGTGGCTGCCGGTTCCGCTTTCCCTGTTCTCGTTCTGGTTCTTCACCAAGACCGCCGCCGACTACTCCCGTGTTGCTTCGTTGGCATGGTTCGTCCTTGCACCGCTGCTCCTCTGTGCCGTGCGCGTCAGTGTCCGCAGCGTCTTGCATGTCGAGCGGGCTCAAGGCCGCAACACGCGCCGCGTGGCAATCTTGGGTTGCACGAAAGACGCAGAGCAATTGGCCGAATCCTTTGAGGACCTGCCCTGGCTTGGACTCAACCTTTTGGGCGTCTACGACGACCGATCAGCAAACAGGCGGCACGTTCCCAACCATCCGCGCTGCTCGGTGATTGGCACATCCGAAGACCTGGTCAATGCCTGCCAGCAGGGCAGATACGACGCGGTCTACGTCGCGCTCCCGCTGAGGGCCGAGCTGCGCACCGCGGAGCTCGTGGCAGCTCTGGCCGATACTACGGTCACCCTGTACCTGGTAGCCGACTTCCTCCACTATTCCCTCCAGCACGCCCAGTGGGGCCAGATTGGAAACGTCCCGGTCATTGGCCTGCACGAATCTCCTTTCGAGGGCATAGTGGGCTGCGTCAAGCGCCTCGAGGACTTGGTACTCGGCGGCCTAATCGTTCTTCTCACGGCGATCCCGATGCTCTGCATTGCGGTGGCAATCAAAGCCAGGTCGTCGGGGCCCATCTTCTTCCGGCAGTGGCGCTATGGTTTGTGCGGGAAGAGAATTCGTATTCTCAAGTTCCGAACTATGACCGTTTGCGAAGACGGGCCCAACGTCGTTCAGGTCTCAAAGGACGATGCGCGCGTGACGAACCTCGGCAGGTTCTTGCGGCGCACGTCGCTCGACGAATTTCCGCAGTTCCTCCAAGTTCTGACCGGTGAGCTCTCTCTCGTAGGTCCGCGGCCGCACGCGGTTGTACACAACGAACAATACCGAAAGCTCATTCCCGGCTACATGCTTCGCCACATGGTCAAACCGGGAATCACAGGCTGGGCGCAAGTCAACGGATGGCGCGGGGAAACTGCTGAGGTGGAAAAGATGGAAGGGCGAGTTCGCCACGATCTCGAATACATTCGGAATTGGAATCTGCTGCTCGATCTAAAGATCATCTTCCTGACGATTTTTGGCGCCAGGAAGAACCGCAACGCCCGTTGACCCATTGACTCGGGAGGGTTCATTCACATCCTCCTTGTGGTCGCCGTGGTCGCGGTTTTGGTTCGGATCATCCAGGGACGCCGAGTGCTTTGAAGGCGGAATCTTGGACCCTCAGGCGCGAGTTTGTTGATGGTCAAGGAGTGCGCGATAATTGCGTGAGATGGGCCCGTCTCCCACGCTCGCGTCCTTCGTTACCGTTGGATCACGAGCAAGCGAGCAAGGGCTATGCCTACCTCGGCGACCCATGGCACACGAAGCATGGGCAGCCGTCGCAATCCGGCCGGCAGGCTCAATCAAGGTGATGTGCCCCGTCGTTCAATTCGAAGGAGTGGCGGAGTCAATGGAGCCGACGAGCTGGAGCGCAAAGACTCACCGGGTCACGAACCGGACGCAGAATCCTCGGCTTCGCCCGAGAGCGCAGGTCCCCTCGGCGGCACGTTGGCAAATGGCACCGCTCATGCATTGAGACGTTGTAGGAAAGAGCAAATATCCAGAAGAACAAGAGACGGGGAGCCACCATGAATCCAAGTCCAAAGAAACACTGCGACGTCGCGAACTGCGGCTCGCATTTGCAAAGCACAAAAGAACTCTACGGCAACAAGCTCGCCGCATCGGACGGCGACATCGGACATGTAAAGGACTTCTACTTTGACGACGAGAACTGGGTGATTCGGTACCTGGTCGCGGACACGGGATCGTGGTTGACGGGACGCCTCGTCCTGCTCTCCCCCCATGCCTTCGGGAAACTGGACCAGCACGAGAAGACGCTGCACGTGAAGTTGCGCAAGCAGCAGATTCAAGACAGTCCGTCGATTGACTTGCACAAACCCGTCTCCCGTCAATACGAGACTGAGTATTACGGCTATTACGGCTGGCCAACCTACTGGGAGGGGGACTCGATGTGGGGTCTGGGCGGCTATCCGGCGGCCCTGCCACCCACAAAAGAGGAGGTGGAAGTCCGCCGGCAGTACCACCACCGGGACGACAAGCATCTGCGCAGCACCCAGGCGGTGACCGGCTACCACATTGAAGCAACTGACGGGGCCATCGGCCATGTAACCGGCTTTCTGGTGGATGAAAGAAGCTGGGAGATTCGCGAGCTGGAAGTCGAAGCCGGCCACTGGTATGCGGGCCAAAGGATCCTGATCTCGCCCGGCAGGGTCAAGCGAATCGGCTACGAGGAATCGAAAGTGTACGTGGATCTCAGCAAGCTGGACATCCAACAGACCGTGGAAAACGACCGTGCGCGGGTCAGCGCGCAGGATCGTGGAGTGGGGCCCTGCTGCGACTGAAATTGAGAAGGAAAGTCCTTCTTGAACATCCTGACCTTTAATTGCGGGAGTTCATCCCTCACCTTCAAGGTGTTTTCCGTGGACCAAGTGGAGAACATCCGGGTCGTCCTATCTGGGAAGGCGCACCGGGTTGGGGTGAAGGGAAGCAAGCCTTCCTCTATCGAGTATGGTTATGACGGAAGCCGGACAGGCGTCGAGACCCCTCTCGATGACCATGGGCAGGCGGCCGTCCTGGTCCTCAACAAACTAGGGGAGCTCGGCATCAAACTCGACTGCATCGGCCATCGATGGGTCCATGCAGCCGGCTATTTCCAGACAGCATGGGTGGATAATGCAGTTCTGGCCCGGCTGAAAGCCCTGGT
>PMBS01000075.1 GCA_003153015.1 Myxococcales bacterium
CCGCGCCGCCGGTCGCCGCGCCGCCGGTCGATTTCGAGCCGCCCGGAGAGGTTGAGCCACCCACTACCGCAAAACCGCCAGTGCTGCTAGCACCACCAAAATTGTGATTCGTGTTGCTTGTGCCGTCCGAACAGGCGACGGCAGCGAGCAAAAGGACGGAGCAACCAAGACTGGAGACCAGTCGCATCATCATAATTCTCCCGTCAGCGGACGACCCGTGCCCTGTGGAGAGCGCCTGCAATGGCTATTGAATGCGCATTGAGGCTGGAATGTCCAGGGGCTTGGCTACGATCGCCGCGAGACGTCGTAGAAGGCAGAAGGTCTGGGCAAGCCCTGCCGCGTCTCTCATAGCAAAACGCCAGCCGCATTGCTGCGACTGGCGTTCCGACAGTCTCGCTAGGTTTCTAGGCTAGAATAGTTCGCAGTCGCTGGTCGGATTCGTTGAACTTCCGCCCGACAGATAGATGTCGCCATCCCCAAGCCCACAACTCACCACGTCGCTCGTTCCCTGTGTCGCGTCGATGGTGTCGAAGCCGTCGTCGCCATACAGGTGGTTGGTGCCAGCGCCGCCGATGATGTGGTCATCGTCCGACACGCCGGCGGTGATCTGGGTGGCGGTGAGGGCGGTATTGTTTCCGTCGTTGCCATAGACGTAGTCGTCGCCGGCCTCGCCGTAGAGCGAGTCATTGCCGGTTCCGCCATAGATATGGTCGTTCCCGCCCCCGCCCCAGATCGTGTTGGCCTGGCTGTCACCAATCAAGGTGTCGTTGCCGCCGCTGCCGCGAATGTTGCGGACGCTGGCCACCGCGGGTGAGCCGACAGTCACCAGGACGTCACATTCTGGCGTAACGAGCGTGCTGTCACCCATCGGGTGGCTGGTGCAGTTGGTCAGGTTGGTCAGATCGACGTACAGCGCGTTTGCGTGATCGCCGTCGTTGTAGTCGAGGGTGTCGACGCCGCGCGCCCCTGCCGTGGCGTAGTTCGTGATGCAAACAGATGAAGCAATGTAGGGGACGAACGGCAGAGTCGTTGAGGTGGAGCTGGAGGCCGGCGTAACACAGTTCACCCCGCCGCCGTTGATGGTGTCGTTGCCGAGCCCTCCCATGAGGACGTCGTCGCCGTCACCGCCAAACAGGAAGTCTGCGCCGCCTTTGCCCTTAAGCGTGTCATTGCCGGGCCCGCCGTAGAGATAGTCTACCTGTGCACCGCCGATCAGGGTGTCGTTGCCGCTCATGCCGAAGAGCACGTGTACGATGCCTGTGATGTTCACCGCTGACGCGTCGATGGTGTCGTCGTAGGGTGTGCCGATGACGTTCTCGATGTCGACCGCAAGGTCGTCAGCTTCCGCCCCGCCCAGGCCGCCGTCGTCATACGTCGCGGTGGTGCTCAGGTTGGTCTTGCTGAAGAGGGCGCCGGCCGAAAGTGTGATGGTTGCGTTGCCACCGGCTCCCAGTGTGTCGTTGACCAGCCAGATGAACGAGGCGCCGGCTGGGTGCGTGGGCGTGACGTGGAAGTTGACGGCGCTGTGCTGAGCGTTGATGGCAGTGAATGTCGCGCCCGCTACGTCGGCCGCGGTCACGATCCCGCCCGCGCTGATGTCGATGACGAGGTAGTTCTGTGTCGGATCGTTTGGGTCGTTGGGGTCGGGCGGCACGAAAGTTCCATCTACCTTGTATTCGAACGTCTTGCTGTTCGTCCCGTCGCTGAGCGTGAAGTAGTCGCCGTTGGCGATCGGTGCTGCTTTCGCCACCAGGGTCAGCGAGCCGACCGCTGCCGCGAGGTTCGGGTGCGCGTTCAGCGTGACGCTCACCGCGCCGGTCCTGGCACTGTAGTCGACCGTATCCGTGCCCGCCCCACCCGATATCAAGTCAGAAGCCAGGCAGGTTCCCTGCGGGAACAGGTCGTTGCCATCATTGCCGAAGAGTCGGTTGTGCACGCCCGGGACCGAGTCGGCGCCACTTGTGATGGTGTCGTCGCCAACGCCCCCGTAGACCACCAGACTGATCGCCCCGTCGAGCGCGCCGACACCCGCGCCGAGAACCGTGCCGCCCTGACCGCTGATGACGTCATTGCCCGGACCCGTGCTGACCAGGATACTCTCCACCCCGGCCATGCTGACATCAGCGAAGCTGTGCGCTGCCGTGGCAAAAGTGCTCGCGGTAGTGCCAGTAACCACGATATTCGTGTACGACACACCGGTTGACGCCTTAGTGCCCAAGGTGAAGGTGTCGATGTAGGGGGTGGTGCGGAACTCGACAATGTCGGTTCCTGCGCCCAGGTCGATCTGGATCTTGGGCGTGCTGGTGGTGGCGATGCCAAAGACGCCGGTATAGAAGTCGATGATGACCTTTTGCGCTTCCACTGCGGTGTCGTGTAGCCCGTTTTCAGTCGTGATGGTGATTCCTTTGGTGGAGGCGACCGCGCATTCCACGGAACTTCCGTCGCTGGCGTTCGCCACGACCATGCTATCGGAGGCCCGCATGTAGAGGTAGGCAAGCTCGGTGTCCGCAACCTTGAGAGTCATATTTCCCGAGCCATCGTAGGTGCAGGGGTTGGTCAGAGCGTCGATATTGGTTTCCGTGAAACCCTCGTACCCGGCGGGGTCGAAATTGGTGCCGGCACCTTTCTGCTGACCGCAGGCACACGCCCCACTCAACAGCAATGCCATTCCAACTTGCCTAATCCTTCGATTTCCGAACATGACGTACCTCCTTGGGCTTGAGACGGAAGTGTCCAGGGCGGGTGTGCGCCGCACCCTGGCACGACGGGGCCCGTCTCGTCACCCGCCGCGTTGTGCCTAGAAACTCGGCTTCAGAGCGCTCTTCGACTCGTGCAGAAGATCCGTTAAGGCGAACGGCGACTAAAGAACAGTTTCCCGGCGGCCGATGAACTTGGTCAAATGTGCTCCCGTAGGGATCTGGTACCCACATTGACCCTTGTCCTTTTGGCCGCCGGATGCTCGGCGGGGAAATCGCAAGGCGGACCAGATGCAGCCGAAGATGCTGCAGACGCGGGCCGCGTGCCCGATTCCCGAGTTGTGGCGGCCGAGACTCAAGTCGACCAAACGCGCGCCATGGATGCGGTGGACACGGCGGGTTTGCGTGATGCCACGATGTTTGATGCGGCTGGAGACCGAAACGATGTGGGAGACGCCCGAGACACGGCTGCTCCACGTGACACGGCGGGTGGGGATGTCGGTGCAGAGGTGGGAGATGGTGCGGCCGCGGCCGATTCACGTGATGCGGCCGACAGGCAAGACCGCGCGGTGGACATGCGAGATGCGGCCGTTCTGCTCGACACGGGCAAGCCAGATGGAGCGGTAGACACCGCCGCGGTCAAGGACACTGCCACTGAAGCGAAGAAGCCGGACGGCGCAAGAGACTTGCCGCCTGCCCACGGCTGTAGCAATCCCATCCTCATCCCCATGGACAATCCTCATGTTGACCTGGCCCTGACAACCACAGGCGCGAGCCACCATGTCGACCTTCCCTGTGTTCAGAGCGGGCCCGATGTGGTGCTGTTGTTCAGCCTGGCAGAGGACGAACTGGTCTATGCCGATACTTTTGGTGCGACCTGGAACACGGTCCTCTTCTTCAGCGACACCTGTCCTGCCGAAGCAGGGAATGACAATCCGGATGCAGGATTCGTGGCCTGCAGTGACGACGCGTGCAACACGACCCAGTCACAGGCGGTCGCGACCTTTCATGCCAACGATCACTACCTGATTCTGAGCGGTGCGAATGGCGAATCAGGCGACGTGACGCTACATTTTAGTCATGCGCCAGTGGGGAGCGGGCCCCTGGCCATGCTTGCGGCTGGAACGGCTTCGCTCAGCGGGACCACGGACGGCCTCGGGCCGTCCGATGTGTGTCAGATTCCCGGGCCTACTAGCAGCTACTGGTGGATCACTTGCCCTGACTATGTCGGAGGAGACCTGACCGCCTCGACCTGCAAGGGAGCGGCCTTTGATACGGTATTGTCCCTGCAGATCCCACGCGCCGACATGGTCTTGTGCAACGACGACTATCTGCCTTGCGGGATGCAGTCGTACATTAGCGCAACGGTCCCACCAGGCGCCGGCATCAATGTGCTGATGCTGGGCGGCTCTAGCATGGTTTCTTATGGCAGCTACTCACTGACCTATACCCGCCCCTGAAGTTCACGGAAGACCCAGCCTGCTCTTTGATTGCCGAGCCTTCTCGCCTGCTTTGGCCGTGCCGATATCTCTGTGCCACATGGCTCGCAAGGGTGACGTTTGCGCGACGAGAGGGCTCCTGGCTCTACTGATATTGGCCTGCCCAGCGTGTCGGCTGCTCCCGGAATTGTCGTCGACGGATAGGTTCCGTTATGATGCGAAACCAACTTCGGCAACTCCATCTTGGCCGCGACCCCTTCCAACGGGAACGAAGTCCTGCTGGCGACGTACGACTCGGCCGGAATCTGTCAGACGGCACAGACGGCAACGACCGGGTCCAGCGTCTTCGGATTCTCGGCTGTGACTGCAAACGCCGCGTCCAACATCTACGCGGCGGGCACCATCAATGGTGCCAACCCCGCTAATTTCGGCAATTCGGTGACGGCCACCGGCGCCTATTCCGGTGGCTACAATGCCGTCCTGGTGAAATATCGGTAACGCAGCGGCACGGCCTTGGCGAACTGCGCTGTAGCGTCGAATTCGTCTGGGCTGCGACGGATGATTGCGCTAGGCTGACGGCGTGTCTGACACTGACCGTCTGATAATCGACGCCACGTCCACCGTCGCACCAGGCGCGCCCATGGCCCACCCCAGGAACTCTGCGTTGCGCTCGCCGCTGTTCCTCGGTGGCGCCCGCGCTGTTTCGCCTCGACCAAGCGAGAAAACCGGACGGGTCATCTCGTGGCAGCGCTATCGCGAGCGTATCAGCTACTCTTCGTGCAACGAGGACTCGGGCAGTGAGGTCCAGGTGCTGATTCCCCATGAGGCAAAGCGCCTGGTTTCGATTTGCGCCAGCGGGGGCCGGGTGCTGAACCTTCTGCAGGATGGGGCCGACGAAGTCTGGGCAGTCGACGTGAATCCCTCGCAGACCCACCTCTTCGAACTCAAGGTTGCCGGACTGCGGGCGCTTGACCACGCGGATTTCCTGTCCTTCATGGGCGTGCGGGCCTCGCCTCGACGACTCGACGTCTACGATTCGCTGCGGCCCGTGCTGTCCGATGGCGCCCGCGCCTACTTCGACGCCAAGTCCTTTCTGGTCAAGCGCGGCGTCCTTTACCAAGGCAGCCTGGAACGTTTCTTCGGGCGCTACATAGCACGCGCAGCTCGCCTGCTGCGTCCGCGGTGGGTGCGTCGTCTTTTTTCCTGCACCGATCTGGCGGAGCAGCGGCGCCTCATGCCCGGCTGGCACGGCCCGCTCTGGCGCTTGGTAGCCAAGACCATCTGTCGCCGTGGCTTCTTCAACTTCTTCTCGCACGAGCCCGGCTTCTGGCGCTTCCTTCCTCCTGAACTCAAGTTGCACGAACGGATCCTGGGAAACATCGAACGCTATCTCGACCATCACCTGGCACGGGAGAACCACCTGCTCTGGCTGGTGTTTTTCGGCCGCTACGGCGACGAGCGCGTGATGCCCGAGTATCTACGGGAGGATGGCTTTGCCCGCATCAAGCATGCGCTCAAGACCGTGCGTCTGAACGTGATCAACGGAGACATGGCCAGCGTTCTGCGTGCGGCACCGCCGCGGTACTTCGACGGATACTCGCTCTCCGATATCTCAGCCTATCTTTCGCACGAGGCATTCGGTGAAACCATTGAGCAGGTCGTGCGCACCGCGCGGCCGCGGGCCCGCCTCTGCTCGCGCGGGGTTTTCTATCACCGCCCCTTCCTTCCCGAGCACGCCAGCCGCCTGGCGCACGACCACGAGGTCGAGCAGCGGCTGGAGCGGGATGACCACGCGATGGTGCACTGCTTTGCCGCGGCAGAGATCCGATGACCGGTCCGCGCCTGTTTCTCAACAAACTGCGCCAGCAGCCCGGCCGCGCTCTTGCAGACTTGACCATCGACTACGCGACCTACGTGGCGATGTTTCTGTTCTTCATCTGGCTGTGGGCCATGCGCGGCCCTCTTCGCTTGCTGGGTCGGGCGACAGGGCGGGCCAGCAAGCGGGCCCTCATCGACGCGGTGGCGCGCGTGGCGCGCGGCTAGCGCCGCTTGTAGTGTTTGATGGACCCGTTTTCGTTCCTCTACTGGCGCTTTCACGCCTTCTTCCGCGATCCCGAGCGCCATCCTCCGGCCGGCCAGGTTGTGGTCGCTCCCGCTGACGGCCAGGTTCTCTACGTCTCCGAAGTCGCACCCCATACGATGCCGGTGGTGGTGAAGAATGGAACCGAGATCCCGGTCGCGGATGCGCCTTTCGTGGGTCCGAACGACCGGCCTGGTGTGCTGATTGGCATCTACATGTTCCCTTGGTCGGTTCACGTAAATCGAGCGCCCATCGCCGGCAAGATCACGCAGGTGAACGCGCGCCCGGCTCGTCCGGAGAACCGGTCGATGGCGCGCGCCCTCATGCACCTCATGTGGCGCCTGCCTATAGACGACCAGGTGCGCGCTTCGGTCGCCGAGAATGCTCGCAACACCATCGTCATCGAGGGGGACCTGTCGGTCGCCATGGTCCAGATTGCGGATCGCTACGTGCGCCAGGTTGACTGCTACGTGAGTCCCGGCAACGCGGTCGAGCGCGGCCAGCGCGTCGGCATGATCCGCATGGGATCACAGTGCGACGTTTTTCTGCGACGGATCCCCGGGCTGCAAGTGCTCTGCCGGCCAGGCGATCACACGCGTGCCGGGGAAACCGTCTTGGCGCGGTACTAGAGCTGCCTGCCTTGCGGCGGTTGCATTTGCGTGCACCGAACTCCAGAATATTTTCGTTCGTGGCTGCGATCGACCCCAAACCGGGGAGAAGGACTTTGATGAAGCAAGCCGAATGTCTGGCGATGGTGCTTGCCATGCTGGTTCTGGGTTGCTCATCTAGCAAAGGGTCGAGCACCCCCTCAACTGGCGCGGGAGGAAGCAATCCTGGGAATAGCGGCACCGGCGGTTCCTCACAAAGTGCGAGTGGATCAGGAGGGACTCAGCAAGCAGGGGGGCGATCAGAGAGCGGCGGTGCCACGGGGGTTGCGGGCGGAAGCGGGCTGGGTGGTGTGCTCGGGCTGGGTGGCACGACCGCAGCGGGCGGCACGCCTGCGCTGGGCGGCAGCGGACTCGGCGGCGCCATCTTGGCAGGTGGCACGACCGCGGTAGGCGGTAGCACGACCGGAACAGGCGGTAGCACGACCGGGCTAGGCGGCAGCAGCAGCGGACT
Source organism: Myxococcales bacterium (assembly GCA_003153015.1). Classification (GTDB taxonomy): domain Bacteria; phylum Myxococcota_A; class Polyangia; order Fen-1088; family Fen-1088; genus Fen-1137. The sequence continues at coordinate 7,335 of PMBS01000075.1, forward strand.
CGGCGGCGCCACTTCAGCAGGTGGCAGCGGGCCTGGCGGATCGGGCGGAACCGTCAGGTCCGGGGGCACTTCTGGCTCTGGCGGGACCGGGGGCAAGAGCACGACGGCCGTTTCGGGCGGAACCAGCGGCTCGGGCGGAACTTCCAGCTCCGGCGGGCTTGCAGGAGGATCGAGCGCGACAGGGGGCTCTGCTGGCCGCGGGGGGGCCAGCGCGACTGGCGGCTCCAGCGCGGCCGGCGGCTCCAGCACAACCAGTAGCTGCGGTGCTTCCGCGGGATCAGGTCCGGTTGGGGTCTTTAGCGGCGCCCTTGCTACGGGTATCGCTTTCAAGGACACCGACGGCAAACTGGTCAACACCCACGGCGGCGGCATCATCCAGGTTTGCGACACCTTCTATATGCACGGCTTGTACTTCCCCCCAGGCCCCACGCCCAACGACTTTCATGGCGTCTCAATGTATTCATCCAAAGACCTGGCGACTTGGAAGAACGAGGGGATCGTCTTCCCCACGCAGCCGAGCGGCGAACTCGGGCCCAACCGCAATTGCGACCGGCCGCATATCATCAAGTGTCCCAAGACTGGGGAATTCATCCTCACCGCTCGTGCGTCCGACGCAGTTACGTTCCAGCAAGACAAGGAAGTCGTCTACGCGACCTCGCTCACAGTCAACGGCCAATACAGCTACAAGGGGATCCTCAAGAACGCGAGCGGACAGAGTGCCTCGCACAGTGACATGAGCGCATACGCCGACGACACAGGTGCCTATTTCATCACCGAAAGCGGCTGGGTCTATCCCCTGGCCGACGACTGTCATAGCTGGGTATCGGGCAAACAGTACTCAGCCGTCAACGGGCCCTCGGGCGGAGGGGAAGCGCCCACCGTATTCAGGGCTGGCAGCACCTATTACTGGATCGCGTCGTACAAGACAGGATGGCGATGCAACAACAACTTCTACTCCACAGCACCGGCTATGACCGGGCCGTGGACCTACCAGGGTTACGTGGCGCCCGTGACCGACACCAGCAACGATATCTCCCTGCAGAGGACCTGGCTGTCGCAGACCACCTGGGTTCAGCCTGTCGTGGGAAGCAAGGGGACGGTCTATCTGTACTGGGGGGATCACTGGGACAACTGCGGCGCCACCAGCGGTGCCGGCTCGGACAACTCCTTGACGACCTTCGTCTTCCAGCCATTGATCCTTGACGGAACCAGCAAGACTCTGCTGCCCACCTACCTCGCCACCTGGAGTCTCGACGTGGGCGCCGGCACGTGGTCGCTTTGAGATGGTAAACTAGAGAAGAGGGTCGATCACTTGCTGAAACGCTGAGAAGGGCTGGTCGCCCTCGATCCAGCACCCGCCGACGTAGAACGTCGGCGTGGAATTCACCCCCAAAGAAAGTCCCAGGTTCTTGTCTTGCGTGACCTCATCGGCGATTTCGGTGCTCGACCGGTCGGCGTCGAACTGCGCGAGGTCGAGACCGATGCTCTGGGCGTAGCCGTCGAGATCGGCGTCGGACAGGGCCGCCTGATGCGCGTACATCAGGTCGTGCATCTCCCACGCCTTGGCCTGGCGGCCCGCGGCCAGGAAAGCCTGGGCCGCGCCCCGCGCGTATGGGTGAAAACTGATCGGGAAGTTCACGAAAATCAGCGCGACATCATTGGGGTAGGTGGCTAGAACCTGTCGCACCGTGGGCTCGGCGGAGCCGCAGAACGGACATTCAAAGTCGCCGAACTCCACCATGGTCACCCGGGCCGAATCCGGGCCCCGGCGTGGGTCGTATGCCGCAGTCTCGAGCACACCACCATCGGTGCATCTTGGCGGTGCCCCAGATGTCGATATGCATCCAAGACAAAGTGGAACAATGGCCAACAAGCTCAGAGGGCGGAACCAGTTGGCCATGCCCGCAACTCCTAGCAGCCTGGGGCCGGAACTGCCAGCTTCACCTGCTATGCGTGGTCAGTTTTTCGAGTTCCTTGTCTTCGCTGCGTACCAGAACGCGCACCGGCTGTCTCTTCTCCAGCAGCGCCGTCGCAGCCGCGGCACCTGTATTCCCAGATACGCCCGCTATAAGGTACATGAGATCCTCCGCGGGTCGGTCATTCCAGGTGAAAGGTGCCCTCGGCCAAAACCCGGTCGCGTGGTCCCTGGACCTGGACCACACGCAGAAGATAGGTGTGTGACGGCTCGAATCCGTCTTCGGGTGAAAGCAAGAAGCGCATGCCTAGATCGCGGCCCGGATTCATGCTCACGTTCCACAGCACCTTCGCTTCCTTGCGCGCGATGCTTTCTGGATCGTCGCGATCGAACACAGCCACGATGATCGGCCCAGGATCAGATCGCGCCCTGAACCGGGCTACCATCTCCACTTGCCATGCTTGCTCAGCCTCAGCCGTGCCCAGACCTCCTTTCGCCGCGACCTGGGTTCCCCGTGCCAGGACCGTCACCGCCGGCCGATCCTCCGAGACCTCCACGCCAAGAATGGTGGCGCTGCCGCCCGGGGAGACGCAGACCGAGCCGAACTCGGGGCACTCACGCTTCTGCAAATGAGAAACCAGGAAGACCTCGGGAGTTGGAGTTGCGTCCGTAACCTCGACGCTGGGAACCTCCCAAGCTTCCAACATCGACGGCACTTCAGGCTGTGCCAGGGCCATCAGAAAGACTTGCGCTAGCATGGAACACCTCCCGCCCTGCTTCTCGCTGGGCACTCACTATTGAGATGCCTGGCATGCGAAAGCGGTTCGCGGTCGACGTCGGCAGCGTCGCGGCTACGCAGATCTTGCGTGCCCTTTCGGCTCCTGCGCTCAGGCCTTCCTGTCCAGGGACCTGACGCTCATGCCGTCGGAAACGCCAACCAGAATCTTGGCGGCAAGATCGAAGAACAGCCCCGTTTCAAGCACACCGGGAGTACGGTGCAGGCGGGCGTCGACCTCGCGCAAATCGACGTCGGGGCCAAACTTGGCGTCGATGACGAGCTGGCCGTTGTCAGTCACCACCGGGCCATCCTTGTTGGTGCCCATCCGCAGCCGCGGCTGGCCGCCCAGACCTGTCACCACCTCGGTCACGTACCCAAGCGCCGGAAGGATGATCTCGATAGGAACGTCGAGACTGGTCCCCAGGCGAGCGACCAACTTGCTCTCGTCCACGATGACCACGAACTGTCTAGCCATGCTGGCCACCAGCTTTTCCATGGTGTGGGCCGCCCCTCCCCCTTTCATGACGTTGAGATCCGGATCGACCTCGTCCGCGCCATCGACCGCCAAGTCAATCCGCCGGCAGTCCTGGGCATCGCAAAGGGGAATGCCCTGTTGCTGGCACAGCAGGCGCGATTGGAAAGAAGTGGGCACGCCGGTGATCCGGATACCCTCCTCTCGCCTCCTTCGGCCCACCTCTTCGATGAAAAAACGAGCCGTCGAACCCGTACCCATCCCGCACACCATCCCATCGACGACGAGCTTGGCGGCGTCGATGCCCGCCAACCGTTTGAGAGCTTCCTGGTTTGTGCTGCTCTTCATGGGTGAGCGGGCTTATAGCGCCCTGCCCAGCAAAGAGGAAGAACTAGCTCGCGCAACGGACACGGAGGCCGGAAAGCTCGTCGAAGAACCTGGCCGTGGTGTCGATGCTGTTTTCCAGCGACTCGAGCATGAGCGTGATGAGGCCATCGTTCTCATGGCGCAGGACTTCGTAGTAGCGCTGCCGATCGATGGAATGAACCACGGCCGGCACATAGCCGCTCCGCAAGAGGATGTAGTTGCTCAGAAGACGCGCCACCTTGCCCGAATTGCGGGTCCAGGGGTAGGCCTGCAGCAGGCGGAACTGGACCTTCACGCTTTGCACGATGGCGTGCATGCGGGAGAACTCAACCGATTCCAACCATTCCGATAGCTTGCGCATCTTGTACCCAATCTTCTCGGGCGGCACGATCTCATGGTAGTAGAGTCGGTGGAGTGGGTTTTCCTTGCGGTAGGGACATCCCTTGGCTACCGCGTCGGGCGTGACCATGGCGTAGAGCTTGCGGATGAACTCCAAGTCCACGCTGGGGGGCTTTCTCGACCGCGCAGTTTCCCGGATGAAGTCAACCGCCAGCTTGTGGTTCTTCACCTCTTCATACATAGGGATGAGAGACACATCGCTAATGATCCGCTGGTCGATGGCGGCCTTCAGCTCTGAGTAGGACAGGACGACCCCTTCCAAGGCGTTGTCGTGGAAAATCCACGAGACATCGAGCTTGCTCTCGTAGTCCCTTCTCAGCTTGTCGGGAAAGGCTCCGACCTTTGCGCGGAGCGCTTCCATCTTGGCGTCCAGCTCGAACAACCTAGCTTCCATTGACAACCACTCCTTCTCCTAGCTCGTGCCTTCCGTTCAGTCCGCGTTATCGCTCAAAAGAGTCCTTTAGTCAAGCATGGTTAGCGCATTTGCAGCTGCAAGTTGCTGTGATCCAACGTACTTAAATAATCAACGAATTGATCGGAACCGGTTTCGCCTTACGCCTCGGCTGTTTTCCTCTCCAATCAGCAATCTGTGCGCAATTATTGGGGAAATCTTGGCCTCAAAACTTGACATGGGGGGCTCGGGCGAGATGATCGGACGCGTCTGCGAGGCCCTCGCAATAACCCACGGCAGCTTCGCAGTATTCCGGTGACTCAACTAGTTACTGCGCCGCTCAAGACAAATCAACTGCCACGGCGCTCCAAAAACGCGTGGACGGACACATGATCCGAGCCGCTCCTGACGCTTCGCACCTCCCGGTCCTCCTTGAGGAGGCCATGAGCTTCCTGTGTCCGAGAGACTCGGGCCAGTACTGCGACGCCACCGTGGGCGTTGGCGGCCATGCGCGCGCGATCATCGAGCGTTCAGCTCCCCATGGTCGAGTCATCGGCATCGATCGGGATGCTGAAGTCCTCAAGTTGGCGGATCAAAACTTGGCATCCTACGGTGACCGCGTACGCCTGGTCCACGCTCGCTTCTCACAGATTCGCGCCGTGCTGGAGCAAGCCTCTGCTCTTCCGCTCGATGGATGCATCGCGGATCTCGGCGTCTCATCGGTTCAACTCGATCAGCCGGAGCGCGGTTTTTCCTTCCGCCGATCCGGTCCCTTGGACATGCGCATGGACCGGTCGCAAGGCGAGACAGCAGCCGACCTTCTGCAACGCGTGGACGAGGAAGAGCTGGCGCGCGTCCTGCATGACCTGGGAGAAGAGCGTTTCGCTCGCAAGATCGCGCGTGCCGTGACCCATGCGCGCGAAAGCGGCGGGCTGACCAGCACAGGATCCCTCGCCAGCTTGGTGGCCCGCTCGGTTCCTGGTCGAGAGTCAAATAGAGATCCCGCAACGCGGGTCTTCCAGGCGTTGCGAATCGCCGTCAACGACGAGTTGGGCGAGCTGGATCGCTTCCTGCAAGACGCGCCTGGCTGCCTGCGCCCAGGTGGCCGTTTGGTGGTTATCGCCTTCCACTCCCTGGAAGACCGGATGGTCAAGCGCAGGCTCAGGGCGCTGGCTGCAGGGGACGCGGCCGCGCCCGCTGCACCTCGCTTTCAGATCCTCACCAAGCACGTGATCACCGCCTCTGCGAGCGAGGTGGCGTGCAATCCGCGCGCCCGTTCCGCGAAACTGCGCGCAGCAGAAAGGCTTCCTTCATGAGATCGCCGCCTTCTCCAGGCACCTCGCCCCAGACCGCATCCACCCTGCTGGATCTTGGTCGGCGCAGACAGCGCGCGAGCCTTGCGCTGATCGGCTTGGTTATCCTGGGCCTGACTCTTGGCGCCCTCGGCCACGTGGCCGTGCACGCCAAACGTCTGGAGCTCGCCCTGGCGCTCGGCGACGCGGAACGCATTCACCGCGAGCTTGCTGAGCAGCGACGTCACCTGGAGATCGAGATCGGAATGCTTAAGGATCCAGGGCGGGTGATCGCCATCGCGCGGGACAAACTGGAAATGCGGCCAGCCGCTCCGGAGAACATCCGGCAGATAGGGATCGCGGCGCCTGGGAAAGGACCGCACTGAGACATGCCGACTCGTTGGACACGCGTACGCATTGTCCTGTGCGGGCTGGTGCTGCTCGGGCTCGCTGCCTTGGTGGGTCGTCGCGCTCTCCAGCTCCAGGTTCGCGAGGCGGAACAGCTTCGCGAGTGGGCGGAGAACAACTACCTGCGTGAGGTCGAGATCGCGCCTCGCCGAGGCCGTATCCTGGACCGACGCGGGGCTGAGCTCGCTTCCACGGCTGATCTGGATTCGGTGTTCTGCAACCCGCGCCAGCTAGTGCCCGAGGCGGTTCCTAGGCTGGCCAAGGCGGTGCACCTGGACCCGGGTGAACTCGACAAGACGCTGTCGACTCGGAAGTCGCAGTACTTCGCCTGGGTCAAGCGGCGGGTGTCGCCGCAAGAGAGCGCGGCGGCGATGGCCCTGGCCCTGCCAGGGGTCAGCGTGCGCAAGGAGCCCAGACGCGTGTATCCCAACGGCGAGCTGGCCTCCACCGTGATCGGCTACGCGGGCCTGGATAGCCACGGCCTGGATGGGGTGGAGCTGGCATACGACGAGGCCCTGCGCGGCAGCGGGATGGAAGTCACCGGCATGCATGACCGGCTCGGCCGAGACTTGCTCATGGAGGGCACGGTCGATGCATCGGCCAACGCCGGCAAGGATCTGGTGCTGACCCTGGACAAGTACCTGACCTACGTGACCGAACGCGCTCTTGAAGAAGCGGTCAGCAAGCACAACGCCAAGGCGGCTACGTCGGTCATGCTCGATCCGCTTACCGGCGACATCCTGGCCATGGCCAGCGTGCCGGGCTACAACCCCAATAGTCCCTCGGACGCGGCGGAGCGGGGCGCGCGCAACCGGGCCATCACCGATGCCTACGAGCCGGGGTCCATCATGAAGACGGTGACCTTCTCTGCTGCCTTCGACGCAGGCAAGCTTAGGCCCGAAGACCGCTTTGACTGCCAGTTGGGGCAGATGCAGGTGGGCAAGTACCACATCCGCGACGACCACCCCAAGGGAGTGCTGACCGCAGCCGAGGTCTTCAAATATTCGAGCAACATCGGCACGGTGAAGATCGCCCGCCGGATTGGCAAGGAAACCCTGGCCCGCGCTATCGAGCGGCTCGGCTTCGGCCGGCCCACCGGGGTGGGCCTGCCTGGCGAGCGACGGGGAACTGTGCGGCCAGTGTCGCACTGGGGAGAGATCGAACTGGCCACCCAGGCCTTTGGCCAGGGCCTGACCGTCACACCCCTGCAGATGGCGACCGCCTATGCAGCCATCGCTTCGGGCGGCATCTATCACCCGCCCAGGCTGGCTACTCGCTTGGTGACTGCTGACGGCCATAGCGAGCCTGTGCCCCTGCCGGCGGACGCACGGCCAGAAAAACGCGTGCTGTTGGAAAGCACGGCGCGCACCATGTTGACCATCATGCAGGGCGTGACCGAGGACGGAACCGCCAAGCTGGCGGCGATCCCTGGCTATCCCGTGGCAGGCAAGACCGGCACAGCGCAAAAGGTCAGCAACGGCCGCTACGATCCCAACAAGTATCTCGCCGCCTTCGTGGGAATCGTGCCGGCCGACAACCCGCGCGTGGTCATCGCGGTCATGGTCGATGAGCCGCACGGCGTTCACTACGGCGGCGTGGTCGCCGCTCCGGTGTTCAAAGATATTGCCCAGGCGACCCTGCGCTACCTGGGTGTGCCGCCGTCGACCCCGGTGGTCGCGGGTGCTGCGCGGTCGGCCAGGAAGAGCGAGGCCAAGATCGACACGGCTCGGCGGGACGAAGCCGACAGCAACGAGGTGGAAGGTCTGGGTGTCGACGAACCCGTGGCGTCGGTGGGCGCGGCGCAGGACGAGGATGAGCCCGAGGTCGCAGCAAGCGATGACCAGGACGGCCCTACCAGCGACGGGCAACCGGTAGCCGAGTGCAAGCTCGACGCCGCCATTCCGGATTTTTTCGGCATGACTCTGGGCCAAGCTGTGCGAGCCGCCCGGCGCGCGGGAATCGAGCTTGTGCCCGAGGGCAGTGGAATTGCCGCCACGCAGACTCCGGCGCCCGGCCCCGGGGCGCGTGGCACGCCCTGTCGGGTCTCGTTCCGCAACGGAGGATGAGCCTTGCCTCGCCTGTCAGATCTGTTGCAAGGAGTATCAGACGCGCGCATCGCGACGGGTGACGGGCAAGTCTTAGTCCGCGAAGTGCGCGACGACTCTCGCCTGGTGCAGCCAGGGGATCTCTTTGTCGCGGTTCCGGGAACCAAGCTCGATGGCCGGCGCTTCATTGACGACGCGAAGACCAAGGGAGCGGCAGCCATTCTCACCGAAGAGAGCAGCGCGGTGCCGGACGGCGCAACCACGCTAGTGATCGTGCGCAACGCACGGCTGGCACTCGGCCTGGTGGCCGCCAATCGCTACCAGGCGGCACAGGCTCTGACCCTAACGGCCGTGACCGGCACCAACGGCAAGACCACGACCACGTACTTGATGGAGGCGATTCTGACGGCAGCCGGCCGCCGTCCCGGTGTCATCGGGACGGTGGGCTACCGTTTTGCGGGCAAGACCCAGGAAGCGCCGCTCACCACGCCGGGCGCCCTGCAACTGCACGCCCTCTTCTCCCAGATGAAGAGCGAGGGCTGCTCGGACGTGGTGCTGGAGGCGTCGTCCATCGCCCTTGATCAGGGGCGGCTGCACGGCTGCTGCTTTCGCGTGGCTGGCCTGTCCAACATCACCCAAGACCACCTCGACTACCACGGCACCATGGAGCGCTACCGGGCGGCCAAGGCGATTCTCTTCCGCGAGTTGTTGTCTTCCGAGAGGGGTATCGCCGTGCTCTTCGCCGACGATGAAGATGGCCAAGCCATGCGCCGCGAAGTACGCGGCCCTGTGCTGACCGTGACGCGCCAACCTCGCGGTGCTGACGTTGCCGTGCTCGACCGACGGCTGGGGGCCGACGGGACGACCCTGCGGCTCGCCACTCCCTCGGGGACAATCGAAATCGCGTCACCTCTCGTGGGTGAGTTCAATTTGGCCAACATCCTGCTGGCCACCGGCATGGCCCTGGCCAACGGCATTGACCGCGACGCCATCGCCACCGGCATCAGCCGGGTGGGCGGAGTTCCTGGCCGCTTGCAACGCGTGACCAACCCGGCGGGCGTGTTGTGCTTGGTCGACTACGCGCACACGCCGGACGCGCTGGAGCGGGCGCTCGATGTCCTGCGGCCGCTCAGCACGGGCCGCGTTCTGATCGTGTTCGGGTGTGGCGGCGACCGCGACAAGAGCAAGCGGCCGCGTATGGGCCAAGCCGCTGCCGAGCGGGCTGATGTGGCGGTGATCACCTCGGACAACCCGCGCACCGAAGATCCGGTGGCCATCCTCGACATGATTGTTGCGGGGGTGGAGAAGACCGGCATGGTTCGCCGGACGGCTTCCGAGCTGCGCCAGGGCCTGTCCGGGTACCACGTGGAGCCCGACCGCCGGGCGGCGATTGAGCTGGCCGTGGCCCTCGCGCGACCGGGCGACACCCTGCTGATTGCGGGCAAGGGCCACGAGGACTACCAGATTCTGGGCACGCAGAAGATCCACTTCGATGATCGCGAGGTTGCCGCGGCTGCTTTCGCAGCCCGCCAAGGCCGCACGGATCCCGGAGGTCGAAGGTGCTAACCGCGATTCTGTCGGGATTCGACGGCCAACTGCGCGATCCGGAGTCTCACCACAGAGGGCACAGAGATCACGGAGACGGATCGCAATCATGGGAACCCTGGGAGGGTTCCCATGCCCTCCCGCGATGGTGCGCCGCCGGCGAAGCCGGCGGGCTCCCCACGCGCGGAAAGAAGGGTTCGGATCCGGATCTGGAACCCCTTCCTTCCGGCCTCTATGACCTCTGTGCCCTCTGTGGTGAAATCCGAGCTCCCGGAGGTGCCGCGTGAGTGGACCGGCGAAGCGGTCCCTGGCGTTTGCCTGCAAAGCCATGGGCGGAACTCTGATGGGCGCGCCAACCGCTCTGGCGACAGCCCGATTCGTAGGGGCTGCCAGCGACAGCCGTGAAGTCAGAGCCGGTTGTCTCTTCTTTGCCCTTCCCGGTGAGCGAGTCGACGGCTTCGACTTCTGCGCGGCCGCAGCCCAGGCAGGGGCAGCCGGGTTGGTGGTGGCTAGCGGGCGTGGCCGGCCGGCCGGCTGCAACAGGATTCCGGTCATTGCCGTGGCTGACCCGCGCAAGGCGCTGGGGGACTTGGCGGCAGCCGTGCGCAAGCGGTACCGGGGACGTGTGGTGGGCGTCACCGGCTCCAACGGCAAGACCACGACCAAAGAGCTCATCGCGGCGGCGCTTTCGCCCGCGGGCCAGGTGCTGCGCACCCAGGGTAACCTGAACACCGACGTGGGACTGCCGCTCACCGTACTAGCAGCGACGGGCAAGGAAGACTTCTGGGTACTGGAGATGGCCATGCGAGCGCCAGGCGAAATCGCCCTCCTGGCTCGCATCGCTGAGCCTCATGTCGCGCTGGTAACCAACGTGGCGGGCGCGCACCTGGGACGGTTGGGCTCGCTCGATGCAGTGGCGCGCGCCAAGGGAGAAATCTTTGCCGGCCTTGCTCCTGGCGGAATTGCCGTACTGCCCGTCGACGAACCTCGCCTCGAACCCGCGGTGGCCAGGCTGCCCGAGGCGCGCAAGCGACGTTTCGGGTTCGCGGGCGCCGCATCCGCGCAGGTGCACGCCTCGGTGAGAATCATGGAGTTCATCCCTGCTGGCGCGGCCGGCTCGCTGGTACGCCTGTCGGTCGGCTTTCAACCGATCGTGGTACGCCTGCCCCTGGCGGGCGAGCACAACGCACGCAACGCTGCGGCGGCGCTGGCAGTGTCACAGGCGCTAGGGGTTCCCCTCTTGCCGGCGGCTGCGGCTCTGCAGGGTGCGACCCTTCCGCCACACAGATCGCATGTGCTTTCGCTAGGTGGGCGCACGGTGCTGGACGATTGCTACAACGCCAATCCGACATCCATGTCGGTCGCCTTGCGCACGCTGGTGGGATCGGCAGGCCGCTTCGGCCGAGCTTTCGCCATCCTGGGCGACATGCTGGAGCTGGGCGATGGAGCCGCGGCTTTGCATCAGGCCATCGGTGAAGAGGCGGTCAAGCTCGGCGTGGCTGGCCTGGCGGCCGTGGGATCGCTCGGCGCAGAGATTGCGAAAGGCGCCGTCGCGGCAGGCCTGCTGGCCAGCCGTGCGCTAGCTTTGGGCGATGCAGAAGCCGCCGCGCAAGTCGTGGCGAACTGGTCTACGTCGGGCGACTGGATCTTGGTGAAAGCCTCGCGTGGCATGCATCTCGAACGCGCGGTAGAGGCCTTGCAAAGGAAGTTGTAGCTCATGCTGTTTCATCTCTTCGCGCAGTTGCGCAGCAGTTTCGGGTTCCTCAACGTTTTCCGCTACGTCTCCACGCGGACGATGTTGGCGACTATGACCTCGCTGCTCATCACCTTTGCTCTCGCGCCCTGGTTCATTCGCCGCGCCCGCGCGCGACAGTTGGGCGAGATCATCCGCGACGACGGACCCACCACCCACGCGGCCAAGCAAGGTACCCCGACCATGGGCGGTGCCCTCATCATAATGGCGCTGGTCACCGGGACGGTGTTGTGGTGCGATCTGACCAGCCCCCTGGTATGGCCGGCGCTGTTCGTCACCGTGGGCTACGGTGCGCTGGGCTTCGTTGACGACTATTTGAAAATCACGAGAAAGAACAAGCGCGGGGTGCCGGGCAAGCTCAAGCTGCTTGTGCAATTCGTGGTGGGAGCCGTGGCGGTGGGATGGTTGTTCTTTGGCGATGCCCTGGACCCGTCGGTGCGACAGCGGCTGGCGATTCCGCTGCTCAACTTCCAGCGCCATCCCCTGGAGATTCCAGCAATTGTCTATGCCCTTTTCGGCCTGGTCTTGGTGGTGATGGGCACGTCCAACGCGGTCAACTTGACCGACGGGCTCGACGGACTGGCCATCGGCCCGGTGATCGCCTCCGCCTTCACCTTCATGTTGTTGAGCTATGCCGCTGGCCAGACCCTGGCAGGCTTCAACATCGCCCACTACCTGGGCATGGCGCATGTGCGCGGCGCGGGCGAGCTCACCATCTTCTGCGGGGCCATCGTCGGCGCCAGCATTGGCTTTCTCTGGTACAATACCCACCCGGCACAGGTCTTCATGGGCGACGTGGGCGCGCTCGCCCTGGGCGGGGCCATTGGTTTTGTGGCCCTGGCGACCAAGACCGAACTGTCACTCCCCATCATTGCCGGCGTTTTCGTGGTGGAACTGTTCTCCGACGTCATCCAGGTTGGCTACTTCAAGGCCACGGGGAAGCGGGTCTTCCTGATGGCGCCCATTCACCACCATTTTGAGAAGATGGGCTGGCCCGAGTCACGCATCGTGGTGCGTTTCTGGATCGTTTCCTTCTCCTGCGCTGTACTGGGACTACTTCTGACCCTGAAGGTTCGTTGATGCGGCTCTACCAGCGCGCCCTGTTTGGCAAGAAAGTACTCGTCGTGGGACTGGGACGCTCGGGTATTGCGGCAGCCCGGCTGTGTGCCGCCCGCGGCGCCCAGGTCACTGTCACAGACACGCAGTCGGCCGAGGCACTGGCCGCCGCCTTGGCGCAGTTGCCGGCCGCGGCCAAGCAGGAAGTGGGCGGGCATCGCACCGAGACCTTCCTCGACTCCGACATCATCGTACTGTCGCCCGGCGTGCCGCCCTTGCCTGAAGTGGAAGCCGCGCGCAAGCGAAACATCACGGTCACTGGCGAGCTGGAGCTGGCATCGTGGTTCGTGGACGCGCCCATCGTCGCCATCACCGGGACCAACGGCAAGTCGACCACCACGACCTTGTGTGGTGCCATTCTCGCTGCCAACGGCCGGCCCACCTTTGTGGGCGGCAATCTGGGCATACCTTTGGCCGAGGCGGTGGGCACACCTGCCGCCGAGCAGGGGGGAGCGTGTGTGCTCGAGGTGTCGAGTTTTCAGCTCGAAACCGTTGAGTCGTTCCGCCCCCAGGTGGCGGTTCTGCTCAACATTTCGCCTGACCACCTGGATCGCCACGGCACCTTAGAGGCCTACGCGGCAACCAAGGCACGCATCTTCGCCGCGCAAACCTCGACGGACTTCGCGGTCATCAACATCGATGATCCCTTGGTCGAAGCGGCAGCCAAGGGAATTCGCAGCCAGGGCGTGTTGATTTCGACCCGGCGCCCGCTGATTGTCGGGGGCTGGATCGAAGGCGATGCCTTGTGCGTGCGCCTCATGGGCGGACCCATCGAATACTATCCCGCCCACCTTCTGGGCTTGGTCGGCCGGCACAACCTGGAAAACGCCTTGGCCGCGCTGGTGGCAGGGCGTTTGGCCGGGGCCCTACCCGCCGAGGCTCGTCATGCCCTGCTGGCCTTCCGACCCCTGGCGCATCGAATGGAGCTGGTGGGCGAGTTGGACGGGGTTCTCTTCTACGACGATTCCAAAGGCACCAACGTGGGCGCGGTGGTGGCGGCGCTCGATCGTTTTCCACGCCCGGTGGTCCTGATTGCTGGCGGCCGTGACAAGGGCGGCTCGTACGAGCCGCTGGCCCAGGTCATGAAGCAAGCCGGTCGCGGCGCGGTGCTGATCGGCGAGGCCGGGCCCAGGCTGCGCGAAGCCCTGGCACCGGCGGTACCGGTGGAGATCGCGGGCAGCATGGAAGAAGCCGTGGTGCAGGCGGCGACCATGGCCCGTGGCGGAGATGCTGTCCTGCTCTCTCCGGCCTGCTCCAGCTTCGACATGTTTCGCAACTACGAACATCGCGCCCAGGTATTCCGGGCTGCGGTCAATCGTCTCATCGCCCTGAAGCGCGGCGAGCGCGGTGGACTGCCGGAGGGATCCCCATGAGCCTGCGTGAACGCGTGGCCGGATGGGCCGGGCCCAAGCGGACGGGCGGGAGCGGACCTTTGCCGCAAGGGCCGGATCGCTTGCTGGTCGCGATGATACTTGGCTTGACTGGGTTTGGGGTGGTGATGGTGTTTTCGGCAGGCGCGGCCTTCGCGGCCAAGACCTATGGCGACTGGACCTACTTCCTCAAGCGCGAGGCGGCCTACGGCGCAGCCGGCCTGCTTGCTTTTGCGATCGGCATGCGGCTCGACTATTCGATCTACCGTCGCCTGGCCTATCCCCTGTTGTTCCTGTCCATGGCCATGCTGGCCGCTGTGTTGAAGGTAGGGCCGGCGATCAACGGGGCTGTGCGCTGGTTCCGCTGGGGCGCCCTGTCGTTCCAACCTTCGGAACTAGCCAAGTTCGCCCTGGCGCTCTACCTGGCCGTGCTGCTCGCGCGCAAGGCGGAGAAGGTCAAGGACTTCTCCATGGGGTTCCTGCCTCCTTTGGTGATCACCGGAATCTTCCTCGTGCTGCTGCTCAAGCAACCCGACCTGGGCACCGCAGTCATCATGGGGGTCACGGCGTTGGGCCTGCTGTTCGTGGCCGGCACGCGCACCAGCTACATTCTCTTGTCGGTGCTGGTGGCTGCGCCCATTGGCTGGAAAGTCTTCATCGCAGGCGAGCCCTGGCGCATGCGGCGCTTTATGGCCTTTCTCTATCCCTGGCAGTTTCGCCGCGACTCCGGCTACCAGCTCTACGAATCGCTCATCAGCGTGGGCTCGGGAGGCATCTTTGGCCAGGGGCTGGGCCAGGGCCACCAGAAACTCTTCTTCCTTCCCGAGGCCCACACCGACTTCATCCTGGCCATCATTGGCGAGGAGCTAGGCCTCTGCGGCGTGCTGGCGGTCTTGCTGGCGTTTACCGTGCTGGTGTGGCGAGGCTTGCGTGCGGCCACACGGGCGCGCGACGCCCTTGGTTGCTATCTGGCATTCGGCGTGACCCTGCTATTCGGACTGCAGGCCCTGGTCAATATGTGCGTGGTGTTGGGCCTTCTGCCCACCAAGGGATTGCCCCTGCCTCTTGTCAGCTATGGCGGTACGGCTTTGGTCATGAGCCTGTTCATGGCGGGCGTGCTGGCCAACATTTCAGCGCGCAACCCCGAGCCCGTGCCCGGCTCGTTCTGGCAATCCCTGCGCTGGAGCCGCGGGCGCGTGTGCAAGAACCGCCGTAGCGACGGCTCGAACGTGCAGGTCGTGGTCGAGGCAAAGTCGTGACATGCGCCTGCTGATTGCTGGCGGCGGGACCGGCGGCCACCTCTTTCCCGGTATCGCAGTTGCAGAGGAGGTCGTCCGGCGCAGCGGCCAGGTGCTATTCGTGGGAACCTCGCGCGGATTGGAAGCGCGTGCCGTGCCTACCGCCGGGTACGCTCTGGAGCTGCTGGAAGTGAGCGGGCTGAAGCGAGTGGGAATGATCGCGACCCTGCGCGGCCTGTTTCGTTTGCCCAAGGCGTTCTTGCGCTCGTTGTCCATTCTGCGGCGGTTCCGTCCTGACGTCGTGCTGGGCGTGGGCGGCTACGCATCGGGTCCGATGGTCTTGGCCGCGGCGCTTTGGGGTTACCCCACGGCGATTCAGGAGCAAAACAGCGTTCCCGGCATTACCAATCGGATTCTGTCTCGTTTGGTTCGGGTGGTGATGGTGGCCTTTGACGAAGCACGAAGATTTTTCCCGGCGGGCAAGACCGAGACCATCGGCAATCCCGTGCGCAGCAAGCTGGTGGCAACCCTGACGGCTGGCGCAGGCAGTGCCGACCCGAGCGCATCGCCGCGCATCCTGGTAGTGGGCGGCAGCCAGGGCGCTCGCGCGGTCAGTGACCTGGTGCTGGCTGCTGTCGAGATACTGGCCAAGGGCGGCTCGCGGCCCGTCGTGGTCCACCAGACCGGGCCCAGCGATGAAGGTCGATGCAGAGAACGCTATCGCGCCCTCGGCGTGGCCGATCAAGTCGAGGTACGCCCCTTCATTGACGACATGGCAGCCGAATATCATCGGGCCAGCCTGGTGATTGCGCGCGCCGGTGCCCTGACCCTGGCCGAGCTGGCCATTGCCGGCCGGCCCGCCATCCTGATTCCCCTGCCCACTGCGGCTGACGATCACCAAAGCAAGAATGCCGCCCGCTTTGCCGCAGCGAACGCGGCCATTGTGCTCAATCAGCGCATTTCCACTGGCGCGGAGCTGGCGCAATTGCTGCGCGACTTGCTCGCCGATTCCGGCCGCCGCCAAAGGATGGCCGCAGCCATGCGCAGCCTGGCGCGCCCTACGGCGGCCTCGGATGTTGTCGATAGGTTGGAGAGACTGACAGGCTAGTTCAGCGTCTCGAAGACCCGTGGCTTCTCAACCTTGGAGAGCATGCGCATCGCGTGGCCCTGCACCGCAAGCAGTGCGTACCCGGCGGACTTGCCACGGAGCCGAAACGCTACTTGAGAATGAGGTAGTATTCGCCTGATGGAAAATCGCGCAGGAACGAGCCGTCGATTGGCTGTGGCCGTCGCAACTACCCTTGGGATCTGTTCCCCGGCTGTGCCGGCGGAAGAGGAACCCGAGGATTGTGGCGTCTACTATTTCGGCATTGGGCAGCCTAGAGACTTCAAGCGTGCCTTCGCCTGCGAAATGCGTACTCCGGACGACCAAAGAGACTGGATGATGGTAGCCGTGATGTACCTCAATGGCGAAGGCACGGCCGCGAGCGTGAAGAAGGCTCGCGATGCCTTCCGGCATCTCGATAGTGCCGATGCCAGTTCGGATGCACTGGAGAAGGCCATTGAAATGCGCGAAGCCAAGCCCAAGATCGCGTTTCCACGCATCGATTACTGCAAGGAGATCGCCCAGACAACCCTGGACGGTAACTATTGCGACAGCGTTCAGATGCGCAAGGCCGACGTGGCTGCCAGGGGTGTCCTCAAGGCCACAGGCGCGGTTCTGGACAACGCGGCGGCCAAACGCTTCACTGAACTCAAGCGCGCGTTCAATGCCTTTCGCAGGGCAGACAGCCAGCGCGTGTACCTGGACTTCGCCCAAGGCACCATTCGCAATGCGATGGCCACGGGTCAGGAAGACCTTGTGCAGAGAAACTTCCTTGCCGCCGTCAATGCGTGGGGACCAAAGGCAAGTCCGCCGCCGCCCAAACGAAGCCTGGCCGACGCGGACAGGGAACTGAACAAGGCCTATCGCGTATTGATGGACCAATACGAGACTGACCGTGCCGACGCCAAGGACGCCGCTCGGGACGCGCAACGCTTGTGGCTGAAATACGCCGCGGCTTGGAAGAGCTTCGCGGAGGCTTTGCGCCCCGACAATCCAAGGACCGACGATGTGCGCGCCTTCCTCACCGAACAGCGCATCCGTGAACTACAAACCAACGGCGAGGACGGAGTGCCGAAGAAGTAACTCGCCACGCCAGCCAGTGGGCGCACGATGTCGCCCCCTGCTGGTTAGGCCGCCTCCGAGGATTCCGTGACCTCCGACTCCCTCGCGCACATCATGGACATGGCGCTGGCCTCAGACTTCCCGGACCTGTCGTTGCTCGACAGCGGATCGGCGGGCCTGTGAATGTGGGGCCCGCGGACCGCCCTGGATGGCCCGATCAACCAGATACACCTACGCGCGCCGGTAACCGGAGAAGACGGCGCCGTACCAGGTGGCCTACCGCGGGCTCGGGAGACGAGAGCGAGAACTACTTCGAGGCTGCCGGCTTCGCCTTCTTCGCTTTCTTCCCCTTGGAATGAGCAGGCGGCGGGGCTGGCGGCGGCGGGGTTGGCTTTTCCTCGGCTGCGGCGGCTGGAGCAGGCTCTTCAGCCGGAGCCGGTGCCGGTGCCGGTGCCGGTGCCGGTGCCGGGGTCGCAGCCGAAGCCGGAGCGGCTGCGGGAGCCGGTTCCGGTCCCGGTGTGGGGTTCGGAGCCTCGGTGTGCCCGCAAGCAAGTGCGAGCGCGATAGGAAGCGTAAAAAGTGCGAGAGTCAGTTTCTTCATTTCCTCGTCCTTCCTTGGCTGACTGAACGTGAATGCTTGCCTAGGGAACCACAAACCACGTCGTGCCGCAACCCTCGATTGGATCGAGGGTCAATGCCGCGCAAGTGGCATTGCCGCGATAGACGCGGGATGTCGTGGCGCGACCTTCAGTGCTCTCCGACCGAGATGCTCACGGGCGCAGTAGGGACTGAGAGCTTCTCGCCAATCTGCATCCAGGAATCCTGAATGAAGCTTGCCTCGAGGACATAGGCCCCGGGTGCCGGGAAGAAGCCAACGACCTCTCCCCGAAGCAGCTCCCGCTTCTTCCCCAGATCCTTCTTCATATCGGCGCAGCGTCTGCCGAGCACCAAGATCGACGCTTTCGTCAAGGGTATCAGGCTGCTCAAGGGCGGTGCGCTCTCCTGTCCTGCAGGCAGGTCGAACTTGCGGGGACCGATTCCGTCCATTCCATCTGGATCGAGCATAGCTGGATCCAATTGTTCCGGCTTGAGCAGCGAATTGGGGATCCAGCACGCAGCGATCTCGGTCGCGTGCTCCCGCCCAGGCGATAGCGTGACCTGGCCATTCGCCTTCAGCCACTTGGCAGCGCGCGGCTCGCCGGGCGGGCCATAGTAGGTGCGGATCTCTTGGATGCGAACCGGTGCACGGTTGCCCGCGGCCGTTGCCTGAAGTGTCCATTCGATCCCCTCTCCGGCCATCGAGGTGCGAGGAATCGTCTTGGCGATGAGGGGGTAGACCACCGCAGCCGAAGCTCCTTCGTTCTTTAGGATCATCCGCAGGGTGACGTCCTGCAAAGCCCTGGCCGGCCAGATTGCTGGCTCGACCGACAACCGTGCTGAAATCCTCATTCGGCCACCCGTGGTTGTTGTTTCTGTGCTCTCGCCTCCGCGACCAGCCGCGCTCGCAAGTGATCCGTACATGCCTGTCGCTCCGACGGCAACGAGGGTCAACAAGATCCGGAGCATTCGCATGGCTATCTCTCTACTTCTTATCGGACATTCGGAGAATTGATGAGGCATGCGAAAGATCGGGCCCATTCGTCCTACGCTCGCGAATGCTATCCGCGGTGACTCGTTCGCGCGCCGCCCGGGCTTCCTCGATCGTATGGAAGCGAAACACGCCACGAGGATATGTGCGCGGCGCGATGGCGAAGTACCTCGCGCAGTGACGCGCGAATCGCTCGAACCCCTCGCCGGGCAAGACCAGGACCGCGGCGCGAGCCATGTCGTCCAGCGAGCGGAACTTCTGCACGCGATTCACGGCCCGTCATCCTCGAGGTTGAAGGCTTGCCGGAGCATGGCCGCATCCTGGTGATCGAGGGGACGGATGGTGCCTTTCTTCAGACGAAAGAGCGCCCCGGGTGTAGCCACGCGAATCCGAACACCCGCCACCAGCTTCGTGTCCGCCTCCACGGTCTCGTAGCTGGCCGCTGATCCGAGACGGGTGATGATGTCGAGGTATAGATCACCAGTGGGCGGATAGTAGCGAACAGCCGGGTACTCGCCGAGCAGGTCCTCCGTACTGATTTCGTCGATGCTCGGATCGTCGCCGTAGGCGGCCCGCAGCGCACGACGGAGACGGTCGACGTTTTCCGGGGTCGCACGGATGAAGATGTCCAGATCCTCGGTTGCGCGAACGACCCCGTGCACGCCCATCGCCGCAGCCCCTATGAGGACGTACTCCACCGCCTCGTCCTCGAGGGACTTGAGCACGCGGAGCATCTCGTCGCGATCCACCAAGCAAGCGTAACCCACATCCGGCAAATTCCCAAACACGTCCCCTTCCATCTGTTGGTGGTGGTACTAGACTTGCACCATCTTGGACCCAACCGCACCAGCCCCATCCGCGAACTTGCGCGACCGTCTGCTCGCCGTGCTTGCCAAGCCGGGCGTTGGTCGCGCTGCCGACCGAGCCAACTTGGTGGCGGTCCAGGATAGCTTGGCCGTGCTCGAGTGGCCCGACCAAGGCAAAGGCTTGGTGGTGCTTGACCATGCCGGCTCGCCGCCCGAGGATTTCCGTGCTGCCGTGGACCGCGTTCTGCAGGCGCATCAGGCCGGCTTGCTTTTTCTGGTCGCAGTCGGCGGCGGCGCTGAAGTGCACGCGATATTGGCAGATGCGGACCGCGCGGCGCCGAACCAAGACCACCTTGGTGTGTACCAACTCACCGAAGAAGGGCGGCTGCTTCGCGTGGCGGGAAGGCGGTTGACGGCGTTGGAATCGGCCGCCGAGCGGCTCGGCCAGGCCCAGGCGCTGACCCCGGATGAGGTCCCCGAGCTCATCGCTCGCAGCCGGCGCGAGCGCGGCGAGGCGGCCGCGTTTGCCCAAGCCGTAGCCAAAGGTTTTCCTCGCTTCACCTTTGCCCTTGTCGCGGTCTGCTTTCTCGCCTTCGCTTTGTTGGAAGGCTCAGGCACGCGAGGCCAAGCCATCAAGACCTGGCTCAGTGACGGCTCGCGCGAGGTCTGGCAGGGCGAGCTCTGGCGCGTCTTCACCTATGCTTTCTTGCACGCCAACACCACCCACCTCTTGGTCAACATGCTCGCGCTCTACAGCCTCGGCGGCTTTCTCGAGGCGCTACTGGGAGGGCGGCGCTACCTGCTGATCTACTGCGCATCAGCCGTCGGGGGCGGCATCGCCACTGCGCTCGCGGGCGCCCTGCGCGTAGCCATGGGCGGGCTGCCGTCGTACAGCGTGGGTGCTTCGGGCGCCATCTGGGGCCTCATGGGTGCGACGCTTGCTCTCGTGCTCGGCCGGCAGCGGGTGCTGCCCCGACTGATCGCACGCGGCTTGCGCCAGCGGCTGCTTCTCGTTCTGGTCATCAACGTGGCCCTCTCGTTTCTGCCTGGCATCGACCTGTACGCGCACTTTGGGGGTGGCTTGGTCGGTTTCCTGCTAGCCCGCGGTGGCCGCTTGACTCGACCTTCAGAAAGCTGATCACGGTGGACAGAGTTGGCTTATTCTGTCTGCTGGTACCAGACGACGTTCGATCGCAAAGACTTGGAGAAGCTAACCAGTGTTGACCGCACTCTTACTTGGCGCTGGCGCATCACGCGAGCTGGGGATGCCCCTGCGCGACGAGCTGAACTCTGAGATCGTCGCTTGGCTGAAACCGACCTCGCTGCGCAATATCAACTCTGTCTGGCGTGCCCGAGGCTTCGGTCATCCGGACGAAGTCATCGACGACTTGGCGAGGGTCTTGGAATCCTCTGACTTCGACTACGAATCGCTGCTACGCCAATGGGAAGCCCAATACATCGCGGGCGCGGGCGACGCGCGCGGCCCGAGCTATTACGGCCTGTACGCATGGCTCGCCCAGGTGGTTTCCCTCGCGCTGTACCGCCGCCAGGTGTCGCACCGAAGCGTCTTCCAAGATGGACTGCCCTACTTCGCAGGCATCGTGCCCTTGGTCAGGGACAATGCGCCCCTCTGGGTTTTCTCCGTAAATCACGACGTCTTGGTGGAATGCCTCGCCGCCCACTTCGGCATTCCTGTCAATTGCGGGTTCTCCTCGCGCACCATCACCCTGCCTTGCCGCAGAAGCCCTGGTACCATCGTCGCCGAACTGCAAGCCAATGTGCTCAGCGAAGCCGAGCTGGCCAACGCCGCCCTGCCCTTCTTTCCGCCGGGTGCCCCGGGCATCAACCTGCTGAAGCTTCACGGTGCCCTCGACGTGTTCGCCTTTGGCGACAGCCACGACCTGCTCAAGCTGAAGCCGGAAGCACAGAAGTTCGACTCCATCATCGATGCCCTGCAGATCGCGAACGAAGGACTCCTGGATCCCGGACTGTCCCCCGATCCCCTGTCGGTGACCAACCAGATCCCGTTCATCGACCAGAACGGCGAGCGTCAGGTTCTTCGCCGCACCCTGCTGGCTGGTGCCGCCCGCCTGACCGATCCCTATCCGCGACTCATGCAACGACGTTTCTTGGAGTACTTCCGCGCCAACCTGGGCCAAGTGGACCAGTTGGTCGCCATCGGCTGCAGCTTGGACAATGCCGAGGTCAACGACATCCTCCAGGATTGGCTCGCCTCGTCGGCCCATCGCCGCCTGGAAATCGTGATTCCACGGATCGAACAAGTTCCCCCAGCTCTGCAGTCGCTCTCCTCCCAGATCACCCTGACGCCGTCCTCCACGACAACCTACCTCGAACAATTCGGCTAGTGGGCGACCGCAGGTCGCCCCTACGGGTCGGCCCTGCGATGGGAGATCAATCTGGGGCTCTCTGAACGGACGGCGAAGTAGTCGTGGACCGCGCTGGCAACCTTGCGGGTGATGCCCGGCACCGCCAGCAGATCCTCTAGCGAGGCTTCCCGGATCTTCTTCAGGCTGCCGAAGTGGCGCAGCAGATCGCGCTGGCGCGCGGGTCCGATGCCGGGAACCTGGGACAGCTCCGAATGCAGGGTGCGTTTCTTGCGCTGACTGCGGTGAAAGGTCACGGCAAAGCGATGGGCCTCGTCGCGCAGGCGCTGCAGAACAAACATCTCCGCGCTGTTGGCCCGAATAGGAATCGCGTCCTTGGCCTGCGGCAAGAACACCCGATCAGGCTGTGGCCCGGCCCGCCCAACCGCGGCTGGTCTTTCGACCACGCCATCCGCGTGCGACGCCTGGGCCGGCAAAGCCATGTCGCGTTCCTTGGCCAGCGCAATGATGGGCAGGCCCATGCCGGGCCGCACGTCGGTGCCGGTGTCGCGCGCCGCTGCCAGCGCCACACTCAGTTGCCCCTTGCCCCCGTCCACGACCAGCAGATCGGGCAATCGCCAAGTGTCCAGACTGTCTTCCGACTGGGCGCTCTCCCGCGCGCGACGGAACCGACGCGAGAGCACCTCGTACATGCAGGCAAAATCATCCGGGCTTTCGGCCTGCCGGATCTTGTAGGTGCGGTAGCGCGATTTGTCCGGCTGGGCATCCACAAACACCACCAACGAGGCAACCGTCTCGGCGCCCTGAATGTGCGAGA
This sequence comes from Myxococcales bacterium, assembly GCA_003153015.1. Taxonomy (GTDB): domain Bacteria; phylum Myxococcota_A; class Polyangia; order Fen-1088; family Fen-1088; genus Fen-1137. The sequence continues at coordinate 30,146 of PMBS01000075.1, forward strand.
TGTCGTAGCACTCGATCACGCGCGGAAGTCTTGGCAGCCCCAGCCGCCGCTGCAGCCGGCCCAAGGTGGCCTCGGCGTCATCGCGCAGGTTGCGCCGGCTGGCAAAGCTGGCGGCAGCGTTCTTACGCGCCAACTCGACCAAATCGTGTCGGGGCCCGCGCGCCGGCACCAGGATCTGGACCTTCTTGCCCCGCTTCTCGCTCAGCCACTCGGCCTTGAGATCAGCATCGGCGATGGCGAAGGGCAAGAGAACCTCGTCGGGCGGCATGGGCAGAAGGTCGTAGTGCAGCCCGAGAAAGCTCGACAGAACCTCGGCATCGGGGAACTCCTGGCGGGCAAAGGAAAAGGCTCGACTGCCGATCATCTTGCCTTGCCGCACGGACAGCACCACCACCTCAAGCGCCATGCCTTCACGGCAAAAGCCGATGACGTCCTGATCCAGCAGATCCGCCGACACCACCCGCTGAGACTGCAAGACGGTCTCCAGCGCCTGGATCTGGTCGCGCACGATGCTGGCACGCTCGAACTGGGTCTGCCGGGCAGCCTCCTGCATGCGTGCGCGCAGGCCGGCCAGCAGCTCGTCGCTCTTGCCCTCAAGAAACAGGCGCACGTCGCGCACCTGCTCGGCGTACTCATCCGGCGAGACGGGCACGCAACAAGGGCCGAGGCAGCGGCTGATCTGGCACTGCAGGCAGGGACGGCTGCGGTGGTGCAGGACGTGATTGGTGCAGGTTCGCAGCCGAAAGTGGCGATTGACCACGCGCAGCGCCTCTCGGCACGCACTGGCCGAATGGTAGGGGCCGAAATACCAGGCGCCGTCGTCGGCCATGCGCCGCACGATCTCCAGGCGCGGCCATTCGACCCGCGGATCCAGGCGCAGCGACAGGAAGTTCTTGTCATCGGTCAGCTTGACGTTGAAGCGGGGTTGGTGGCGCTTGATGAGGGTGTTTTCCAGCAGCAAGGCTTCTTTCTCGTTGCTGGTCACCACTGTCTCGATGTCCGCCACCACACTCTCCAGCAGAGGCACGAAGTCCCGCGTGTCGCCCGAGGCAGGCTGGAAATACTGGCGTACGCGGTTGCGCAGATTCGCGGCCTTGCCGATGTACAGCATCTTGCCGCGACGATCCTTCATTAGATACACGCCGGGCTGGCTGGGCAGGCGTTCGAGGACTTCGGCCAGCGTCCTGCGCTCCGGCGCAATCTCCGCGTCGCGGAGCTGGCTGGGCTGGTTGGGGAGCTCTTCACCCTCGGGCATCAGGGCAAGCATACCTCCTAACGTCGAACCAGGAGCTCCAGCTTGCCAAAGCGCGGACCTGGCTGGTAGACAGGCTCGCGGGCTTGCAGTCGCATAGGCCCGCGGATAACGTGGGTTCATGAAAAAAGCCCCGCGGCGTCTTGTGCTAGCCCTGCTGGCCGGCGCGGCCTTGCTGGCTGCAGGGTCATACTTCGCGGTTCACGCAGCGCCGCGACCGGTGGCATACCTGACTTGGTACGGCCAGTCGTGCTTTCTCCTGGAAAGCGCGACCGGAACCCGCGTGGTGATGGATCCGATTCCGAGCAACATTGGCTACTTGCCTCCCGCTGACCTGCACGCCGATGCGGTCACGGTCAGCCACGAACATCAGGACCACAACAACGTGGCCCTGGTGCGCGGCAAGCCCAAGATTCTGCGCGGGCTGACGCCCGACAAGAAGGGCTGGATGAGAATTGACGAGAAGGTCAAGGACATCTCCATCCGCTCGGTCGGCGTCTATCACGACGACAAGAAGGGCGCCGAGATCGGCCTAGATACGGTGTTCGTGTTCGAGGTGGGCGGCGTACGCATCGCGCACCTGGGCGACCTGGGCCACATCCTGACCGACGAGCAGATCTCTGCCATAGGCTCGGTTGACGTGGTGCTGGTTCCGGTCGGCGGCGTGTGGACCGTGGACGCGCACAGGGCCACCCAGGTCATCGACCAGATTCGCCCGCGTCTGGTGACGATTCCCATGCACTACCGCACCGACGTTCTCACCATCAAGGAACTGGCCACCGTCGATGGCTTTCTGGCCGGCCGATCCAACGTGCGGCGCGAAACTGGTGCGCGCCTCGCCATCACCGGGCTCCGCTCACGCCCATCGGCCGAGACCGTGGTGTTGCGTTACCAGTAGAACGCGCTGGCTTGTGCGCAGGCGTGCCATAATCCCCGCCCATGCGGCATCATCTGCTCTTCCGATCCCGAATCCTGCTGTTCGTTCTGGCCGGGCTGTGTGCCTTCGCCGGCGGCCTGGTGGCCAGTCGACCCAGTCGCGCAGCGCGGTTCGACCCGTATCACAAGTTGGGGGTCTTCACCAAGGTGCTCTCCTACATCGAGAACAGCTACGTCGAAGACATCCCCGAAACCGACTTGATGTACGGAGCCGCGCGCGGCCTGACTGACGCCCTGGATCCCCACTCGCGCTTCATGGACCCCGAGGAATACGACCGCCTGAAAAAGGAAACCGAAGGCGACGCGGAGATTACTGGGATTGGCGTCGACCTGGAAAAGCGCAAGCGCGGCTTCGTGGTGGTGTCGCCCATCGAGGGCTCGCCCGCCTTCCGCGCCGGCATCGAAGCCGGTGACATCATCGACCGCATCGACGGCGTGGAGGCATCCCCACTCGACTGGAACGACGCGGTGGCGCGCATCCAGGGCCCGGCGGGCAGCGAGGTCGTGCTCACCATCAATCGCCGCGGACGCGAAATCACCTTCAGGATCCGGCGGGAAAAGTTCGAGGTCAAGGCGGTGGAATGGCGCATGCTCGACGACGGCTACGGCTACCTCAAGCTGCGCCTGTTTTCGGCCATCACCGACGCCAAGGTCTTGGAGGGGCTGCAGGACATCCAGACACGCAGCGCGTCTGCGGGCGGCATCAAGGGCATCATCCTGGATCTGCGCCATAACCCAGGCGGGCTCCTGGATCAGGGCGTCAAGGTGGCCGACCGGTTCGTATCGTCAGGACTTATCGTGCGCACCGTGGGCAAAGGCGGCAAGGAGATGGATCGGCAGATGGCGCATACGCGCGGCACTTGGCTGGGCTTCCCCATGGTCGTGCTGGTCGACGGGGCCACCGCGTCGGCAGCTGAGATCGTGGCCGGCGCCCTGCAAGATCACGAGCGTGCGGTGGTCATGGGTACGCAGACCTTTGGCAAAGGCTCGGTGCAGACGGTGATGACCATCGACGGCTGCGGGGCCAAGCCGTGCGGGCTCAAACTCACGGTTTCGCGCTATTACACGCCCAATGGCCGCTCTATCCAAAGCCAGGGCATCACGCCCAACGTCGTGGTGGAGGCCACGGCACCGGCGCCTGATGGGGGCGATGCCGAGATCGTCCGCGAGCGCAACATGGAACGTCACCTGCGCAACGAGCAGGGCGAGAAACCCGAAGAGCGCAAGCGCCTGACCGACCACCAACTGCAGGTCGCGCTCGACTACCTAAAATCGTGGGCCGTTTTTTCGAAGCAATCTGCTAAAAAGGGCTAGTTTCGCGACGCAGACCGCGCCGCGGCAAGAAAAGGAGAACGCGATGGTTTCCTGTGCAAAATGCGGGCACCCGAATCTTCCCAGTTCCACCACCTGCTCGAAGTGCGGTGCTCCGCTGCCCACCGCGGTGGCTCCGGCCGGACCGCCCATCATCGACAGCGTGGATGAGTACGCGCGCCAGGTGGCTGCGCGTGAGGCGATCCGCAAGCGCAACAAGATGATCGTCGCGGCCATCGCTGCGGTTGTGGTGATCGCGTTGGGGTACCTGCAAGTGAAGGAACGCAACCGCAAGGCGGCCGCACAAGAGAAGCTGAACTACGCCGAGAAGTTCGTCGAGTTGGAAAAGCGCGAGACCGGCGCGTTCTGGAACTGCGTGATGGCCAGCGAGGTCGACGTGGGCATGTTCCAAAAGGCCGAGCAGTTCCAGCAGCGTATCGAGTCGGCCTACTTCACCCAGCAGAAGACTTTTTCCGACTACCTGACCACCGAGTGCGTGCCCAAGATCGAACGCGCACGCCAAGCCTTTGGTGGGCTGCGCGACGCCCCGGCCGAGCTGGCCGGCCCCATCGACAAGTACCGCGAAACCCTACCCAAGCTGCAGTCGGGCCTGGAGGACTATGCCGAGAACATCAAGAAGCGCGGCGGGGTCAAAGATGTTGACCAGCTCATCCAGGAGACGGGCAATGCCTGGCACTCGACCCCGGACCCCACGCCCGAGGCGGTGGCCTTCGAGAAGTTCCTCTACTGCGCGGTTCCCGGTCTGGCCAAGCTGAAAGACGCCCAGGTCCTGCTCGAGTTCTTGCGCGACCAGTGCTACTCAAAGGACCCGGTGGCGTTCATGGACAAGGTGCGGGCTGACTGTGGCGGTTTGCTCAACGTTGCGGACAAGGAAGCCAAGGTGAATCCGAAGTCGGTCCCCACCTGGAAGACCACTCACAAGCAGCTCTTCGAGGAGGAGGCGCGCCAGCTTCAGGCTTGGGAGAGCTGTGGCAAGCGCTCGCGCAAGGGCAAGAAGAAGGAAGAGCTGGAGAGCTTCCTCCTGACTGTCAACGAATACATGGCGGCACGCGCAGGCGTGGCCAACGCCGCCCGAGGGATACAAGAAGCGGCCAAGTAGCAGACTCGGTCGGCGTGCGGGGCGACCGCAGGTCGCCCCTACGAAGTCGCCGGCCCTGTCTTGGGGCGGGGCGACCTGCGGTCGCCCCGCATGCTTTCACATCCGTCGCACGTCCACCCAGCGCATGCCGGCGCGGCGGGCAGCCTGCAAGCCCAAGTCCGTGTCCTCGTAGACGATGCAGGCCGCGGGCTCCACCCCCAGTCGGCGCGCGGCCTCCAGAAACACGTCAGGCGCTGGTTTGTGCTGGCGGGTGTCCTCTGCCGTCACCACGACGGGAAACCAGTCGAGCACGCCGATCTGAGCCAGGGTCTTCTCGACCATGCGGCGTTGGCCGCCCGAGGCCACCGCCATGGGCCCCTTGCCCCGCTGGGCGCGCGCCACCTCCACGACTTTTTCGACGGGCCGGACTTCGCCTATCTTGCGTTCGAATGCCAGCGCCTTGTCACGCACCAGCGCGTTCACGTCGATTCGCGTGGGGAGCCCGCCGGCTTCGCCGGCGGCGCACCTTCGCGGGAGGGTTTGGGAACCCGTTGCGGGTTCCCAAAAAAACGACTTGCCCGCCTCGCCGCACAGCTCGACCACGATCTTGTCGGTGGGCATGCCGCCCATCGCATAGAAGCGATCCTCGGGAAAGTCGATACCGTGGGGCCGCAAGACCTCCAGCCACGCCTGATAGTGGGCCGGCATGGTGTCAGCCAAGGTTCCGTCGCAGTCGAAGATGAGCGCCTGAGTCACAACGCTGTCTCATAGCACTTGCGGCTCTTCCGCGCCCAGGGCGATGCACGCGCTCTGCTCATGCCACGACTGGCTGCGTGCTTGACGTGGAAAAGCGGGTGTCTATCACCCGTACAGACCAACAAGGAGGAAGCAAGAATGACCACTCTAATTGTGAGAAATCCGCCAGCCGTTTCCACACGAAGCCGAGCTGACGACTGGGCCTGGGATCCAGCCCTCGCCATGCGCGAGCTCTGGGGATGGACGCCCTGGACTGCTGCCGAGTTGCCGCCCGCTGTCGAGCAGAGTTTCGCGCCACGTTTCGACGTGCACGAGACCGTCGGCGAGCTTGTTTTCCGCGCTGATCTTCCCGGCATCAAGCAGGACAACCTCGAGATAACCCTGACGGCAAACCAGCTTCGTATTGCCGGCCGGCGCGAAGGAACAAAGCACGAAGAAGGCGAACGCAGCTACCTCACCGAGCGCGAATACGGTGCCTTCGAGCGTGTCTTCACCCTGCCCGAGGGCGTCGACGGCGAAAAGATCCAGGCCACGATGAACGACGGCGTTTTGAGCCTCGTCGTTCCCAAGAAGCCCGAGGTGCAGCCCCGCCAGATCCCCATAAGCGTCCCAAAAGCCTAGTGCGGCGTCTTGAGCGCTGGCTGCGGTCTTTGTGGTTGACCCCGTCAGAGAAGGCGCGCTAGGACGCCGACATGAAGATCGGCTTGGTCGGATTTCCCGGTAGCGGCAAGACAACCGTGTTCAATGCCCTAACCGGGCTGTCCGCGGAAACCGGCTACAACGCCGCCCGCGGCAAGACCAACCTGGGCGTGGTCAAGGTTCCCGATGCGCGCGTCGACGCTCTGGCGAACCTGTACAAGCCCAAAAAGACCACCTACGCCGAGATTGCTTTTTCCGACGTTGCAGCGGCGCCGGCCGGCGCCGAGGGCCGGGGGCTGGACGAGAAGACCTTGGCGGCCATGCGCGAGATGGATGCCCTCTGCCATGTGGTGCGCGGTTTTGCCGGACCTGCTGGCGAGGCGCCGCGGCCTCTGCACGAGGCCAAGGATTTCGAGGTCGAGATGAACCTCTCGGATCTCATGCTGGTGGAAAAGCGGCTTGAGCGACTGAAGAAAGAGAAAGGCAAAGCGGGCGAGCAGGAGTTGTTGGAGAGGCTCAAGGCGCAGCTCGACGGGGGGCTGCCCTTGCGGCGGCTGCAGGGGCTCGGCCCGGCCGACCTGGTGGCCATCTCTGGGTTCCGCTTTCTGACGCTCAAGCCACTCCTTTTGGTGTTGAACGTGGCCGAGGCTGAGGTGGCCAAGCCGGCACCCGCGGAGCTGGAGGCCTACGCGCGCGAGTCCGGCCTGGGCCTGGTGGTGCTGGCCGGCGCAGTGGAAATGGACATCGCGCAGATGTCGCCCGACGAGCAAAAGGACTTCGTGGCTTCGCTGGGCCTGGCCGAGCCGGCGGCCGGGCGTTTCATCCGCGCGGCCTACGCACTCATCGATCTCATTTCGCTGTTGACTGCAGGGGAAGACGAGTGCCGGGCCTGGCCCATCCGCGCCGGAACCACCGCGCAGAAAGCCGCAGGCAAGATCCACTCGGACATCGAGCGCGGTTTCATCCGCGCCGAGGTCATGCGTTGGGACGACCTCTGCAAGCTGGGCAGCGAGGCCAAGTGCCGTGAGGCCGCCAAGCTGCGTCTGGAAGGCAAAGAGTACATCGTGGCAGACGGCGACGTGATCAATTTCCGGTTCAACGTGTGAGGGAACTGTTTGCGGCCAAGCCTGAGTTGAGCCAACATGGTCGCCATGGCAGCCAAGCTATGCATCGCGCTTTCTCTTCTCCCTGCCGTATTCCTCTGCAGTTGCAGCGGCGGGAGTCAAACTGCCAATTGCGTTCCCGGCGCTGGCGCTCAGTGTTTCGTGCCCACCGGCAACATGACCGTGGCAAGGTTCGAGTCCACCGCGACCCTGTTGGACAACGGGAAGGTACTCATCGCCGGCGGGGTTGATAGTCGCTACGCGTCCCTCGCGAGCGCGGAGCTATACGACCCGGGCACCGGGAAATTCACCGCCACCGGCAGCATGACCGCGGCCAGGGTTGGTCACACGGCGACCTTGTTGCCCAACGGGATGGTGCTCATCGCCGGCGGATTCGATACCAGTCAGAATCTCCTGGCGAGCGCGGAGCTATACGACCCAACCGCCGGGAAATTCGCGGCTACCGGCAGCATGCAAGTGGTAAGGTCTGGTCACAAGGCGACCCGGTTGCTGACCGGGATGGTGCTCATCGCCGGCGGACTCGACGCAAAACACGCGCCTATCGCGAGCGCAGAATTGTACGACCCAGTGGCCGGGACATTCACCGCCACCGGCGGCATGGCCGATCCAAGGGTTGGTCACACCGCGACTCTGTTGCCCGGCGGGATGGTCCTCGTCACAGGCGGACTCGGCCTCACCAGCGCAGAATTGTACGATCCAGTAGCCGGGACATTCACCGCCACGGGCAGCATGACCGATGTAAGGTCTGCTCACACGGCGACCTTGTTGGGCACCGGGATGGTGCTCGTCGTGGGCGGACTCGGTAGCGGCGTGGCCATCAACCCACCCGATGGCGGCGCGCTCGACGCCGGCAGCCTAGCGGCCAACCTACCCGATGGCGGCGCGCTCGACGCCGGCGAACTCGAGGGTGGCGTGGCTGGCAACCAGAACGAGAGCATGGTGGCTCTCGCAAGCGCGGAACTGTACGACCCAAGCGCCGGGACATTCACAGGAACCCGCAGCATGACCACGGCAAGAGAGGAGCACACGGCGACTTCGCTGCCGAGCGGGATGGTGCTCTTCGTCGGCGGATCCAACAGTGGCAGCTCGTCTATCGGGAACGTGGAGCTATACGACCCAAGCGCCGGGACATTCGCAGCAGGCAGCAACATGACCGCGCGGCGGTATGGCCACACGGCGACCTTGTTGCCGAGCGGGCCGGTGCTCATTGCCGGTGGATGGACCGATGCCCGCGCGGATCTCGCGAGCGCTGAGCTGTACGAGTAGTCCTGACGCTAGGTGAGTGAGAGGAAGCAGGTCTAGCCAGGATCTCGCGGAGCGCGATCCAATACGTTGCTGGTTAGCTTTTTCACCACAGAGAGCACGGAGGGCACGGAGGTCGGATGGGAAGAAGGAGTCCGGACTGCGCTGGATCCAACCCTTCCATCTCTGCTCCGGCTCTGTGGCCTCTGTGCACTCTGTGTGAAATAGCTAACTTTGATCACTCTCGGCCGACGTCAGCAAGTGGCAGCCGGCGGTTGCCCCAGTGGCCAGGGGCACCGAGAAAGACACCTGGGCACGCGGCCCCACAAGCGGCGCAATGACCGTCGTCGGTGAGGCCCCAGGCGGTCAGCTCATAGAAGTCACGGCCGATGAGGAGCTTGCCGCAAGCGACGCAGGTCGTGCTGCCCCCGGCCTGGTCGCGCACGTTGCCGGTGTAGACGTATCGCAGCCCATTGCCGAGCGCGATCTGGCGTGCACGGCTCAGAGTTTCGGGCGGGGTGGGCGGTTTGTCGCACATGCGGAAGTCGGGGTGAAACGCCGAAAAATGCAGGGGCACGTCCGGACCCAGATTGGCGCACATCCAGCGGGTCATCTCGTCCAGCTCGCCATCGCTGTCGTTTTCCCCGGGAATCAGCAGGGTTGTGACTTCAAACCAAACCTTGGTCTGCTCGCGCAGGAAAACCAGGGTGTCGAGCACGGTGGCGAGATCGCCGGCACACAGCTCGCGATAGAAGCGATCGGTGAACGCCTTGAGGTCCACGTTGGCGGCATCCATGCGGCGATAGAACTCGGCGCGTGGGGCCGGGCAAACGTAGCCGGCGGTCACCGCGACGGTCTTGATGCCACGCTCGTGGCAGGCGTCAGCCACATCGATGGCGTATTCGTGAAACACGACTGGATCGTTGTAGGTCATGGCCACGCTCGGGCAGCCATGCCTTTGTGCCGCCCCGGCGATTTCGCCGGGCGAGGCGGCGGCGGACATGCTCTCGACTTCGCGCGAGCGGGTGCTCTCCCAATTCTGGCAGAACTTGCACGCCAGGTTGCAGCCGGCGGTGCCAAAGGACAGCACTGGCGTGCCGGGCAGGAAGTGATAGAGCGGCTTCTTCTCGATGGGATCCACGCAAAATCCCGTCGAGCGGCCGTAGCTGGTGAGCACGACCTGCCCCTTCTGGCAGGCGCGCACGAAACACAGGCCGCGTTGGCCCTCGGCTAGGCGGCAGAAGCGCGGACACAGCTCGCACACCACGTGGTCCTCGCCGTCGCGGCGGAAGTACCGGGTTGCGACTGACCCAGGATGCTGGCCAGAACCGTTCGGCGTCTTGGCTGACGTGCTCAACTTTGGTTTCCTCGCGGGAAATACGCAGTAGAGTATAGGTCATGGGGACGCGTCCTGCCGCGGTAGCCGGGATGTTTTATCCTGGGGAAGCGAAGCGATTGACTGCAGCCGTCGAGGCCTATTTGGCTGACGCACGGCCTGCAATTCAATCCCGGCCGCCCAAGGCAATCATCGCGCCGCACGCCGGCTACCAGTATTCCGGGCCCATTGCGGGCAGCGCCTACGGCAGCCTGATTCCCCACGCAAAGGGCATCGAGCGCGTGATCCTGGTGGGCCCGTCGCATCGTGTGCCTTTCAGCGGCGCGGCGTGTAGCCGTGCCGCAGCTTTCGAGACACCTCTCGGCGCAGTGCCTGTGGATCGCGACGCCATTGAAGCCCTGCTCAAGGATGGGCTGCTTCAGGAAAACGACGCCGCCCACGCCCGCGAGCATAGCCTGGAAGTGCAGCTGCCCTTTGTGCAGCGGGTTTTCCCCGGCGCGCGCGTGGTGCCGCTCTTGGCTGGCGACCAAGACCACGCCGGCGTGGCTGCGATCCTTGCGCGCCTGTGGGGCGGGCCGGAGACCATTATCGTGGTCAGCTCGGACCTTTCCCACTACCACGACTATGCGACCGCCCGTCGCCTCGACCACGAAACCGCCGAGACCATCGAGGCGCGCCGAGCAGGCGCAGTTGATCCCGACCAAGCCTGCGGTGCCACGCCGGTCAATGCGCTCCTGCAGATCGCCACCGACAAGGGCCTTTCCGCTGCGACGCTCGACCTACGCAATTCCGGCGACACGGCCGGCCCGCGCGACGAGGTCGTGGGCTACGGCGCCTTCGTCTTTGGCTAGAAATCGGCGATAGTTCTTGGGCATGTGGGCACCAATAGCTTCCCTGCTGTGGTCTGGGGCGGTCACAGTGCTGCCGACGGGCACGACCTGCCCAAGCGGAGACGCCATCGCTGCGGAATTGGACCGGCTGAACGCTGCTGCTGCCCTGGCTGTTTTGGGCTCGCCGGAGATCACAATCAAAGACACCAAGATGCATGTTGTCTTGCGCGGTCGGGACGGTTCTATGCTGGGGGCTCGAGAAGTCGCGGCACCCGAGGGCTGCAAAGAGCGCGCGACCGTCGCCGCAGTGTTCATCGCGGCCTGGGTGGGAGAGTGGACCACCGCACCCATGGCCGCAGACCAGGACGCCAAGCGCGAAGCTTCGAACCACAACGCGCCGACTCTCCGGTTCAGCGTTCCAGGACCACGCCCAACAGCCGCGAATCCCGCGAGCGAACCCAGCCTGGTTTCGCGTGAGCAGGGTGAGGTGAAGAAGGCAGACAAGAACTCCCAAGTCGGCCACCCAAGCCCGCCGCAAGCCAACCCGCGCGCGCAAGGTGAGGTGGCGAAAGCTGACGATCCCAAATTGCCTGAGGCGAAGGAATCGCTGTCCACCAAAGAGGCGGCAGCAGCTCCGCCAGCAACCGCGGCAGAGACCAAGACCGTTGCGGTCGCGGCCAAGAAGCCGAGGCCAGATCCACGCGGCGAGATCGCCGGGCTAGGATTCGGCACACACGACGGAGATGCGGGCACCTTTGGCGCGGGTATTCTCGTGGGCTACAGGCCAACCGGCGCTCTGAACCTGGCCGTACTTTTCGAGGCCACGGGCGAGCGCGAGCGGGCGCTCGGCCCAGGGTTGGCAGCCTACCGAACCTTCCGCCTCGGGGTTGGGGCCGGCGTGCAACGCAAGTGGGGCCGGGTTTTCGGCGATGTCGGGATCTTCCCGGAGTTGACCCTGCTCACCCTCAGCGGCAAACAACTCGCGACCGGGCGTAGCGCGACCACATGGGGAGCGGCAGCAGACCTGCGCGCACGCCTGGGACTCGCCTGGGGCCGGGTTGCGCCCTTCCTGTTCGCGGGCGGGAGCTATGACCTGCGCGGGGAGCACCTCACCCTCGATGATCGTCCGCAGACCAGCATCACGCTTTCGCGCTGGAATGTCAGCGCAGGTGCTGGGCTGGCATTTCTTTTCGGCACAAGGTGAAATGTTCTGCACCTGGCCGTCACTAGATAGGGAGACGTGACCAATCCCGAAATTGCGCTCGATGCGGGAACCATCTACCGGATGCATGTGCATCAGGTGGCGCGTTGGGCTGCACGCTTGGGCGGACCAGCCCTCGATGTGGAAGACACCGTGCACGAAGTGTTCGCGGTTGCCTGCAGACGCCTTTCCAGTTTCCGCGGCGAATCGAGCCTGTCCACCTGGCTGTTCGGCATCACCGACCGGGTCGTGCGCCACCGCCGTCGCAAAGAGCGTTGGTGGCGCTGGCTGTCAGGCTCTGCCAGCGCGACGGCTGGGCGGCTCGCAGCGGACGGCCCGGATCCCCTGCGCGTGGTTGAACAAAACCAGACTGCAAGGGATGTCTATCGCATTCTCGACCGCCTGCCCGAGGGCGACCGGCGCATCCTGATTCTCTTCGAGCTGGAAGAGCTGGCAGCGTACGAGGTCGCCGCGTTGCTGGGCATCAAAGCCGCCAACGCGCGCCTGCGCCGGCACAGAGCGCGAGTGCGCTTTCTCCACATCTATCAGCGGGAATTCCCCACTTCACCTGCCAACGTCACTTCACAAAGGTGCGAAAATGTCAGCCGATAGGAAGACCCACGGCGCGGATACAGAACTTCTGCAACAGGGCCTGAGCTTCTTGCATCAGGCGCGCGACATGCGTGGCCTTGCTCCGTCCCAGGTCGAGCGCATCGAGCGACGCCTGCACGAGCGAAAAGCCCGTTCGCGGCGCACGGCTCTTTGGCCAGCCCTGGCTGCGCTCGCGCTTGTGCTGGCTGCGAGTGCGACTCTTGCAGTGGCCCAGCGCGGACTGCGCTCGCTACCTCTGATCGGGGGGCTGTTTGCGCCACCTTCGCTCCCGACAACCGCGGCAACCAAGCCCGACAAGCGTCGCCGGCCCGCCAAGCCAAACCCGCCCGCAGAAGATCGGTCTGCCACGGAACTGGCCGGGCTGGCTCCGCCCCTTGAACCGAGCGCCGAACCTGCCTCCAATCCTCCTCCGGTTTTGGGGACGATGCCGGCCGAAAAGGCCGAATTGCCTAGCTTGCCTACCCCGCCGGTCCCGCCTGCGCATCAGGCAGGCGCCCGCCCGCTGGCCCTGCGCGCTCCTCTCACTCCGCGCGAGGGCACCAGGCCGGAGGAGGCGCCCACCCCAACTCCGTCCGTCGCCCAGCAAGCGAGCCCCATCGTGGCCGAGAGTCACTCGCTCGCGTCGGTGATTGAGCCCTGGCACCGCACCCACAATGCCAGCGCCGCGCTCGCGCTACTCGACGCCCACGAGCAGCGCTATCCCAATGGACACATGCGCCTGGAAACTCGCATGTTGCGCGCCGAGATCTATCTGGCACAGGCGCGCGAGGCCGAGGCCTTGGCGGTGCTCGACTCGGTTGCCCTGTCGGGGATCCCGCGCGCGCGCGAACTGCAAACCGTGCGCGGCGAGCTGCGCATCAAGGCTGGCCGCTGCCCCGAGGGCAAGCGAGATCTCAGCGATGTGCTGGAGAAGAGCGTGGCCGATTCCCTAGCCAAGCGAGCTACTCAGGCCCTTCACCACTGTCCCTGAAACGTTTGTCCAGGTGCCGTCACTAGGAAAGGGAGAACCAGAACGAGGACTGCAAATGAAGAAAACCAATCCGCTCTTCTCTCTTCTTGCAATCGCCTACTTTACCTTGGCGTCGCTCGCCTGCACGAAGACCGATGCCTTGGGCCTGGCAGGCAATGATGACAGCGGGATGGACGGGGGGATAACCGACGCTGGCCCCAGTTTTCCGCGCAACCCGGTCGCGTGGAAGACGGACACGGTATCGCTGGCGGCGGACGATTTCTGGATCGTCGCGGACGGCCAGCGCTTCACCAGCAAGGGAGCCGTCGTCAACGTGCACAGCGATCCGGGATTGGCGACCGATTCGACCTATACCACTCTGGAGCTCATATGGATGGAGAACGGCCGCGAGATGCGTCTGAACATCTACTTTCACGCCGACCCAAGCAGTTGGTGGTCAGACGAGATGCGGACCTTCAACGCGCAAGTGACGAACCCCACCTGGCTCTTCTACATGGGTACGTTCTTCAAGTCAGCGATCGGCGCGACCTATCGCGGGGACGTGAATCTCACCAATGCTGCCGACGATCCGTTCCGAGGCGAGCTCCATTTCCACGGGTTGGTGCTCTCGACGACCCTGACCGGCGGCGCGGCCAGTGCCGGCGGCAGCGGTGGGACAGCAACCGGCGGCGCCAGCGGCTCCGGCGGAACTGCGACGGGGGCCGCGGGCGGAACCGGGCTCGGAGACGCCGGTGGAATCGCGTCCGGGGGAGCCGGTGCAACCGGGTTTGGGGGTTCGGGCGGGGCAGTATCGGGTGGCGCAGGCGGCTCTGCCACAGGCGGATCGCCAGGCAGCGGTGGCATCCTAGGGTCTGGCGGCACAGCCGGGGTCTCTGCAACCGGTGGCTCTTCCTCGGGTGGGGCAGGCAAAGACGCCGGCGGGGTGGACAGGGGCAACGCCGACTCGACGACTGCAGTTTTCTGCAATCTCACCGACGGGCGTCGCATTCCGGCTGGGGCTGCGTACGCCGGTGAAGATGGGTGCAACTGCTGCGTTTGTACTTCTGACGGCCGCCCCGTGTGCCAGGCGGCGGGGTGTTTTGGGAAGAGCAGCGAGGCGGGCGTTGTTAGTCCAGTGTCTTGTCAGAGCGACCAGGACTGTGTTGATCAGGGCGCGCCTCGTTTTTGCGCATTTAACCCGGGTTGCGTATCGCCCCGAGGTAATTGCATGATCACAGAGATCTGCCCGCTGTTTGCCGTCCCGGACATGGCCCCATTTTCCTACTGTGGATGCGACGGAGTGACTTACGGTTTGGACACACCGTACAAGTATCCGTACCTGCCCTATAGCCACGTTGGCGCTTGCGCCTCGGGCGGAACTGGAGGCACCGGCGGTGCAGGCGGCACCGGAACGGGTGGCGCGGGCGGCAGCGAAGGAGGACCAGCAGATACCTATTTGGCCTGCTACGAGATTGCTGACCCATCCGATTTCGTTGAGGTCATCAAGACCACTGCCCAAGGAATGTGTGTCCGTCTGATGCTCGAATCTGCCTACAGCCCGGGCTTCACTTTGGGCCTCACCATCGCTCCGAAAGGATGGGGTGTGTGGGACACGGCCAGGTGGCCATCCTCGGCCGCCCCCTGTACAACCGAGGGCACGCCAAAAGTAGCAACCCAAGCCAGCAGCGGAAAGGGTACGGTAACGATAAACGGTTATCCCTACCGCGCCGGGTTCACTGTGGACGTAGACCTCGTGCTGACCTACCCGATAGGTGACTCTGGAGCTAGCGAAACCGAAACCCTGCAGGCGAACGCCATACCGTCAGATTTCACCTGCTATGCTCTCTCGCGAGGGACCGGCGGTTCAAGCGGCACGGCGACAGGTGGCGCGGGCGGCTCAGGCGGATCAACCGGCAGCAGCGGCGGAACAGACGGCGGATCAACGGTCGGAACGGGAGGCACGAACTGTGACCCGCGCGACGTTGTGTGCGACCAAGTGCCTCCAACCTGCGGCCAAGGACAGGTTCCGCGGGTAGTTGCCTCGTGCTACGATAACACCTGCGTTCCCATCGACCAGTGTCAGTGCACCGTTGCGGAAGAATGTCCAGACTACCCGAGCCAGTATACGTGTTTCCTGAACTCCCAGCACTGTAACTACTGGATGCCGTGAAAGGGCACCGTCGGCGTGGGGACGCGCGTGGCGTCCAGGGCTGCCCATCCCGCGCGCGACTCGGTGTAGGCTACGGCGCCTTCGTCTTTGGGTTGGCTTCTTCGTCGAGGATCGACTCGCAGCTATCCGGCATGGGGGGCGCGCCCTCGCCGGGCGGGCCGCGCTTGGCCGCTGTGGCGCGGGCGTCCTCGGAGAACCACCAATCGAGCGAGGCATCACAGCCTTCGCCTGCCGGCAAGGGCTGCGGTTCTTTGCAATCGACGTTGTCAGTCGGACAGCGCAGGCGCACGTGGAAGTGGTCGTGGTGTCCCCACCAGGGGCGCACCCGTTGCAGCCAGGGACCAGCCCGGCCTCTGTCCTGGCAAAGCGCGCGCTTGATCGCGGGATGAACGAAGATGCGATCCACGGTCGCATCTGCGGCCGCCGCTTCAATCAAGCGCGCGACACGACTGTTCCAGGCAGGCAGCAGCTTGCCGGTGCGCAGGTCTACCAGNNCCGTTTTGGTGGCTGCGATGGCCGGTTGGCAGGGGCCCGCCGCGCGGCTGGCTCAGATCGCCGACGCACAGCAAACCCAAACGTTCGCGGCGCGCGCGCAACGCCAGATCGCGCAGGTAGGCCAGCAACGCCGGAAGGCCGAACTCGCGGTGCCGTTCAGGGTGCACGACCATCCAGCCGGAGCCGCGCAAGGGCAGAGCCACCGCGCCCTGCACGCAACCGCTGCCTGGCTGACCGATGGCGCGCGGCGGACCTGGCTTGGGCGTCACCACTCGACTCCAGCGGGGATCGAAACTTCGGGCCGCAGGCGGTGACGTCACGGCCGGCGAAGCGTCAGGCACGCCGCTGTCGGGCGCAGTCGAGGCAGCCGACAGGAATAGGAGAGGGAAGAGCCAAAGCATCAACCGTCACAATTTGCACCCGTCCCTCTGGTTTCGCCAGAAAGGTTAGCTCGTTCACCACAGAGGCCACAGAGGACACAGAGCCGGAACGGAAAGGGAAGCGTTGGAGCCCGTCCGGTCCGAACCCCCTATCCCTTTCCGATCTCTGTGTTCTCTGTGCTCTCTGTGGCGAAAAAGCTATCTTCCTCCAGATCCGCCAGGAAAGTGCTAGCCTTCTAGGCAAGCCCTAAGGCAGCGGACCCCGCCAGTCAACGCCCACCATGAAACGCAGCGGAAGTGCAAGCGACCCGCTCTGGTACAAGGACGCCATCATCTATGAGCTGCCGGTCAAGGCGTTCTTTGACAGCAACCACGACGGGATAGGCGACTTCGGCGGGCTTCTGCAGAAGCTCGACTACCTGCAGGACCTGGGTGTCAACTGTCTGTGGTTGCTGCCCTTCTTCCCTTCGCCCCTGCGCGACGACGGCTACGACATCTCTGACTATTGCAACATCCATCCGGCCTACGGGACGCTGGATGACTTCCGTGCCTTTCTCGATGCCGCCCATGGCCGCGAGATGCAGGTGATGATCGAGTTGGTGGTCAACCACACCTCGGACCAGCATCCCTGGTTTCAGACGGCGCGCCAGGCAGCGCCGGGTTCGCGCGAACGTAACTACTACGTGTGGAGCGACGACGACCACAAGCTCGGCGGGGCGCGCATCATCTTTACCGACACCGAGAAGTCCAACTGGACTTGGGATCCGGTGGCCAAGGCCTATTTCTGGCACCGCTTTTTTTCGCATCAGCCGGATCTCAATTTCGACAACCCCGACGTTCTGCGCGAAGTACTGGATGCCATGCGCTTCTGGCTGGACCAGGGCGTGGACGGGCTGCGCCTGGATGCCATTCCCTATCTGGTCGAGCGCGAGGGCACCAACTGCGAGAACCTGCCCGAGACGCACGCGATCATCCGCCAGATCAGGGCCGCGCTCGACGAGCGCTACGCCAACCGCATGATCCTGGCCGAGGCCAACCAGTTGCCCGTGGACGTGCGGCCCTATTTCGGCGAGGGCGACGAGAGCCACATGGCGTTCCACTTTCCCCTCATGCCCCGCCTGTTCATGGCCCTGCGGCTGGAGGACCGGCAGCCCATTTTGGACATCATGGCCGACACGCCGGAAATCCCAGCCAGTTGCCAGTGGGGACTCTTTCTGCGCAACCACGACGAGCTGACCCTGGAAATGGTCAGCGACCGCGAGCGCGACTACATGTACCTGGCCTACAGCGCTGATCCGCGTATGCGGGTGAATGTGGGCATCCGCCGCCGCCTGGCCCCGCTGCTCGACAACAACCGCCGACGCATTGAGCTGCTCAAGAGCATCCTGCTGTCGTTCCCGGGCACGCCCATACTCTATTACGGCGACGAGATTGGCATGGGTGACAACATCTATCTCGGCGACCGCAATGGCGTGCGCACCCCTATGCAGTGGAGTGGCGATCGCAACGCCGGCTTCTCCCGCGCGCTGCCCGCGCGGCTGTACAGCCCAGTGCTGCTCGACCCGGTCTACGGCTACCAGTCGGTCAACGTGGAAGCGCAGCTTTCCGATTCCTCGTCGCTGCTGCACTGGACGCGCAACATGATCGGGCTGCGCACGTTGTTCAAGGTGTTCGGCCGCGGCCGCATCGAATTCCTGCGGCCGTCC
>PMBS01000146.1 GCA_003153015.1 Myxococcales bacterium
AGTTCACCCGAGAGGCGTCCAATCCGACGGGCGCGGGTCGCGTTGACTCTCAGGATCTTGCCGTCGCAGGCAAGCACCCACACGCCGTCGCCGGCAGTTTCAAAGATCTGCTCCAGCTCGGCGTGCGCCTGCTCGAGCGCCCCTTCGGCTTGCCGCCTGACCGCCGATTCTTCGAGCAAGCGACGGTTGCTGGCCCCAAGTTCGGCGGTGCGTTGGGTGACGGTTGCCTCCAGGCTCTTGCGGTGATCCCGGAGTTCCCGCTCGGTCTCCAGCCTCGAGACAACGTTTCCGAACAAGCCGCCCAATGCGAGCAAGATTTCCAATTCGTCCTTTGAGAAGGGTTCCTGGCTCACCCGCCCGACAATCGCGACGCCAGCGGTTCGGCGATCGCGAGGTAGGGGAAGCATGGCCAGAGAGCACGCCGGAGAGGAAAGGACCAGCGAGCCAAGAAAACCACTGGCAAGTACCGATCGCATCTCGTCGCGCGCCTGGCGAAGGATGTCAGCGAGAGAGATCTCACGGGAAAGAAGGCTGCGGACAAGCACCGGCTCGCCGCCTTGGTTGGCTTGCACGACTAGCACGAACTCGCAGCCAAAGAAGCTGCTCAGCGCCTGTGCCAGCTCCGCCCAGGCATCCTGCTCGGGAGACAAGTTACTCAAATACTGCACAGCTCGCAGCACGGCCGTGAGACGCTCGGAGGCCACGCTCATGGCTCGACTCCCATGGGCGCAAGGAACAGGCTCTGCACGAACAGTTCCTCGAACTCGGCGCATTGGCCGAGATTCAGAAGGCGCGTGCGCCTGCGCAGCGTCTCGATGGTGCGCGATCCGTCGGCGGAGGTGAGCACGATCTCGCAGCCGGCGAGTGCGAGGTTGTCGTAGGATTCCACTCGCTGGGGGGCAATCGCTGGAAGCAGGCCAATGGCTTGGGCGTTCGCCACGTCGAGGGACCGGCCGAACAAGCCGGTGGTGACGATGCGGCGTAGATCCTGGCACGAAATCCCCGCACGACGCACGAGCAGCTGCACTCCTGCGCCGATGGCAGCCTTGGCTCGTTGGAAGACGTCGACGTCACGCTTGCAGAGAAGAATGTCGCTCCCTTTCCCGCCAAGCGATAGCGCTCCCTCGGCTGTCCCGTCAACCAGATTGCCTCGGCTCGACAGCGCACCGGCCTGGCGCAGGCGTGCGACCCAGTCGACCAGCCCAGAACCGCAGACTCCTTTTGCTTCGCCGCCGCCCATCACCTCGAAGCGCAACGGCGTTCCTCCCCAGACCCGATAGATCGCACCTGCATCCGCCGGCACCGCACAGCGCATGCCACTGCCCTCGAAGGCAGGGCCACCAGCAGCGCTGGTCACCCACAAGATCTCGCCATCCCACAGTGCGATCTCGGTGTTGGTCCCGAAATCGAGCAGCAGGGCCGGGAATTCGCCCGGCAGCAAGTTCGCGGCAAGGGCAGCGGTGATAAGATCCGAGCCAACGAACCCACCCAGCGGCTGCATCAGGTGCACCACGGCCTCACGGTCAGCGCCGAGGTGCCAGCGGAGTTGCCTTTCCGAGAGCCAGGTTGCTGGGGCTGCCCAGGTCTCCGGGTCCAGCAAGCCACCTTGCGATCCCTGAAGCAGGGAAAGCATCGCCGTGTTTCCTACCGCGACGATGGTGGGGCGGGCGGCCACTTCAAGTCCGTCACTCACGGTCACGTCTCGCAGCGCCTCGGCCACCGCAAGTTCAATGGCGTGTGCCTGCTCTAGCGCCGCCGCAGGATCGTGGGCCGCTTGCAGCCGGGTCACAACATCCGAGCCAAAGCCCGACTGAGGGTTCGGTCCGCGTCGTGCCGCCAGCCGCCCCTGCCCTTCGTCACTCCAGAGTGCCAAGCAAAGATTGGTTGTCCCTACATCGACAGCAATCTTGGAGATTCGCGCCGAGCCAACCGAGGAAGTGACTTCCGGACGCGCAGGGCTGCAAAGCGCCTCGGGCGGAATGGGGCGCCACGCTGAAGCGGGCGCAAGGTTCACCACCTCGATTTCCACGTCGCCCACAGGCACCGCCTGGCAGGCGAGGCGCAGGCCGGATTCCACGAGAGCGGGACCCAGGTTGAGCATTTCCTCAGATGTCGGTGTAGACACCGCTCCCGACAGTATTCGAACCCGGCAGAGCCCGCACGAACCATTGCCGTTGCAGCCGGTGCGGACCCGCAGGTCGGTGTCTTCCAAGGCCCGCCGAAGGGTCGCGCCGGGTGCCGCCTGGATGGTCTGCGATCGGGCCCCGCATCGGGCTCGTACAACGGCGGTCACAGTTGGCTGCTGCGCTCCTTTGCTGCATCTACGAGAGCCTGAACGCACTCTGGTCGGGCCTCGAGCGGGATCTCGCACCCCGAAGAGAGGATGAAGCCCGGCCCCGCCCCCTCGAGGACCCGCAAGCAGGCCGCCGTGATTTCGTCTGGTTCCGAGTCGACAAACGCCAAGGAGCGGATGTTTCCATCCAGGCACAGCCGAGGAATCGCTGCCCGCGCGCGTTTCACATCGACACAGTAGTCGATGTTGGCGATGTCCACGCGACAGTCCGGGTAAAGCGGCAGGATGGGCTCGACCGGTCCAGCGATGTGCAGCCAGGTGACAGCGCCACTTTTGCGCTTGAGCGCATCGCACAGCCGCCGCAGCCTCGGGGCCAAGAGCTCACGGAAAAGCGCCGGCGGCACGACCGCCGGGGAAGCCGAGGGATCGAACACGACGCAGAGGTGCGCTCCGGCTTCCAGCTGCGCTTGCCCAAACCTCACCGCCACATCCGCAGCGAAATCCAGCAACCGCTCGAAGGCTTCCGGCTCGTCCACCGCAGCAAAGAGGGCGCGTTCGGCCCCGAGCAGCTGGCAAGCCAGGGTCATCGGTCCAAGCACGCAACCCGCTACCAGCACGCGATTTTCCAACCGCTGCCTGAGCAGCCGGGCCGCTTCCAGGAGGACAGGCATGCGGCCGGCCTTGCTGGGATCCGGGATTGCAAGCTCGGCGACGGCGGCCGGGTGTTCGATCGCAAAGTGCTCGACCGACGGGTAGCCGTCCCTTGGGAAACGCAGGCGAGAGCCCAGCGCTTCGGTTTCTACGTTGACGTCCAACAGGGCGAAGACCGCATCGTGGCGGTAGCGCTCCAGAGCTGCAAGCTGGCATTGGGCCAGAACCGTGGCGTTCGTAAGATAGCGATCCAGAGGCACCCCCGCGATTCTCGCGGCGTGACCGAAGATCTGCGGGACGACCGGAACCCTGTCGCTGGGGGTGAAATGAACCGCCGCAAGGATTCGTTCGAGCCCGGTCATCGGCGCAGCCCTTCCAGAAAATGGACGCAGTCGAAGGCATCACGAGCAACGTAGTCGACGTTCAACGCCTCCGCTGTGCACTGCTTGAGGGCAGCTCCGCCAGCCACGACTACAACATTGGAAAGGCCACGCTCGCGCAGCAGTCCGCGCAGCTGGCGCACCAGCGGAACGACAGGACTGATGAGCCCGCTTGCCAGCACGGCGAATGCCTGTTCGCGCGCGGCTGCGGCGACCATCTCAGCGACGGGGCAGTCTTTGCCGCAATCAACCACCCGGAAGCCCTTGGTGGTGAGCACCATCCTAGTGATGTTCTTGCCCAGATCGTGGACATCGCCCTGCGGTGTAGCGATGACCACCGTACCGCGCGTGCAGGGAATCGCGCCTTCGGGGAAAGCCTCGCGCGCCACCGCCATCGCCGCGCGGCCGGTTAGCATGATCTCCAGCAGGTTGAACTGCTCGGTCGTGCACTTGGCGCTCATGCCATCCATGGCGGCCTCGAGCCCTTCAACCAACAAACGCTGCCCGTCGGGTTGCGATGCCCGCACCCTGCGCGCCTGCGCGAGCGCAGCCTCGGAGTCTCCATCGAGGAGGTGCGCGACGAGCGTGCTCAGCGCGGCATCCATGCAGCTCGTGAAAGTATACGTCGCCTCATCGACTGGGCAACCAGAGAGCGTCGCCTTGCCACGCCGCTAGCGTAAGCAGCGGGCACGGGCCGAACAGTGAAGGTCACACAGGACGACGAAAGCAGACACAAAGGACGCCAGATTGTCATGAGCCCAGGGGCAGATCTATTCGGGAGCGCTGTAGATGCATCTTTCCCTGCGTGAGCCGGGAAACGTCGAGCAGCTTCTCCACATCTGTGTGAGATGCTTCGAAGTCGTGACAAACGCGCCTTTGAATCATCTGCGCGACTTTTGCGTCCTTTTCACCGCGCCACCGCGAGCCCGGGCGCGCGCTACCAGATAGTAAGGGCTCGCTGGTGGGGTGGTACGAAATGGGAACAGCGTCGCGCTCGCCGCAGCTTCGCGCGATCAGTGATCCTCGGACAACAAGCAGGCCTGGCCGGCAACGCGCGGCCAGACATCGGCAACCGCCGACCGGCACAGTTATTGCTCAACACCCAGCCAGGCTTCCATGACATGCGGGGAAGTCGACGAGCCTCTTCTGAAGCAAAAGGAGCAATGACAAATGGAATTCTCGACGGGCAAGGCGAATGGCGTGGCTGCCCTTCGCATCGCGGGCGTGCTGGATGCGGTCACCACCGCGGATCTTCGCCCGTCGGTCAACGCCCTGGTCGCCGAGCGGCATTCCCGCCTCGTGGTCGATGTGTCGGGCTTGCGCATCATTGACAGCACGGGTGTGGGCGCAGTGGTGTCCTTGTACAAGAAGCCCAAGGAGTACGGCGGCGTGCTGACCGTGCAAAACCTGCGTGATCAGCCGTTGGCGATCTTCAAGCTTCTGCGCATGGATCGCGTTCTGGCAGCGTGACGGCGCATGGTGCTGGGAGGATGCGGAGTGACGAAAGCAGAAGCACAGCTCGAGCCTGGCGTTGACACCATTCTGCGGGTAGGCCAACTCGTGGACGGAAAGTACAGGGTCGAGCACCTGCTTGGCGAGGGCGGAATGGCGGCGGTGTGGGCAGGAATGAATGAACGGACAGGCAAGCGAGTCGCACTGAAGGTCATTCTGCGGTCCCTGGCCGCGACGTGCGTGGCGCAGGGTCTTTTTCACCGCGAGGTGCTGGCCGCGAGCCTGGTGAACCATCCCAATGTGGTAACCGTATTCGACGTCATCGAACATGAAGGAATGGCGTGTATCGTCATGGAGTTGCTCGAGGGTGAGCCTCTCAGTAGCTACATCGCGCGCAGGGGTTTTCTCAGCGTCAACAAAGCTGCGATGCTGCTCTTGCCAGCCATGCGAGGGGTGGCCGCCGCTCACGCACAGGGCGTGGTTCACCGAGATCTCAAGCCGCAAAACATCTTCATTTGCATTGGACCCGACCGACGAATCGTGACTACCAAGGTGCTGGATTTCGGCATTTCGGTGATGGTGGAACGTGGGATGGAAGCTTCGGCAGGGCCGCCACTGTTTATGGGCACGCCAGCCTATATGTCTCCCGAGCACATATTGGGCGTGGCGGACATCGATGGGCGTGCCGATGTGTACGGCTTCGGTGTGTTGCTGTACGAGGCGTTGACCGGAAAGATGGCGTTTCCGGGTGAGCCAAGCCCGGTTCTCTTTGACCAAGTGTTGAACAAGCCTCCTCTGCCCGTGACGCTGCTGCGTGCCGATTTGTCGCCGGGGCTGGTACGCATCATCGAAACCGCCATGGCCAAGGAGCGCGACCAACGCTATCCAGACCTGCATTCCATGGTGAGGGCACTTGAGGACGAGCTGACGCCACCCACGCCCGCGCCGCGTTTGCTTACGCCGAAGGCAGGGGTGCCGTCCTCGTCTGCACACGAGCCCTTTCTTGGACCTTCTGTACCTGTGGTGGGCGCTGTTCTCAGCAGGGAGCCGTCTCGACCACATCAGGAGACACGAATCCTCTTCGAGTTTCCGCTGGAGCAGGAGGGCAAGCAGACCGGCCCTCATGCCCGGCCCAATGGCGGTTCGCGGGATGGCTCGGAGGAGTTGGTGCCACCGTGCCCGGCAGGCCGTGAAACGGTGTCGGTGGACTCGCGCAAGACGCGATCCTCTAGCATTGGGTTGCTCTCTGCTTTTCGCGGCTGGCGTGGGGCGACGTTCGCGGTCGTGCTCGGGTTCCTCGCGGTGTGGATGACCATGCGAGGTGCTCACTCGACAAGAACGGGTGCGCTGGCTTTGATCGCAAATGCCAGGCCAACAGGGGAACCCATCGTGCAGCCGGCTTCTCCTGCCGTCGTGTCACTCCCGACCGTTGTCTATGCGGCGGCCCGGGCCCCTTTGGCACCTTCACCATCCCCACCCGCGGCAGACGCGATGGCAGCGCACGAGCACGGCCAATCCACGCGTCATGCGCACGCCATGCCCGTTCCCTTAACGCTCAGTCACTCACGTGTGGCAGTGCGGGCCTCCGTGTCGTCGTCGGCGCGGAGGGCTGGCGCATCGGCGAAGTCCGCAGAGCCGCGTGCCGGTCGTCTGTCCAAGGACGATTTCTAGGGCGCCGGACAGTTTGCATTGCCGAGATCTAGTTCAGTACTGGATCTTGGTGGTGCAACGTCGAGTTTGCGTGCCCAGTCAGCGCTCTGGTTCGAATACGATTGGGCTCATCGGGATGGGCGAACCATCCACGTCGACACTGTCAGCCAGTTCGAGCGCGAAGTTGTGGCGACAGTCACTCGCACCCTCAGGGATGAATGCCAGTCGAACCTGCGTGTTTTCGCCGGGAAGAACCGTGACGACGTTCGAGCG
Organism: Myxococcales bacterium; assembly: GCA_003153015.1. GTDB lineage: Bacteria > Myxococcota_A > Polyangia > Fen-1088 > Fen-1088 > Fen-1137. Next base: position 6,700 of record PMBS01000146.1, read on the forward strand.
TCGGGGCGGTGCGGCCTTCGCCCCCGGCAAATCGGCATCCGCAAGTCGAAGGTGCCCTTCCTCCAACTCTGCGACCTGGCTCGATTGGTTGTTGATTTGCAGTTTCACGTCGAGGCCGACTTGGTCCTCGTTGCCGCCGGTCTCAATCATGGGGTCGGCCTCCCGGTTCACATAGCAGCGAATCCCCGAGATGCCGACCTGTACGCCCCGCTCGGAAAGGGCCGGGCCCGAACTCTGGTACGGCGCGGTGTACGCGCAACCCGCGGCGAGAATTGCCGCCGCGGCCCCAAACATCAATGCCCCTTGCTTGTTCATGGTCATAACCTCCCTGCTGTTGTGTCCCCCACCTCTGCAACTAACCATCCGCAAATCGTCCACCTCTATGATGCGTGCGCTTCGCCGAGGGAGCAGCTGCACCAGGTTCAGCAGAACGAGCCCGGGGCCGACATCGTGAGAATTGCGCAATTTGTGCGCCCACCCCCCTGCAGAATGAAATCGCTGCGGATCAGGTTGACCGGATCCTGTCGCTTTTCCTCCATGCACCAGGGCACGCAGGGATCCATGGGCTGGGTTCCGCGGCGGGACGAAGGCGAGAGCCGGGCGAGATACCTGCTTATGAAGTTGCGGCCGGTTCCCCGGCAGGCCGTCTGCCAAGAACCCGCAGCACAGTCATGAGCACCAGCGGGACTACGCCCGCCACGATGAAGACTACGTCGGCACCGATGCGCAGCCATTCCAGTACGTGAAACGGCCCACTCATCAGAAAGGTCAGCCGCCGGGCATGCCAGTATCCGTTGGTGAGCGAGTCGGCAAGTTGAAGCACGCCGCCCGGGAAGAGATCGATGGCCATCATCAACGCCAGGCCCGCATTGAGCCCCCAGAAACTGAGCTTGACCAGAGGCTCGGTTCGCTTCCAGCCGGCGTTGTCGGACAGGCAGCGCAGGCAGAACACCAGCACGGCCAGAGCGAGCAGTCCAAAGACGCCGAACATGGCCGCGTGACCGTGGTTGGCCGTCAAGAGCGTGCCCACTTCGAAATACGACACTATGGGCAGGTTGATCAGGAACCCGAACACGCCTGCCCCGACGAAGTTCCAGAAGCCCACGGCCATCAGGAAGTAGATGGTCCACTTGTGGTCCGCGGCGACCGTACGCACAGAGGGCTCGGCGCGCAGGTGGCGCAGACGGATGAAGTCCCACGCGTCCAGGGTCAGCAGGGTGAGTGGAACGACCTCCATGGCGGAGAAGCAGGCGGCCAGGCCCATGTTCAGGGTGCCCTGCCCAGTGAAATACCAATGGTGGCCAGTACCGATGATTCCCGCCGCGAGAAACAGAATGGCGTCCAGGTACACCATGCGAGTGGCGGTGCGCACCGACACCAGGCCAAGCTGGCGGAACATGACAGCCACCAGCACCGTAGCAAACAGCTCGAAGAAGCCCTCGACCCACAGATGGATGATCCAGAAACGCCAATTGTCGATGACTGCGAAATTGGTGCGCGGGCCAAAGAACAGCGCGGGCAGGTAAAATAGGGGAATGGCCACGGCGGCATAGAGAAACAGCGAGGACAGTTGCCCGCGCTCCGGTTGCCGCATCGCCGGCCGCAACGCGCGAAACATCAGCACCAGCCAGCCGACCAGTCCCGCGGCCAGCAGGAATTGCCAGAAGCGGCCCAGGTCCAGGTACTCCGAGCCCTGGTGCCCCAGCCAGAACCAAAGTGTCCCCAGCTTGTTGTTGATGCCGAGAAACTCGCCCCCGAGACTGCCCAGCACGACAACGGTCAGTGCGCCCAGCAACAGGAGGACGCCGGTTCGCTGGCCCTTGGGCTCGCCGCCACCCACCAGAGGAGCCATGAATAGACCGCCCGCCACCCAGGCCGTCGCAATCCAGAAGATAGCCAGTTGAAGATGGTACGTGCGCAGCAGGTTGTACGGCATGAAGGCTGAGATATCGATCCCGTAGAACGCGCCGGGCTCGACCCGGTAGTGCGCCAGGCCGCCGCCCACCAGCACCTGAAGCAGGAAGAGAACGACCACCACGGCGAAGTACAGTCCCGCCGCGCGCTGGCTGGGAGTGATCGACCAACTCAGCAAGGGACTGTCGTACACATGCTGGGCGTGGCGCTCGCCGTGCCAGCCAAGGTAGTCGAATCGCCCGACCAAGAACAGCACCGCGCCGAGGCCAGCCAGCAGGGTGATCAGACTCAACGCGCTCCACAGATAGATCGAGGCAGTCGGGTGATTTCCCGCGGCCGGGTCATAGGGGAAGTTGTTGGTGTACGAATAGTCCTTGCCGGGACGTTGGGCGGTCGCGGCCCAAGCTGCCCAAGCGAAGTACGAAGTGAGCGCCGCCAGCTCCTTGGGGTCGCTGATGTATCCGCGCGCGAGCCCCGGCGCGGGATTGTCGCCTGAAAAGTAGCTCGACCATTCCCTCTTCTGGATGGCGTAGGCAGCGACCTCCCCTGGTGCGAAGACCAGGGTGTCGCTCTCAGGGTGGTAGCGATTTTGCTTCAACGTTCGTTGCGTGAGCTCCGCGGTTTCCGCAGCTGCGCCCATCTCCAGGGCAGCGAACGGCCGGCCGAATCGCTCCCTGGCAATGGTGTCGCGCATGATCTCCGTCAGGCGATGCAAATATTCCGCGCTGTAGTCCGGGCCGAGATAGGCGCCGTGGCCCCACAAGGTGCCGTGTTCCATCAGCGCGTACTTGAGGAAGACCTCCTGCCCGGCCCCAATGTCGTCGCGGGTGAAGATGGTCGCGTCCAATTCGTCCGTGACCCGTCCCGGGATGGGTGGCGCATTGCTGTAGGTCTTTACGGTCACGAACGACAGCGCCGCGAAACCGATGACCATCACCAGGATCACGCCATGGCGCCACCACGCCGACAAAGGGGAACTCTCGGGCGCTTGGTTCGTCATTGAAGGTTCCTCCAGGGGGCTGGCCATAGGGTCGAAATTCGATGCGCATCGGCATCCCTGTGTGTCGGGAAAAACACACGGGACGAGGACCGGCAGCAACTGGTGGGATTTACGAGATAGCCCTTCTCCCCGATGCGAGCGCTTCCTCGATCTTCTCAAAGCTGGGTGGCTTGGCGAGGTGTCGGTCAAACCCGGCCTCCTGAGCGCGCTGTAGGTCCTCAGGGAGCGCGTAGCCGCTCAGGGCAACGAGAAACACGGCCTTCAGCGCAGCGTCGGCCCGAAACGCGCGCGCGACCTCGAAGCCATCCATGCCAGGCAGGCCGATATCGCAAAGCACGACCTCTGGCTTGAACTCCCGGGCCCGGGCCAGCCCCTCGGGACCGTTGTACGCGACCTCGACGACGTGGCCACCGAATGCGAGCACCTCGCGCAGACTGTCGGCCGCGTCGATGTTGTCCTCGATAATCAGCACACGTCGACGGCTCTGTTTCGCTCCGACCACCGTCGGGACCGCCTGGTCTGCCGCCGTCGCTTCCAGCGGCAACTCGACCACGAACTCCGCTCCCTTGCCCGGGCCGTCGCTGTGCGCGCAGACATCCCCACCGTGCATCTCCACCAGGCCTTTGACCAGCGCCAACCCAAGCCCCAAGCCGCCTTTGCTGCGATCCAAGGTAGCCTCGGCCTGCATGAACGGCTGGAACAATCGACTAAGCATCGCGGGCTCGATTCCAACCCCGTTGTCGCTGACCCGAAGTGTGGCGCGTCCTCTCGACGGCGCGGCCGCGGTGCTGACCGCCACGCGACCGCCGGCTGGGGTGAACTTGGCCGCGTTGTGTAGGAGATTCCCCACCATCTGAGCCAGGCGCGCGGCGTCGCCGCTCATCGGCAGTCGTTGCGCAGTCAAGGCCGTCTCGATAGAGATTCCTTTTGCCTCGAAGAGGGAGTGATGGTCTTCGACGGTGCGACGAACGAGTTCGTTCAGGTCCAGCGGGCTGCGCTGGAGCTGGATCTTGTTGCGTGAGATGCGAGTGACGTCGAGCAGGTCGTCAACCAGGCGAGCCAGCTGGCCACTCTGACGGCCGATCACCTCCTGGGCGCGCCTGGCCTGGTCCCCGCCCGGGGCCACTCGTTCAAGAACGAAGAGGCTGTTGCGAATGGGCGTGAGCGGGTTGCGCAGCTCGTGCGAAAGAACCGCCAGGAATTCGTTCTTGCGCTGGTCGGCTTCGGTGAGCTGGGCATTGGCCACACGCAGGGCCTCTTCGGCCCGAGATAGTCTCTCCTTCTCCGCTCGAACCGCGGCAAGCAGTCTCTGGTTTTCGACGTTGCTCTCCCGCAATGCCTCTTCGGCCTTCTTGCGCTCGGTGATGTCAGTGATCGAGTTGATGATGACCTGTTCGCCGCCTAGCGTGCTCACCTCGGACGAGACCAACCCTATCCACTCCCCACCACCCTTCCTAAAGAAGGTGAACTCGGCATTGCGAATCATGCCGTGCTGCTGGAGTTCGCGAACGAAACGGTCCCGGTCCTTAGGATCCCTCCAGATGTTGAGCCGAGGGCTCTTGTCTCCGACGACCTCACCGCGAGCCCATCCGGTTATGTCCAGGTATCGCTGGTTGACGTCAATGAAGAGGCCGTCATGTAGCCGCGTGATCGCCATTGCCGCCGTGTTGCCGTGGAATGCCTTGGCAAACTTTTCTTCCGAAAGCCGCAGCGCCTCTTCGGCCCCCTTGCGCTCGGTGATGTCGCGCATATAGACATCGAGGCCTCCCGTCCGCGGGAACATGAAAACTTCGTACCAGCGGCGGTTGAGAGGGGACTGGGCCTCGTAGTGCTCGTGGCTTCGCTTCTGAACCGCGTCCAGATAGTGCTGGTGGATGCGCGTGCCCGGGATGGCAGGAAAAACGTCCCAGATGACCTTGCCGAGCAGCTCGCTGGCGGGTCGCCCAAAGGGAGCCCGTTCGGCCGCCGGGTTCACCACCACGAAACGCCACTGGTCGTCGAGCGAATAGAAAGCGTCCGCGATGCTTTCCAGGATCGCGGTGGTCCGGTCATGGGACTCGCGCAGAGCCGCCTCCGCCTGCTTGCGCTCGGTGATGTCCTGGACGATCCCGGCCATGCGCCGAGGCTGGCCGGTCTCATCCGCGCGGTGCCGGCCTGCCGCCCATATCCAGCGGATCGTCCCGTCTTGCCGCAAGATCCGACATTCGAAGCTCCAGTCGCCCCGAGTGGCGAGCGCTTGACGGAAATTACGGTCTACCGCTTCGCGATCTTCCGGGAGCACGTGCTCGATGAACATCTCGTACGTCCACTGTGGCAGAAGCTCCTGGTAACCAAATATCTGGTCGTGCTGGAGGGACCGATGCGCCGTGTGGTCGACCAGGTCGAGGTCCCAGGCGCCGGTCCTGGCGGTCGAGAGAGAGAAGGACAGCAGAGCCTCGCTCTCTCGCAGCGCCGCCTCGGCGCGTTTGCGCTCGCTGACGTCGTTGAGAAACGACCGGTAGTGGACCACGTGGCCCTGGCTATCGAGCACGGGCTGGGCGAAAAGCTCGATGGGCACGCGCGAGCCATCCTTGCGGA
>PMBS01000302.1:0-3815 GCA_003153015.1 Myxococcales bacterium
ATATGTGGAGGCCACTCTCGCGCCCATGCAGGCCACGGCCATCCCGGCTGCGGCGTCCCACCCTGGTCGGCTGCGCAGCGCGCGCCCGCGGTCTGGGTTTCAGATGAGCCTGTCCGAGCGACTTCTGGTTGCCCGGCTGGTCAGAAGGGACGAGGAAGCCTTCAATGAACTGGTCCGCCAGCACGGCGACCGTGTCTTCAATCTGGTCTTGCGCATGGTCGGCTCGCGCGCCGAGGCCGAGGACATCGCCCAGGAAGTCTTCGTTACGGTATTCAAGAGTATCGACTCCTTCCGCAGCGAGGCCAAGCTGTCCACTTGGTTGCTGCGCATTGCTGCCAACCACGCCAAGAATCGCATCAAGTACCTGGCGCGCCGCCGGGAGCATGAGCCGGGCGGAAGTGACAGCGCCGATCTGGCTGACGAGGGTAAAGCCCCGGCCCAGTCGCACATCCATGGCCCCGACGTGCTGCTTGAGGCCGCCGAAACTGAGGACATCATGCAAAAAGCGATCGCCACCCTGGAGGAGGACCAACGCCTCCTGGTCGTGCTACGTGACGTCGAGGAACTCTCCTACGAGGAGATCGTAGAAATTACCGGCCTGCCCGAGGGCACCGTCAAGTCGCGCTTGCATCGCGCCCGCATGACCTTGAAGCAACTACTTGAGGACAACTTCAAGTGAGCGCCGCCGATTCCCATACCCGGACCGTGGATGCCTTCTCCGCCTACCTCGAGGGCGAGCTTCCGCTCGACGAGAAGGCATCGGTGGAGCACCACCTGTCTACCTGCATCCAGTGCCGCACCTCCCTGGAGCGATTCCGCCGGACCCTGGGAGGGCTAGGCCGACTGAAACAGACCGCCGCCCCCAACTCCTTCCTCGCGGCGATTCAGCAGCAGATCCATCGCCGCTCACGCGGTCGCTTCTTCCGCCGACGCTGGCTCCTCTTTGGCCGTGTCCCGTTCGAATGGCTTTCGTTGGCCATGATTGTGGCCATGCTCGTCTACTACCTGGTGATGCTGCAATCCTCGCCCACCGGCGTGAAGCCGCTGCCGTAGAATGCTTTTTCACCACAGAGAGCCCAGAGCACACAGAGGCCGGAGAGCGGAATCGCCGAAGTGCCGGAAACGACGATAATCCGGCCGTCGCAACTCGCAGTGCTTGACGTTTCCGGCACTTCGGCGCCTTTCCTGTTCTCTCTGTGAACTCCGTGTTCTCTGTGGTGAAGAAAGCTAGCTAACGTACACGAACAGGACCTTGAGGTATTGCCCCTCGGTGAACGCGGGGGGCAGAGGGTGATCGCACCCGGGACCGCCACGCTCGACCATGCGTACCTCGCGCTGGGCCTGCTTGGCGGCTACCGCTACGATGCGCTCGAAATCTTGCGCACCGATGTTCTGCGAGCATGAACAGGTCACGAGCAGGGCCCCTGGCGCACAGACCGTCAACGCTAGGGCGTTGAGCCTCTGGTAGCCCTTAGTCGCTGCCTCGACATCCTTGCGTGCCCGCGCGAACTTGGGCGGATCGATCACCACCAAATCGTAGGACATGGGCGTGGCGGTTTCCAAAAAGCGGAAAGCATCTGCCTCCACCGCGCGCACCGGGACGCCATTGGCTGCCGCGTGCGCTTCGATGCGGGCCACCGCGCGCGGCGAGCTGTCCACCGCGGTCACTTCGCTCGCTCCCGCGCGGGCCGCCTGCAGCCCAAAGCCACCTGCATAGGCATAGCAGTCGAGCATGCGTAAGCCTTTCCCGGCGCTGGCTAGCTGCCCCACCCGCATGCGGCTGGGCCGCTGGTCGAGAAACATGCCGGTCTTCTGGCCAGCGAGCGGTTCGGCTTGCAAGCGCAGGCCATCCTCCAGACAGGGCACCAGGTTGCGCGGCTCGCCCCGCACCACCCGAGTCTGCGCCACCAGACCCTCCACCTCGGCGTAGCTGCCCGCCGCAACCTCGTAGATCGTGCGTGGTGACAGCGTGGCTGCCAGCGCATCGAAGATCGCCTCCCGACGCAGGGCAAGTCCCAGGGTGGTGATTTGCACCACCGCAGCGTCGGCAAACACGTCGACCACCAAACCGGGCAAGCCATCGCCTTCGCTGTTGACCAGGCGATAGGCTGTGGTCTCGGCGCTTGGGAGCCCAAGACGGGTTCGCAGGGCCCGCGCCTCGCGCACCCGTGCCGCAAAGAACGCCGCATCGATGGCTTCGTCTTTGCGGGTGAGCAGCCGCACCGGGATCTGCGAGCGCGGGTTGAAGATCCCGCGGCCGATGAAGTGGCCGTCGTGGTCGACCAGCGACACGATGTCACCGGCGGCGGCCTCACCGTCAAGACGCTCTACCGCGTTAGCGTAGACCCAAGGGTGCCCGAACCAGAGCGGCCGCGCCTTGCCGCGACAAAGGAAGACCCGGCCAGAGGAATCGCGGGCTTCGCCGGAAACACCCGTGGACGAGGCAAGATTGGTTGCTCGCTTGCGTGACATCGAAGCATTATAGGCTGCCGTGCTGGCCACGCTGCCAATACCGATACTTGTTGCCTTGCTGGCGCAGGCTGAACCTGCGCCGGCCGAGCCTGCTCCGGCCGACGCCCAGCCCGCAGCCGAGGCGACGTCTGCGCCGGCAGCCGAGCCTGGGGCTGGCGCAGAGCCCGCACCGGCATCGGAGTCCCCCCCTGCGGCGCCTGCGCCGGCAAAACCCGAAGTCAAGCAAGGTCAAGAGCAGCCGTCAGATGGCGAGCCTAACATGATGTTCGGCTTCCGCGCCGGCGCCGATTTCCAGCTCTCGGGCGATATCTCCCCCAAGGTTGGGTACTCGCTCAGCCCGTTCTTCCAGTACACCTACGCACGCCTGGCCGACCGTCTCGGGCTCGGCGTGCGCGCCGAGTTCACCTTCGATCGCTTTGAGAAGCTGGTGACCATCCCGCCCAATGCAGGCGAGCCGTCATACCAGACCACGCGAGCCCTTACCTTCTTCGATTTCGCCCTGCTGGCAACCGCCACTTTGCGTCTGGGCCGGGTGCAGCCCTGGGTGGCAGCCGGAATGGGGTTGGCGCTCGGGAACTTCCAAACCCCTGAGGTGGAGTACCAGTCAGTCGGATCCCACAGCACGCGGCCTCTCGTTCTCGGCGCCGGTGGCCTCGACGTGGCTGTGGGACGAGGGGCTTTGGTCGGGCTGCACGTCGAGTACCGAAATATGCTGGCCAAACCGAGCAATGGCCAGGGCATCGAAGTCTTTGGCGACCGCCTGTCGCTCCAGGCCGGGCTCATGTATCAGTTCTGACAGATTAGCTTTCTTCACCACAGAGGACACAGAGGCCACAGAGCCGGATCGGAAGGGGAATAGTTGTCCGGTCCGAACCCCTTCTCCCTTTCCGACCTCTGTGTTCTGGGTGGAAAAGCTAGCCCTCCATGAAACTCTTGAGCCGCTTGCTGCGCGACGGGTGGCGCAGCTTGCGCAGGGCCTTGGCCTCGATCTGACGGATGCGCTCGCGCGTGACTTCGAAGTCCTGACCCACCTCTTCCAGGGTGTGGTCCGACTTTTCTCCGATACCGAAGCGCATGCGCAGCACCTTTTCTTCTCGCGGCGTCAGCGTGGCCAACACCTTGCGGGTTTGGTCCGCCAGGTTCATCGAGATGACTGCGTCCGAGGGCGAGATGATGCTCTTGTCCTCGATGAAATCACCGAGGTGCGAATCTTCCTCCTCGCCAATCGGCGTTTCCAGAGAGATGGGCTCCTTGGCAATCTTGAGCACCTTACGGACCTTGTCGAGCGGCAGCTCCATCTTCTCGGCAATCTCCTCTGGTGTCGCTTCCCGGCCCAACTCCTG
>PMBS01000302.1:3847-4437 GCA_003153015.1 Myxococcales bacterium
CCCTCCTGGATGAGGTCGAGAAACTGCAGGCCCCGGTTGGTGTACTTCTTGGCAATCGACACCACCAGGCGCAGGTTGGCCTCGACCAGTTCCGCCTTGGCCTGCTCGGCCTGGTGCTCGCCATCCTGGATCTCCTGCACGGTGACATGCAGGCCCTCCTCGGTCATCGCCGCCTCTTCCTCCACCTTCTTGATCTTCTTCTTGGCGTTGTCGATGACCTTGGCTAGATCTTCGATCTCCTCAGGCCGCAGACCGAGCTTCTTGGCCACCGCCCGCTGGCGCAGAGATGATGATCGGATCTCGCGCAGGGTCCGGCGGAACTCGCGTTGCGGCATGCCGGCACGCTGTTCGCACTCAGCGATCTCGCGATGAGCCGCTTCTATGCGGGATACCAGGCCCTTGAGCCGGGCCACAATGCGATCGATCTGCTTCTTGTTGAGGCGCATTTCCTGCAGGGCTTCGAACAGCTCCTGCTTGATACCCGCCACCAGCGTCCGCTGTTTCCGGCGCGCCGATTCCGACAGGCCCCGGGTGCCGCTCTTTTCCTCCGCCTTCTCTAGATCTTTGTGCAGACGGCGCACCTTCTCGAT
>PMBS01000223.1 GCA_003153015.1 Myxococcales bacterium
GAGCAGTTGGTGCCATAGTAGATGCTGCCGTCGCTCTTCTGAAGCTTCTCCCATATCAGCGTTCCCCATTCCGCCTCGTCGATGATGTCGGGGACGCCGTTGCCCTGTCCCACGATGTTGTACTTGTCGTCGAACATGTCCGGGATGTCGAACTGGCCATCGCTGAACATCTCGGGGAAGGCCTCGTAGACCATCAGATTCACGACCGGGTTCGCGATGTGATACACCCGGCGATCCGTATCGCCGGCATCGTGGTAGCCACCGACGACGAACAGGGTCGGCTCCGTGCCGGTGGGAGCGGTGATGGTTTCGGCAGCGGGAGAGTTCGTATCGTAGATGGTGGTATGGCACGGGTTCGTCCGGATGTCCCACCCGTAGGGGGAATGGATCGGACATCCGCAGCGCTGGTAGTACTGGCCGCGCATGATCGTGTAGGCGAGCCGCCGCGAGAAGTCCCCGCCGACACCGAAGGGATAGGACGCGCCGTAGCCCTTGACCGAGATCCTGTAGGGCCCGCCCTCGGGAACCTTCGACAGGTCGATCTTGTAGAGGAAATCGCCCGAGCTGGCGTCCGTGCCCACCTCGGTCAGGCTGCCCGTGGCCACGACATTGCCCGTGAGGGTTTCGAAGACCTCGTAGGTCGGAAGCGTGCCGGAGATCTGTTTCGCGCCGCCATCGCCCAGCCAGATGGCGAGGTAGGCGTAGTTGCTCTTCGAGAGCGCGCTGTACGCAGACTGGTTGACCTTGATCGACTCGCACAGGGTCTTGTGGTCGTCGAAAGCCAAGGTCGCGCTGCCGTGCGGTGTTTGCAGTTGATAGGTGGTGCCGCTGACCAGGGGAGGCACGGTGAGGAAGATGTGGTGGTCGCAGGAGTCGGCCTGCATCACGTACTTGTTGATGGCCGTCACCGCCGTGCCATTGACCGTCCACTGCGTGAGGTCGGCAGTGCTCACTTCGGTCGCGTTTATCGTGGTGCTCGTGAAGTAGACCTCGATCACGGTGTTCGATGCAGTACGAACCTCCGCGAGCGTCAGCGCGGCCTGTGCGGTCAGCGGGCAGCAGAGAATCAGGAGGGAAAGAGAAAGTCTTCGCATGGTGTTCTTCCTTCTGAGTACGTAATGTCAGGGATGACCCTACTCCTTCAATCGAGTACAGTTGCAAGACGACGAAAGTCGGCTCACCCGAACTTTCTGTGAAGGTTTTCCGATGGCGGCCGTCCTTCCCTCTCAGGCTCGTCGCGACGCGCATCCGAACTCAACCACCGACGCCAGCCCGGAAACGCCGCATCAGGGCGGCGGGCAGGAAGGGGGGAGCCGGTTGCCGGTTCCGACGGCCGGAACCGGATCTGGCCGGATCCGGCTCCCGGTCCCGGAACCGGCACTGAACCAGCCACGATCCTCCAAGAATCGGCACTAGTGGGGCGGGCCGACGTACCTGATGTCGGGCGCCGGGGGAGTGGTCATGCCGGTGCCGAGGTAGTAGTCGGGAAGAGAAGTGCCAAAGTTGCGCTGAGCTGATTGTCCCACATTGAGCCGATACATTGGGTTGTGCATCAGGGTGTAGAGCCTGTTGGCTGCGGGGATTGTCGTTGTATAGACACGAATCTCGTTCGGCAAGCCAATCACCAATTCTTCGCGCCAATCGCCCAAGATGTCCGCTATGGTTTGTGTGATTCTGGTTCCCGAGCCAGTCTTCATCAACTCAGTAAGGCTACAGCTCGCGCCATTCCATCGGTTGATGTGAACACCATCGTTGCCTGAAAACTCGTCGGTTATTGAACGAGTCAAGCCGCCTTCCCACCATATGGGGGCCCAATGGTCGCCATTGGAGGGCGACGTCCCGTTGCAAAGCACGCTGCCATCGTAGTTCAAGAGATCATTGTTGATCTGTCCGGCCCAGCATTGTGCGCCTTTTTGTCGCGAGTCTATGTGTGAAGCGTAGCCCCTGCTGGCGTCACCAGCAATGGTCTTCCCCCACAAGACAGTGCCGGTGGCAGCATCGAGCATGGCCACGCCGTTATCCTGCGCGGCTTCCAGAACTCGGAAGATCTGAAGTCCGCTTCGGGCAGGATTCAGGATGCCGATGTGGAAGAAGTCGCCATGTCCCTTGATCAACTTCTCGTCCCACAGGATCTTGCCCGTGCGATCCAGCGCCAGGGGACCTTTCAGAACCTCGTCATATCCGTCGCCGTTGGCATCGCCCATGCGCAAGCATTGCGCCGAAGAGTACCACTCGCCTGACTGTCCCTTCCCGCCATTATCCCAAGCCCACAACTTGGACAGGGCGCCACCTCGATAGTCCCATGCTTGTACGACTTGATAGGCATAAACCCCGCGCGACATGATTATGCTGGGATGCGCCCCATCAAGGTAGGCAATTCCCATTTGCTGGCGACAACTCCGGTTGCCAGTACTATCACCCCAGTCGCTGACACCGCCGCGCGGGATCCAGTTGGTTCTGATCAATTCCTTGCCATCGGTGCCCCTGTAGATGGACATGAACTCAGGTCCGCTCAGTACTCGACCATCGGAGTTGCGATAGTCCGTCTTGCCATCACCATCGGTGTCGCCAATGGTCACACCTGTGCCGTCGGTTGTGCCTTCACTGGTCTTGGTAATGACCTCCGCTTTGCCATCACCGTCGACGTCGTAGACCAGCAGCGGCGTGAAGTCGCTGCCCGATTCGAGGTTCCAGCCCAGGTCGACGCGCCAAAGGAAGGAACCATCCAGTTTGTAGGCGTCAACATAAACGGTAGCTGTCGCCGTGGTGTGAGATCCCGGATCGACATTTGCTGATTTGCTCCACTTGACAACCACCTCGTATTGCCCGTCCCCGTCCAGATCACCGACATTCGCTTGCGAATAGTTGAGGCCGCCGTCGCGCAACGGGATAGACAGGAACTGCTGCGCGGAAGCGTTGGCAGACAATGTGTAGGCGGCACTCGCGTCTTGCTCCGCGCCAGCGACTACGGGCACAACATGGTAGGCGTTGGACTTGGTTACATCAGCACCCGTATCAACATAGTCAGTCGTGGCGGTTATGGGCGAGGCATTCAGTTTGACGGCAGCCGCGCCCGCGGTCGAACGGTACAGGTTGAACCCAATGCTGCCTGGGTCGAGCCCGAACATTCGCCACCCTACGTAGACCTTTCCGCCGCCCTGGCTTATCGCGATCACGCCACGGTCAAGACTCTCCATCTCACGTTTGCCAGAAACGACCGTGCTTGCCCCGCCCGCCCCGCCTGCGCCCACGCCGCCGGTGGCTGCACCGCCTGCCCCTACCCCGCCGGCCCCGCCGGTGCCTGCCCCGCCGGTGCGGGTCACGCCGCCGGTGGCCACGCCGCCAGCGCCCGTGCCGCCGGTGGCCACGCCGCCGGTGCCCGTGCCGCCCGCGGCCGCACCGCCGGTGCCCGCACCACCTGTCCGGGTCACGCCGCCAGTGCCTGCCCCGCCGGTGCCCACGCCACCTGTGCCCGCACCGCCTGTGCGTATCGCACCGCCCGCGGCCACGCCACCTGAAGCCACCCCACCTGTCGCCGCTCCACCTGTGCTCGCGCCGCCGGTGGCCATGCCACCTGTCGCCACCCCGCCGGTAGCCAGACCGCCGGTGGCCGCCCCGCCTGTGGCGGTCACGCCACCGGTGCTGATGGCGCCGCCAACGCCAGTTGCACCGCCAGCGTTCGTCGCGCCGCCGTTTCGGTTCACGCTGCCTCCGCTGCTGTTACAGCCGAAGCAACAAAAGGGTCCTGCTACCAGGGCCAACGTCAGACATCGCCTGGTCCGGCTAGACATCGAAGGGTTCTCTTTCTGTAGACGCGCCTTGTCAGCGGCTTCCTATGCCCATTAATGTACCTGGAAGACCAGCTCGATCCAATCGGAGTGATGGCATGCCAGGTCCTCCGCTGCGGTGAGGAAGCATTATCTTCTAGCGGAACTGGGGGAGGTTTCCCACACCGCTGGCGAGCGTTGTCAAATAGGGTAGAAGAGGGCCTTCAGGGCAGAAGCGGGCTTACGCGTCTAGACATGGAACGTCTGCAAAATACGGGAACCCAGGGCTCTGACTTGCGCTCAGAGCACACTCCCTTGTCTTTGGCGGTGCCGGAACAGGCGAAGGACCTCGATCCCTCTGCCGATTTCCTCCATTCTTTCGTACTCGAAGAGCTGGTTTCCAGCGACGATTCTCGCCACCGTGAAAGCGAGTGCATTCGCGAGGAGCGTTGGGAGGACCTGGCGGCGCTCCTGCTCGAGCGTTCGTCCCAGGTCGTGGATCCGACTGAGAGCAGCCGCTGCCTCATGCGGGCAGCACAGGTCTACGAGACCAATCTGGGGGATACCGACAGCGCATTCGTGGTCATGCTGGTCGCCTTCCAAGAAAGCCCCGCAACCTTAGACCTGGCCACCGATCTGGCACGCATGGCCACGGTTCACAATCGCTGGCCGGACTTGCTGACGGAGTGCCAGAAGCGATTGCCCGAGATCACATCCGGGGCCAAGCGCGCCGAGATGCTAGTGGCTATGGCGGGCTGGTACCAGAAGGATCTGGGCGATGCGGCGGCGGCAGAGGAGGCCTTGGAGGCTGCCATGGCGGCCAATCCCTCCAACTCGCAGGCATTGCGCGCCCTGGTCGAGCTTCACGGCCAGCGAGGGAAGTGGCTGCGCGCCGCTGCCTATCTGGCCTGTGCTTCGGGCAACGCCGCGGACCCGGCCAAGGCGATCGAGTTGGCCCTGGAGGCTGCCGAGATCTATCGGGAGCGTCTGCACGACATGGATTCCGCCATCGAGCAGTACACACGGGTCATCGAACGGTCGCCTGGTCATCCTCGGGCGACTTCCGCCTTGGCGGAACTGGCCTGGGTTCGCAAAGACTGGACCGCCGCCCTGCCCTTGCTGGAAAACATGGCCGGCTCGGCCAAGCACGCGTTGGACGAGTCCGCCCAGCTTTGGCACAAGGTCGCATGGTCGGCGCAGATGTTGGGCGACATGGAGCGAGCGCGAGCCGGCTATCGCCGTTCGTACATGGCCCTGCCCACCTACTTGCCGACTTTGCAGGCGTGGTCGCAACTCGCCCGCACCCAGGGGTGGTGGCAGGACGTGTGCCAGACCGTGCCGCAACTGCTGTCCCAGGCGGGCGATCGCCTGACGGTTTCCGAACGCGCGGATCACCTGCTGGCTCTTGGCAAGGCCCATCTTGCCCTCCGCAGCACGGAGGCCGCGGCCGAGACATTGATGAAGGCGCTGGAATTGGCGCCAAACCTTGCGGCTGCCCGGGTGGCACTGGCTGAGGCCAACGCCCGGATCGAGGGTCGCGGTCCGGAGAATGCGGCAGCGCTTATCGAACAGCATCGCCGGCTGCTCGAAGGCAAAGTCTCACCCGACGAGCAGTTCGAGTATCTCTGCCGCATCGGTCGTCTGCAGCGCGAAGAACTGAATGATCACCGTGCCGCCTTGGAGACCTTCCTGCAGGCCTTCGACTTGCGGCCTGATGACACGGATGTCTTGCACGAGTTGGTGGAGATCCATACGCTCAATGGCCACTGGTCACGCGTTGTCGGGGTGCTCGAGCGGCTGGTGCGTCTGTCCTCGGGAGCCGACAAGGCACGCTATCTGGTGGCAACCGCCAACATTCTCAACTACGAGTTGGAGGGGCCCGTCGAAGCGGTCGACCTGTACAACCAGGCCCTGGACGAGAATCCGGATGATCGGCGCAGTTTCGAGCGCATCCACCGCATCTTGACCGCGCGGCAGGATTGGCGCGCCCTGGCCCGGGCGCATCGCCGCATGATCCGGCGATTGGGGACCAAGCCATCGCCAGACAAGCGGTCCTGGCTTCTGAGCTTGTGGCAAGGGCTGGCCAACCTTTGCTGGCGCAATCTGCGCGACCTCCCCGCCGCGGCTGCCGCTTATGAGGTGTGCGTGTCGCTTGCTCCCGAAGATGCGCAATACCACGAGGCCCTGGCCAAGACCTACGAGGCCCAGGGCCCGGCCATGTTCAGCAAGGCGGTGAAGACACGCGAATATCTACTGGCCATTTCAACCAATGCCGACGAGGCGGCCAAGCACATTCGGGCTTTGGCCAACCTGCACCGCACGCAGCGCAGGTATGATTGCGTGTTTTGCGCGTGTGGCGGCCTCAGTGTGCTGATGAAGGCCGATGTCCGCGAGCGCGGCTACTACGAGAACAACGCCTTGCCCAGCGTCCCGGTGGCGACCAGCATGTTGACGGAAGCGCAGTGGCAAGGTTGCATTTCGTCTACCCGCGAGGATCGTCGCATCTCCCAGTTGCTGGGGGCGGTCAGCGCGGGGGTGCTCATGTCGCGGGTCCAGGACGCGGCGGCGTATGGCCTGCAGCCCAGCCATCGGCGCGATCCTACCGACCAGAGATCCCTGCTAGGTCGCATCCTGGTCTACGTCAGTCGCTTTGTCGGTGTGCCCTTGCCCGCGGTCTATGCGCCTCCCAGCGCACCGGGCGAGATTGATCTCGTGGTCCTGCAGGAGGGAAACCAGCCGGCACTTGCGTTCGTGCTGGGGCGTGACCTAGCCGTGGGCCGGTCGGATCGCGAGCTGGCATTCTTTTTCACCAAACGGCTGGTGGGGCTGCGCGCCGACCGCTGTCTGCTCTGGCCGCGCCTGGTGTCCACCAAGGGCGAACTGCGCGCTATCTTGGGCGCAGCTATCCAGTTGGGAAGACCAGGCTACAAGCTGCCCGAGGCCGATCCCGCGGCGGTACGTCAGTATCTTTCGTATCTACGACGGGTGTTGCCGGCCGCCCAGATGGCGCCCATCTCATCCGCGGTCGAGTCGTTGCTGGCAGGCCCCGGCCGCATCGATTTGGATGGTTGGATTGCGGGGGCAGAGGAAACCGCCAATCGCGCGGGACTGCTCGCCTGCGGTGACGTGATGGCGGCTGCCCGGGAAATCGTCAAGGAAGCGCGCATGCGCAGGTCTCGTCCCGAAGATGCGATCCTGGCCCTGGTCCGCTGGGGCGTTTCCTCGGACTATTTCGACCTCCGCGCCCAGCTCGGCTTGGCTCTGGTCTCAGACGAAGACAAAACGCCACTCGTCACGCGCAACTACCCGGCCTACTGAAAGTTAACCGAAAGCGTGAACGACAACCCCTTGCTTCCGGCTTCCTCGGACCAGCCGGCGACGTGGGCTCGGCTCGCTCCTTTCCTGGCCTTTTTCTTCCTGGCAGCGCTCTACATCGCGACACTCTATCCCTCGGTGGCGGGCGGTGATAGCGGCGAACTTACGGCAGCGGCACTTACCGGTGGGGTTCCCCATCCCTCGGGCTATCCGCTGTTCGCACTCTTGGCCCGACTGTTCGCCGCACTTCCGCTGGGGCACTCGCCAATCTGGCGAGTGAATCTGCTTTCCGCTGTGTCGATGGCAGCGGCGGCAGGCATGGTTTGTGCCGTGGTTCAGTCGTGGACGCGCAACCCTGCGGCGGGCCTTATGGCAGCGGCGCTGTTTGGCACGAGCCCCGTCGTCTGGTTGAATGCCACGAGCGCGGAGGTCTTCGGACTCAACGCCATGTTCGTGGGGCTGGCATTTCTCCTTTGGTCACGGGTTGAGCGTACGCTTTTCCGCCGCGAGGTATTCGCACTGCTTTTCGCCAGCGGGCTTGCCATGTGCAACCACCATACCTTTGTCTTCGTCGGAGCGCCCTTGGTCTTGCGCTCGCTGTGGATCGCACGGCGCAACCTCGGTGCTAGCGGGGTGGCCCTGGCTCTCGGGTTTGGGCTTTCCGGCTTGCTCCCCTATCTCTACCTCATGCTGGCCTCTGCCTCGGCAGCAGCCGTGTCGTGGGGCGATGAGACCAGCATCGGCGGCCTCTGCGCCCATGTTCTCCGCCTCAACTACGGAACCTTCAGCATGGGCAGGACCGGCCCGCAAACCGTCTTCGTCGCACAGGACACGTTCTTGCCGACGCTTTGGCACATGTGGGGTCGCGCATTCCCCCGTCTGCTTTGGATTGGTCCCCTTTCCGCCCTAGCGGGTCTGTATCTCAACTCCCGCCCAACCCGCAAGGCGGCCTCCATTCTTCTTCTCGTACTTTGCTTCTACACCCTGAGCTTCTGCGCTTTGTCTAACCTGTCGACCTCGATGCCGCACTTGCTGGGCGTCCTGGGCCGCTTCTGCATCGAGTCCGATCTGCTGGTGGCAATTGCCTCCGGGCTTGGCCTTGCCGCCGTTCTGCAGAGGCTGGCTGCGCGCAGTCGGCGGCGCTTGCTCCCGGTAGCCATTGGGGCGGTGTTCACAATTGGCGTCGCTGTTCATGCCGGGCAGGCAAACGGACGCAACAACACCGTGTTTCGAGATTTCGTGACGACTGCGTTCGCTTCGCTTCCACGGAACGCCATTGTGATTACGGCGATGGGGGACGATGTAGCCGGCTCTGTCTTCTATCTCCACGAGGTGGAGAAGCTTCGCGCGGACATCACTCACCTCGACGCTGACTACCTGGCCAAACCCTGGTACACGGCGCGAAAGCGGCGGCTTGCGCGCGATGTGTACTTGCCCAAAGGCGACTATGGAAGACCCGGCTGGAACATCAAGCAACTGCTCGACGGCAATCCCGACCGGCCCCTAATCATCATCGGTCATCTGGATGATTGGGACCAAGGCTGGAAAGACGGATACAAGCTGGTAGCCTACGGCCTGGTTCATTCCCTGGTTCGGGCGAGCGAGTTCCCCACCTACCAAGAGTGGGCCGAACGGGATCGCCAGGCGATCGGCGCCTACGACGTCACGCCGGCTCTGCGCGCGCCGGAGGCATCCTGGGAAATGGCCCTCGCTCGGCGGGTCCTCCTAGATACCCAAGTCGGGCGCGCGCACATCGCGCTGCTCTATGCTCACCAGCTCGGCGACGCTCCCGATCCAGCGCGAACTGCGCTTCGTCTTCTCGAGGACGTAGTTGCCAAGTCCGGCGGTGATGAAGAGCTCGGGATCGCCGCGTGGCCGGGAATGCGCAAGCTCGACACGGGGCCAGGGGTCTGGAGGAATCTCGGCCTTGCCTACCAATTGCTTTCTCACGGCGACGACACGTACACCCCGCGCTTCGCGGTTGCCTGCCAGAGATTCGTCGCGCAGGCTGACCCCAACGATCCCGATCTGCCGGCGGCGCGCAAGTATCTTGATGAAGCGCGCGCAGCCCAGTTGGACACGATACTCAAGCAGCGCCGCGCCCCGATCAAATCGGACTAACAACCAGTACCAGGAGAGGGCGTTTCCACACCACGCCGAGGGGCCTCGTGTTGGCCAACAGGTGGGAGATAGCGCAGGCGTCTCTCGCAGCGCGTCTCCGGACGCTGCGGCAATGGACCATAGATTTTCGCCCCTGCTACTGTAAGGCGTGGGCAGCGCAAAGGCGCAGGCTGAAGCCCAAACTTTGGATCTCGGAGGAGTCGGCATGAGAACATACTTCGAATCACAGCAGTACCGCAGTTGGTTGCAGAGCAAGCTGGGCCTGCGCGGGCTCGGTCTGCTGGTTGCACTCCTAGCTGGCTGTTCCTCGAATTCGGCGGGCACCCCGGCGGGCAGCGGGGGTGCGAGCAGCAGCACAGGCGGCAATGCGAGTGCAAGCGGCGGACAGACCACAGCCGGCGGTGCTACGACTACTGGAGGCGCAACCGCGACGGGTGGATCGAACGCCTCGGGTGGGGTCGTGCCGGGAACTGGCGGCACGGCGACCAGTGGTGGCACGCCCACCTCCGGCGGCTCTAACGCCCGGGGAGGGACCACGAGCACGGGCGGTGTGACGCCGACAGGCGGAAGCGCCTCGGGCGGTTTCACCTCGACTGGCGGCACGACCAGAACGGGTGGAACCGTCAGCAGTGGAGGCACCCCGACCACAGGTGGAACAACCGCCACGGGTGGAACCGCAGCCACGGGCGGCGCGACCGGCACGGGCGGCAATTCGGCGACCGGGGGTAGCTCTCGGACCGGCGGCGCGACCGGCACGGGTGGCAGTTCGGCGACCGGGGGCAGCTCTCGGACCGGCGGCGCGACCGGCACGGGCGGGGCGGCCACAGGCGGCGCGACCAGCACCGCAGGGACCACATCCCCGTGCGGCGCGAGTGGTGCGACCTACGACAGCAGCGCCGTCACCACTACCTGCCCAGCGGCCGTGCCCGCGGGTATCACCTCGAGCTTCTGCAACTGCGTCAATGAGGGGCCAACTAGCAAAGTGGGCGGCGGCTTTTCCGTCGCCAACAACGTCTGGGGATCGGGCCCGGGGCCCGAGTGCGTGTGGGCCACCACAACAACCTTGTGGGGGGTGACCGCAAATCATCCCCAGACCGGTGGTGTCAAGTCCTATCCCAACATCGGGTATTCACCCAAGCTGCTCATAAGCTCCATCAATACCTACACCAGCAGCTTCGATATCACCGTGCCCGGCAATGTTGGGTCCTGGGAAGCCGCTTACGACATATGGCTCAGGACCCCCGGCGGCGGGAACACGCGCATCGAGCTCATGATTTGGATGTACACCTACAAGACGGGGCCGATCTCGTCCGTTGTAGCATCGACGAAGCCCACAATCGGCGACTATACCTGGACCGTGCACTATGGCAGCAACGGGAGCAATGCCACGATTTCGCTCGTCAACACTTCCTCGTCGGGCGCTACTGCCAACGTCACGTCGGGCACTGTGGACGTCAAGGGCATCCTGGACTGGCTCATCGCCAACAACAACACCCAATACGGGAAATTCGACAACACTTGGACACTCGACCAAGTGCAGTGGGGCTTCGAGATCAGCGGGGACGGGGGATCGACGCAGGAATTCATCAACAACTGCTTCTCGGTCAGCTCGACCTAGCGTGCATTATTCACCACCGCAAGACCCGCAGTCTGCTCACGGCGCACCTTTCGGACAGTGCAGCAGTACGATGGGAAGTATGCCGATGACCAAGACCCAAAGATCGCACCTTGTCGGCAAGACGCGCCGGGTGGGGACAGACTCCTTGTAAGGGTCTTGCTTGGCGGGCGACTGCGGCGCTGCAATGTCCGGGGCGAAGATGGCCTCTGCACGATCTGACGTCACCGGACGATGCGCGCTGGGCTTCCCGGCATACGCGCGCGCGGTCAGCAGCAACGCTGCCAGTAGCACCAGAGCGCCTATCCATTTCTTCAGTTTGTCGTCACCCCCTTTCTGCCCTTGGTCCGGGCCAAGCGATGATACACCCTGCCCGGCAGGCAAGGGAGAAAGCAGAATCGCACCTCAGCCCCATGGCTACCCTGCCAGTTTCGATGCGTGTCAAGGCGAACCGCAGTCAGGAAAACGACGGATTTCCTCGCACGTCGTTGCAGTCGGCTTGCAGTTGCAGCGCCAAGACTTCAGAATCTTCCAAACTCGTGAAGACCGCGACGCTTCTTGTCCCCGGTGCGAGCCTCCACTACCAGGTGCGCGGCCAGGGCCCTCTCCTGCTGCTCATGAGCGGCGGCGGTGGTGATGCCGACGCGCTTAGCGCGCTGGCCCAGAGTCTCGAAGCCGACTACACCATTGCCTCCTACGATCGACGGGGTTACGCGCGCAGCCCGCTCGACGACCCGGGCGACACCTCGATCATCCCCGTGGAGACCGCGGGCGACGACGCCCACCACGTGCTGGCCGCGCTCACCTCCGAGCCGGCGTACGTGTTTGGATCGAGCCTGGGCGCCCTCATCGGGCTCGAGCTGCTGACCCGCCATCCCGAACAGGTCCGGCTCCTGGTCGCGCACGAGCCGCCCACCCATACCCTCGTCCCCGAGAGCGAGCGACCGCCGCTGCCAGATCCGAACGATCCCGCCTCGGCCGCGAAGTACGCGGCGGCCATTGGCGTGAAACTCGTGGCGCCGACCAACCTCCCCCCTGAGGTGGAGCGGCGGAGGACGCTCAATGGAAAGCACTTCATCAGCCGCGAGGCAAGGTCGGCGCGCGTCTACGCGCCCGATCTCGCGCGACTGGCCACCGTCACGAGCCGGCTCGTCCTCGCTGGCGGTGAGGAGGGCCGCCCATTCATCGCGTACCGCTGCGCCGCGAAGGCCGCCGAAAGATTGGGCGTGCCGCTGGTCGAATTTCCGGGCGACCACGCTGCGCCGTCGGTGGCGTCGCCACAGTTCGTGGAGAAACTGCGCGCCGTCCTGGCGCGGGCGTAGCGCGACCGCGTCGACCTTCATGAAGAAACGACAGGAATGAGCGCAGGGATGCTCAAGGCATCCGGGGCCGAGCTGGACAAGAGCTTTCAGCAGATGAACAGCCGGTGGTAGGGCTGTCGCTCCTGACGATCCTGTCACTTGCACCTGCCCTCCGGCATCTACCAGAATGCGCAGGAGGGAAGATGACAATCATCGCAGCGACACTCACGGCTGGGTACCTGATGGCGACGACATCCCTGGCAGCAGCTGGAACTGTTGCGGTCAAGAGCAAGACCGTCGAGTACAAAATGGGCAACCAGACCTTCGAGGGGTTGTTGGTTTATCCCCAGACCAGCAAGGGCAAGGTTCCCGGGGTCCTGATGGTGCACAACTGGCTTGGGATTTCCGATGAAACCAAGAAGCAGGCGGAGCGCGTGGCCAAGCTGGGCGTTGCGGTGTTCGCGGTCGACATCTACGGCAAGGGTGTTCGCGCCAAAGAGGCGAAAGCGGCAATGGCGCTTGCGGGCAAGTACAAGAGTGACCGTAAGCTCTTCCGCGAACGCCTGCAGCGCGGCCTGGAAGTCCTACGCGAACAGAAGGGCGTCGATGGCAGCGAGGTCGTTGCCGTCGGCTACTGCTTCGGGGGGACGGGCGTAATCGAGCTTGCGCGTGCGGGCGCTGACGTGAAAGCCGTGGTCAGCTTCCACGGCGGGCTCGACAGTCCCAATCCTGCCGACGGCAAGAATATCAGAGCCCGGGTGATTGCCCTGCAAGGCGCGGACGATCCCTATGTCAAGGCATCGGACATCGTGGCGTTTCAGAACGAGATGCGTTCGCACGGCGTGGACTGGCAGATGACGGTCTATGGCGGTGCCGTGCACAGCTTCACCGACGTCAGCGCCGGAACGGATGCGAAGACCGGCGCAGCCTACAACGAAAAGGCCGACGCGCGCTCGTTCCAAGCCTTCACCGATCTGTTGAATGACCTCTTCCCCAAGCGATGAGCGAGCCAAGGAAAGGCGGGACGGGGGACGCCGATGGGGGTTTGGCTAGGTACAGTTACGTTGACTACCTGACAAACCGCATGAAGATAGGTGTCTCTCGGATCTTGTCGAAGTCCTTCTCCTCGACCAACTTACTTGAGGGGTAGCCGTCAGGATTCATGCGCCGGGCTTCGGCAAGATTCCGGACAGCTTGCTCGGCATCGCCGCTTTGGGCGTGCACACAGGCCCGATTATAGGAGGCCATGGCCAGGTAGAAACGCAGCTCATGGCTGCGGCCGGCCTTCACGTCGCCGGCCTTGGCGCGCGCCAAGAGGCTGCTCATGGACTCGGCGCGATCCACGGAGCTCAATCCCCAGCTTCGGGCCAAGACATCGTCGAGGGTGCGCGCAGCGCTGTCGCTGTCGCCACCCAACATCTGTTCAACCGCAGTATTGGACTGCCACAACACGTACAGGGGGTCGGCGGTGGTAACGCCCTCGTAGGCCCGTGCCATGGCCGCGATGGCGCCGCGATGGTCCCGGGCCACGTGGAATGCCTCGGCAAAGCTCTTCCAGGTCCCAATGACGACTTGTGGTCGTAGCAGAAGCGCCAGGCGAGTCACGACGCCGGCCTGCTGGGCCGCCATGAGCTCGGAGACCACTGATCGGGTGACCTCGCGATGGCGCTCCAGCCAGTCCACCTTGGTGGTGCCGGCAGGGATCTTCAGCTTGGCAGCGAGAAAATCGATCCACCGTGGCAGCTCGGCCTGGAACTCCGGGTCGCGCAACAGCGCCCGACGCGCACCCGCATGAGGCCACAACGCCGCGACCAGCGTCTGTTGACGATCCATGTCTCGCTTCCACCACGCGTAGGTGAACGCCAACGTCTCGCCCCTTGCTTGGGCGGTTGGCAGCAATGCCTCGACGATCCGCCAGCTGAGCTCGGGTCGTTCTCTGTCCAGGAGCGAGGCCAGCTTCCCTTGGGTCATCCCGCCAAAACGGGCTGCGAAGTCAAACACTTCGTAGCGAATCGTCACGCAGGAAGCAAGAAGGGTCACCTGATCGACGAAGCACACCTCCACGGTCTCTGGCCCGGCGCTCGTAGCCGAAAAGGCCAGGTTCGGTGGCTGCTCGTGCTCTGGACTCAGGCGCGACCAGACGACCGAATTGGTCCGGATAATGAAACGCTTGGGGTCCGCGGGTGGATGCCGCCAAGAGAGCCGCACCCGCTCGCCAAAAACCGCGTCGGCCGGCGTGACAATCGGCTCCAATCGCAGATGATACGGGTCCAGATCCACGACCGGCAGGGTCGCAAGCCATCCATCCACCGTTGCGGCCACCTCCAGGACGAGTGACGTCGGGCTGCCGCCCTGGCCGGCGGGCGCTTCGGGCGGTGGACCTCTTCGCCTGGTCTTCAAGTCGGGATGGCGCTCAGCGGAGACCGCCACCTGCAGGTTGCCGCGGATCCAGCCGACCTCGTGTCCGTATGAGTCACGATGCTCGACCGCAAACTCACCCAGGCCAGTAGGACCTCTGGAGTACGGGATCGCGCGTGAGGTACGGTTTGGATTCGGAGGCTGCTCCGGCTCACCAGCGAGAGGCCAAAGCCCGATGGCTACTCGGCCCGACGGCAGGTCAAATTCCCAGTCCACGCGACCACCGCGCCAATCCCCGAATGAATCCATCTCCACGCGCATCGTGGGTGCGATTCCCCGCAGGGCCTTGGCAAACGGCATGGCCCTGGTATCCAGGAGTAGGCCGTAATGCGGCGGCAGCGGCTTGCGGCTCGCCAGATAGTCGTCAAAATCCCGCGGCACGCCAGCAGGAAGCACGTGTGCGTGTGGATTCGGCGGAGTCATGACGACTGTGGCGAGGACGGCCAGGTGCGCTGTCATGATTCCCAAGCTCATGCGCACTGGTCCGAGAACCCCGTCATCTTCAGCATGCCGCTACTGCCTACACGACACTCGGGAATGTCTTCGTACGCAGCCGTGCGGAGTAGAACATCGCGAGAGAATTGTTGCAGGGTTCGGTACACGGTGGCGCACAGTTCCTACTCTGCTGCTTCGCAAACCTTCCGATACTTGTCCACCGCCACACCGATGCCGGGTTTGTCTTGAAAAGCGACGTCCTTGTAAAGCGTCGCGCAGGATGGATGCGTTTCCAGATAGTACGGGATCGAAAACGGCACTTGAGTTCCTTTGACCCAGATTGCCAGGTAGCTACCCCTATATGGGCAGGAGTGTTCCCATGCAAAGCACAAGTTCTATCCTCCGCATTCTACCAGCAGCGATGCTGTTCGCATTCGCCTGCTCGAGCAGCAGCAACAGCTCCGAACCCACGGCTGGGAGTACCGGCGGCAATACGCCATCTCTCGGTGGTGTGCCGGGCAGCGGAGGCCAGTCAGGGGGTACCGGCGGAATCGCTTCCGGCGGTTCGACGGCAAATGCCACAGGTGGATCTCTCGGTGGAACGCCAGGCAGTGGAGGCAAGTCATCGGGCACCGGCGGAATCGCTTCCGGCGGTTCGACGGCAAATGCCACAGGTGGATCTCTCGGTGGCTCGGGCAGCGGAGGCAAGTCATCGGGCACCGGTGGATTCGCTTCCGGCGGTTTGACGGGAACTGCGAAGGGTGGAACTCCCGGTGGCGGCTCGGGCGGAGTCGGCACGGGTGGAAGTGCGTCAGGTGGTTCCAGCACAGGCCTGACCCTCGACCAGGCCTGCACGGCGATGTGCGCGTCGCAGACGACCATTGCTTGCCCTGTTGCTGACTGCCAAACCGCCTGCGTGAGCGCTGCCGATGCGACGGCTAGCGCCACCACGAAGTGCACCGCGCAATACACTGCCATGGCGCAATGTGAAGCCAAACTGGGTGGCGACAAGTGGACTTGCTCCTCGGACGAGAACGTTCCGATCCCCGTCGAAGGCCAATGCACAGATACCGTCTGTACGTGGGCATGCTGTGCGACCGATCTGATCGTACCGAGCGACATCTGGGCTCGGTGCATGGATACTTGCTCGCAATCGGGCACTGGTGGAACCTCAGGTTCGGGAGGAAGCCCTGCAGTTGGGGGCAGCACCGCGACCGGGGGGGCGGGCGGAAGAGGTGGCGCGGGCGGCACTACCGGGACCGCCCGTACCGGCGGCAGGACGATTGCCGGCGGCAGCACGAGTCTCGGCGGCAGCACGAGTACCGGCGGCACTGCAAATGGCGGTGCTGGCGGCGCAGGCGGTGCCCCTCCAGCAGGCACAGGCATCCCGGCGGGATATCCCGCGGCCACCGCGGACAATGCCGGCAAGTGCACGACGGTGGCAATGTCCGGCGGCTTCTGTCCGGGCGGCGGCTCGGGTCCCACCTGTTTGCAGTGCCTGTTCGGCAGCACCACCTACAACACATCCGAATCGCCGCCCGCGCCGGCCGATGCAACTTCATTGGCTGGGGACTACGTGGTGACGGTTCAGCTTGGCAGCGTGGGTCCGGTCTTCGTCAGTGCGGAGTCGAGTCGTGGTCTCTTGTCGCAAGGAGCGGCCTCGCAGGAATATGCGTTTGTCGTCGACGTGCGGCCGATGGAGGGGCAACCCAACCACGCTGGTGGTCCGGTGGGATACCCGGGCCTCGATCTGTTCTTCTCCGGCCCTGCTGGCCTCAAGATCACAGGGATCGGATATGCCCTGGCTTCGGCGAGCACCAAGCCTGTCATGGTNNACGGTGTGCGACCAGACCGGGAATACTTTCGGTGGCTGGGGTCAAATGATCCCCGAGTATTTCGGACCTCCGGTTGGGTTTGCCAACTACGCAAACAGCGGAGCCGCTTCCGGGTCATTCGGCTCCTATTGGAGCATGATCAAGGCGAAATGGGCCGCAGGCGATTGGGTGATGATCCAATTTGG
>PMBS01000377.1 GCA_003153015.1 Myxococcales bacterium
TTGGCCTGAACCAGGCCGTTGTCGAGGGTGTACGTCGTACCTGACAGCGTCGCCTTCACGGCCGCGCCAGTGCAGGCAGGCGGGGCGCCGCCCGTGGCGCTAGCTCCACCGCTGGAAACACCGGTTCCTCCACCCACACCCCCTACCCCGCCAGCACGGCTGACGCCTCCGCTACCGCCACCGCCGCTGCCGCTACTGCCACCGCCACCGCTAATGCCACCGCTGCCGCTACTGCCACCGCCACTGCCACCCCCGCCCGCTGTTCCGCCTCCGCCGCTACCGACACCGCCGCTACCGACAGTGCTACCGCCACCTCCACCGCTACCGCTACTACCACCGCCACCGCTAATGCCACCGCCACCCGCCGTTCCGCCGCGACCGCCGGTTCCCGACGTTGCCCCACCGCTAGAAGAACCGCCCGTGCCCAGTGTTGCCCCGCCGTTTGCAGAACCGCCCGTGCCCGGCGTTGCCCCACCGTTTGCAGAGCCGCCGGTTCCCGGCGTCCCACCCGAAGTGAGTCGTCCGCCGGTAGTGGCCACTCCGCCGGTGCCTGGGCTCCCGCTGGTTCCCGAATTCCCACCGGAATTCCCCGATCCGCCCGATCCGGCGTACGCGCTGGCGTCCGTCGAGGAGCCGCCTTCCGTCGTGCACGAGGCCGCTGCCAAGAGAAAGAGACCGCAGATCCACAGCATAGTCAGCGATTTCATGTTGCTCCTTTGGCTGTTTCCCCTTGCGCGTCCATCTCGGCTCAATCGAGCCTTCCCAAGCGTGCCTCGACGAGCAGGCCTCGCGCAAGGGGGAAAGCCTGGCGTGGCTGGCGCGGAATCGCGGCATTGATGCGGACAAACACGACTCAACCCGAAAGGCCGAACCGACGAGGTCATAGTACGATGAAATTATTGGGAGACGCAGGAAGCGCTGGGCGTCATGCCGGGGTGCCTGCACCCCCGCCTACCATCAGGAGGTGGTGGATGCGTGCAATAGAAGTACTGGTCGCGGCTTTCATTCTTGCTCCTTTCGCGCTTGCCGAGGAACCGGGCCAGGGTACTTTGCCAGTACTCCCCCCGCGAGGTCAGATCGCGGAGAGCCGGCCCGTGACGCCCGCCCAGAAACTCACGACCCTAGAGGAGATGCTGGACAAGGAGACCGACCGCCGGGTCGATCTCGACGCCAAGGTAGCGGAGCTGGCGCAAGAGAACAGCCGGCTAGCCTCTACCCAAGCGGCGCTAGCGCGCGACAAAGCCTCGGCCGACAGCGAGTTGGCAAGAACACGCGAGGCCCTGGCGCGAGCCCAGCGCGACTTCGAGTCGCTGCGTGGCGAGTACACCAGGACCACCAGGATCGTCGGCCTGTCCCTCGCGTTCATCGCGCCCATCGCCTTGCTCATCTTTGCGCTGCTCGGCTGGCTCTTGGTTATCACCCGCAAGCTGGCCGTGCGTGTGCACGACGTCCCCACCCTGGCCAAGATTCAGGGATACGAATCCCATGTCGCCCGGTTGCACGACCAGCTCAACGCCGAGAAGAGCCACGGCGCCGTGCTGCGGGAGCGGCTGGCGAATCTCGGAATCGTCGATTGACATGGGAACCCTCAAGGGGTTCGCTCCGCCCTTCGGCCCCCCACCCGCTTCCTCCTCCCCGCTCGCTTCCCCCTTNNTCCCGCGATGGTTCGCCGCCGGCGAGGGCGCGCGCGAAGCGCGCGGGGCGGGCAGGGTGGCGGGTCGTCCCGAAGTCCCCGCAGGGGGCAAAGCCGGCGGGCTCCCCACGCGACTAGCGCCGCGGATCGCCTACCCGATAGTTGTCGGCGCGCAGGAGAAGGTTGGACAATCGGGTGCGGTTTTCCTCGTCGATGGGCGCGACGGTTGCGCCGAACCCCGGCGGTCGCTTGCCCGGACTGCCCTGGTCGATTCGGATAATGGTGGCATGGCAGGCGACATTGAAATCGGGGTCGTCACCCACACCATCTTCCGCGCCGAAGATGACCAGCTCGAAATTGGTGCCTGGCCGCAGGTCCGGGTATTCATCGGGGGTCCCCACCAGATAGATTCCTCCCGCCGAAAGGTTGCGCACGTCCACGATGTGGATCTCGCAACCCTTGACCTCGGCCTGGGCGTAGACCTCGATGCGGGGGCTCTTACGTTTGGATTCCTGCGGCTCAGTTTGCACCGGTCTATTGTATATCGTTAGTCAAGCAAGTGGGGGTTGCCGGTTTCGTTTTGCATGCACCGGCGGCATGACACCTTGGGGGCGACCGCAGGTCGTCCCTACTGCTGCACGCCGTTTGAGCAGGGGCGACCGCAGGTCGCCCCTGCGGCCCACGCGCGCTATTCACATGGGAACCCTAAAAGGGTTTCCATACCCTCCCGCGATGGTCCGC
Source organism: Myxococcales bacterium (assembly GCA_003153015.1). Lineage (GTDB taxonomy): Bacteria > Myxococcota_A > Polyangia > Fen-1088 > Fen-1088 > Fen-1137. Next base: position 2,375 of record PMBS01000377.1, read on the forward strand.
CGCCGGCAGAGCCGGCGGGCTCCCCACGCGCTAGTAGTCGTCGCCCATGCCGCCCATTCCACCCATGCCGCCGCCACCACCACCGCCATGGGCTGGTTCCTCCTTCTTCTTGGGCTTCTCGGCCACCAGAACCTCGGTGGTCAGCATCAGAGCAGCCACGGACGCCGCATTTTGCAGGGCGGCGCGCACAACCTTGGTCGGGTCAATGACACCGGCTTTCGCGAGGTCTTCGTAGACCTCAGTGGCGGCGTTAAAACCGAAGGCGCCCTTGCCGCCCTTGACCTTCTCCACCACGATTGAGCCTTCTACGCCCGCATTCTCCGCGATCTGGCGCAGCGGCTCCTCGATGGCCCGACGAACAATGTTGACGCCGTACCGGCGGTCATCGTCGAACTTCAGGCCGTCGAGCACCGGCAGCGCGCGCAACAGCGCCACGCCACCCCCGGGCACGA
>PMBS01000162.1 GCA_003153015.1 Myxococcales bacterium
ACCAACGACCGCCTGCGCATCGCCTTTCTTCCGGATCTCAATGTGAAGAATGCCCAGCGCATCTATCCGGCGGCTGACCTGTCAGAGCAGATCTCCACCGCGGGCATGGAAGCCTCGGGAACCGGCAACATGAAATTCGCCATGAACGGGGCGCTGACCATCGGCACGCTGGACGGGGCGAACGTGGAAATCCGCGAGGAAGTGGGCGCGGAGAATTTCTTCCTCTTCGGCTTGACCGTGGCCGAGGTCCGGCAGCGACTGGCCGAAGGCTATCGCCCGTGGGAAATCTATCAGGAGAATGCCCAGCTGCACGAGGCGCTGGGCCTTATCGCCGCGGGCGACTTTTCGCGTGGCGATCCCGCGCTGTTTGCCCCCATCGTGCGCTCTCTGCTGGAAAAGGACCCGTTCCTGCTGTGCGCGGACTTTCAGTCGTATCTGGATTGTCAGGCGCGCGTGGGCCAGCTGTACCACAAGAAGCAAGCGTGGACGCGCATGTCCATCCTCAACACCGCCCGCATGGGCAAGTTCTCGTCCGACCGAGCGATCCGCGAGTATTGTGAGCGCATTTGGAACGTGTCGGCGGTGAAGGTGTCGCTGCGCTAGCTACCGCATGCTGACGAAGAGCAGCGGGATCGCCACCGGTATGTCCTGGCCGACCCTTCCGGCAAAGGGGCGCGAGGCGATGACGCGAATGCAATTCGCCAGTTGCGCGTCCTGTGCCACCACGACCTCGACGTCGTGCACGCTGCCGTCGGCCGCCAAGGTCCATTTCACATCAGCGCGGGTTGCCAGCACGCCCCGCCGCCGGGCCGACTCGTAGCACATGCGGAACAAGACCTTGCGCTGGGTGATCTCTTTCACGATGCTCTCGTCCAAAGCCGTCGCGGATGCTGCGACCGCAGGCAGAGCTGGTTGCGCGGGTCCGGGCGGCTTGTCCGGAGTCTGAACCTTGATCTTGTGTTCAGTCGCCGCAGCCATGGGACCCGCAGGTTTGATGGAGGCGGCACCGCGCAGATGGGCCACGGCCGCGACTTTTCCGCTCCTCGCTGCCAGGTCGGCCAAGCGCGGGTCGGGTGCGATCCGCTGTCTGCGCCGCACATGTCGTTCGGGAAAGCGGTGTCTGGAAGTCTTCGGCGCTGCCGTCTCTGGGCCGGGCTGGGCCGGCTGCGCATCCTCGGCGGCGGCCGGGCCGCGTTCTGTGGTTCCAGGCGTCGGCGCGCCGGGTTCCTCGCCGAGAGCCCCCTGGGCGGGCAACACCAGCCCCAGCCACGCCAGCCAGGCGATCGGAAGCGGGGAGCGCACACCCGCAAGGCGCTGCGGAGGCGCGTGGGGAGCCCGCCGGCTCCCCCTGCGGGGACTTCGGGACGGCCCGCCACCCTGCCCGCCCCGCGCGCTTCGCGCGCGCCCTCGTTGCCGGCGCTGCGCGTGGCGCACCATCGCGGGAGGGTTTGGGAACCCTTTGAAGGTTCCTATCTCCAATAAGCTCACGCCCTCACCTTTCGCAGGAATCGTAGGGCGAGAACACCCGGCCGGGCTCGCTCCTTGGCAAGGCTTGCAGTTCGGCCGGCGTGTAGGCGTCAGGGCTCCCGCAGGGAAGCTGACGCTGGACAAATTTTTCGATCACCTTCGCTGCCTGCACGCCCTCGGTCGTGCTGTCGGTTTCGCGCCAAAGCTCGAACAGGACGCGCCGACGCTCGCGCGCCGAATAGCGGGAATCCCCCCACAGGTCGGCCAGCGCATTCGGAAGCCGGTTCAGGGACTTGCGCATGTCCTCCCGGTGAGCCGCAACCGCCAACTTCATTCTGAACTCGAAGGTTGCAGCGAGAAAGTGCGCCTTTTCTACACGATAGGGATCCTGGCCAAGGGCACGCATGATTTCATCGGTCAGGTCCATCGCAACGCCGCCCCCCGCGACAAGAAGGCTGTCGGGCAGACGATAGCAGGGGGAGTTGGGGGGACAGAGCTCGGAATATGGAAGCTTGTCGGCGGGCGAGCTGGGCAGCGGCGCGAACGGCGGCGCGGGCTGGGGGCGCTTGGCCTTGCGGCCGAAGAGCAGCCCTTGCAGGGTTTCAGTCGCGCCTGCCCCTGGCTGGGGCTGGGCGAGAAGCCCCACGTGATCGAAGAACACCCTCCGGTCATGAAAAGTGACGACGCCGTCGCGCGCGACCTTGGCCTCGAAGACCCGCTCCTTGTACGCGTAGCCATCGCCTGAACGGCGAAGTTGGTATTCCTTTTGGGACGAACTGGCCTCGGGCACGCGGGCCATGACCCAGATGGGCACCCCGGCATCGGGGGGGCCCGTCATCCTGGCGTTAACGCACAGCGTAGCGGCGGTGATGAGAAGTGCTGAAGCCACGGCCCCATAATATGCCGGCAAGGCCAGAACTGCTCGTCACGGCTTCGCGGAAGCTCTTGTGCGTGTATGATCACGCCATGGGAACATCCCATCTCTGCCCGTCGGTCGCTCTGATACTGACCCCTTGAACTAGGATGGCAGGACAACTTCCATGGCCACCATCCACGACCTAGCTGACGATCTCAGCCAGCCCGACGGCCCGCTTACAGCGGTGGTCGAGATGTTCCCAGACATGGTCTTCGTGGTTGACCGCGAAGAACGCATCCTGCACATCAACACCCTGGCGGCGCGCTCCTTGGGCGGCAAGCCTGAGCAGCTCATCGGCCGCAAGCAGAGCACGCTATTCGGCCCTCCCTGGGGTGAGCGGCACAGCCGCTTCATCCAGAAAGTCTTCCGCACAGGCGAGATTGTCGTCACGGAAACCCATCAGGAACTGCACGACACGCCCCTCTGGATCGACGCCCGTTTAGTTCCGCTGAAAGCAGCCGGCGGCGAGGTGCGGGCGGTGGTCGGCATCATTCGCGATGTCAGCGCCCGCGTGCGCGCCCAGGAGGCACTGGCCGAACGTGAGGCGTACCTGCGCGCCATGCTGGACAACTTCCCCTTCCTGGTATGGCTGAAGGACGTCAAGGGCCGCTTCCTGGCGGTCAACCAGGCCTTTGCACGCGCCTGCGGCCGAGCACGTGCCGGCGATGTGGTCGGGCTGACCGACTTCGATGTATGGCCAAGAGAGCTGGCGCAGCGCTATGTCGAAGACGACCGCAGCGTGATGGCCACCCGCGAGCAGAAGGACGTAGAGGAGCCCATCTTCATTCAGAGCGCCTCCCGTTGGTTCGAAACCTTCAAGACGCCGGTGCTCGACCAGCGGGGCAACGTGCTCGGCACCACCGGCTTTTCGCGCGACATAACCGAGCGCCAGCGCCTCGACGAACAATTGCGTGCCCAGCGCGAGCAGCTTCGCGCCCTGGCCGCCCACGTGGAGTCCGTGCGTGAAGAGGAGCGGGTGCGCATCTCGCGCGAGATCCACGACGAGTTGGGCCAGGCACTCACCTGCATGAGCATGGACCTCGCGTTTCTGGACAGGCAACTGCCCAAGGAAAACGCCCAGGCCGCTGCACGGGTATCGGCGCTTGCTGCCCTGGTAAGGGACACGGTGAAAACCGTGCGCCGCATTTCCTCCGAACTGCGGCCCAGCATCCTGGACGATCTGGGCCTGGGCGCCGCGATGGAATGGCTCGCGCACGACTTCGCAAGCCGCACCGGCATCGACTGCGCGGTATCCGTGCCCAGCAACGTCAGCATCGCGGCGGAGCGAGGCACCGTGGTGTTCCGCATGTGCCAGGAGGCCTTGACCAACGTGGCCCGCCACGCCGGGGCCAGCCACGTCAGCATCGATCTGATGATCGACGAGGACGACTGCCTGACCCTCGAGGTGAGCGACAATGGCCGCGGCATTACCGACGAGGAAGTCCACCGGCCCGACTCATTGGGCCTGCTCGGCATGCGCGAACGCGCGGCCCTTCTCGGCGGCACAGCCGAGGTCAAGGGCACGGCGGGTCAGGGAACAACGGTCACGGTTCGGGTGCCGCTGACAGGCTCCCCGGAGGCGAAGCCATAACATGCATCGACTAGCGTATGTCCCGCTTGAACGCCTAACCGTTCCAAGACCGGTGGAACGGACAAAGTATGTTGTGGACAAGTGTCGTGGGCGCGCGGTCTTGGACCTTGGTTGTTACGACGAGACCGCAACCATCAAGCAAGGCACCGATCAGTGGCTGCACGGCGAAATCTGCAAAGTCGCACGCACGGTGATCGGTGTCGATAGCTCTGAGCATTTGCCCGAGGGAGGGCTGGCAACGGGTGAGAACGCGCGCATTGTCCGTGGGGACGTAACCCAACTTGGACAGCTCGCTGTACCTGACTCCATCGAAACCATCGTGGCGGGCGAGTTGCTAGAACATCTTCCTCACCCGTTGCGATTTCTGAGCGACTTGCATGCCCTGTTTCCCGGCCGCAATCTCGTGCTCACCACCCCCAATGCCACGTCACTTACCAACACGCTGCTGGGCCTGGCCGCGCGCGAGTCGAACCATTGTGACCATCTGCAACTCTTCTCGTACAAGACGCTCAATTCCCTGTGCCTGAGAGCGGGCTTCAAGGAATGGGAGATCATCCCATACCAGGTCAAGTTCACCGAACTCGCGCTTCGTTCCCAAGGGGTTCGTCGTTCCCTGGTCAATGCGGTCGAGTGGCTGGTGAACCTGGGTGAGCGAATGTTCCCGTTGCTCTCCGGTGGCCTGATCTTGGACGTTTCACATATCTGAGCCCGGATAGCATGGTCTGGACAACCCGGTCTGGAGGTCGGAAGCTGCGCGGGTGCATCTGGCCTCCTTGACCATTGTTCACGATCGCTTCCCCACGCGCGAGGCGTATCCGTTTGACTTGCCGCTCTTTCAGCAGACCACCACCGTGCCGATGGATGCGCCGGTGACCTTTTTCGTGGGCGAGAACGGATCCGGCAAGTCCACGCTGCTGACCGCCGTCGCCCGCCGGGCGGGCATCCATATCTGGGAAAATCGGGAACGTTCGGGCGGCCATCACAATCCGCACGCCGAGTGTCTCTGCGATTGTCTTGATCTGCGCTGGACCGCCGGGGGCAAACCGGGGTCCTTCTTTTCCGCCGAGAACTTCCGCCACTTCGCCGAGCTGGTGGACGCCTGGGCGGCCAGCGATCCCGGCCTATTCACCTACTTTGGCGGCGGTTCGTTGACCGAGAAATCGCATGGCCAGTGCAACATGGCGTTCTTTGGCAGCCGCTACGGCGTGGAAGGTCTGTATCTGCTCGACGAGCCCGAAAGTGCGCTCTCGCCCAGGCGGCAACTGGAGCTGCGTGAACTCTTCAGCCAGGCAGCCAGCCGCGGCCACGCGCAGTTCATCGTGGCCACCCACTCGCCCATCCTGCTGTCCTTGCCTGGGGCGCGCATCCTCAGCTTCGACAGCACTTGTGTGCAGCCCATCGCCTTTGAGGACACGGACCATCTCCGCCTCTACCGCGAGTTCTTCGCCAGCCTGGCCCGCTGAACCTGTTCTTTGCTCGAAAGGCTCACCGCTTGCGCAGCGTGATACTACTGGTCCGTCTCGGGTCCAGGTGTAGGCAGTATCGCCAGAAGCCCCTCGAGCTCCTGCAGGCTGGGTGGCTTGGCGATGCGGTGCTCGAAGCCTGCCTCGAAAGCTCGCAGTCGGTCCTCAGGCAGCGTGGAGCCGCCCACGGCTACCAAGAAGATGCCCTTCAGCGATTCGTCTGCCTTGAAGGCACGCGCGACCTCGAAGCCATCCATTCCAGGCAGGCCGATATCACACAGCACGACGTCGGGCCGGAACTCGCGAGCCCTAGCGATTCCCAGGGGGCCGCTGTGCGCCACCTCGACCTCATGCTCGCCGAACGCCAGCACGTCGCGCAGGCTGTCCGCCGCCTCGATGTCGTCCTCGATGACCAGCACCCGTCGGCGGCTTCTCGTAGCGCCCTCGCCGCCAGCTTGCGACGCGGTGGCTTGCTCCATCGCCAAGGGAAGCTGGACGGTGAACTCCGCCCCGTGGCCGAGTCCTGCGCTTTGGGCCGTGACCTTCCCCCCGTGCAGCTCGACCAGCCCTTTCACCATCGCCAACCCCAGCCCAAGTCCGCCCTTGCTGCGGTCCGAGCTGGAATCCGCCTGACTGAAGGGCTGGAACAGGCGAGAGACCATCTCTGGCGCCATACCCACCCCTGTGTCCACGACCTGGATGGCTGCTAGTTTTTCCGCTCTCTCGGCGTGGACGGTGACCAGGGTTGCCCCACCTTGGCCGGTGAACTTGGCCGCGTTCCGCAGCAGGTTGCCGATGACTTGCGCCAGGCGATTCCCGTCGGCGTCGACCAACACGGGTCTGGGCGCGGGATGGAACTCGAGATACACCTCGGCCTTTTCGAAGAGCGGGCGCTGATTCTCTAGCGCGTTCCGCACCAGTTGGTTGAGCTCCAGTCGCTCGGACTGAAGATCGAGCTCACTTCGCGCGATCCGGGCCACGTCGAGAATGTCGTCAAGCAGGCGGGCGAGCTCGACGACCTGCCTCTCCATGACAACCTGGGCTCGGCCCGATTGATCACCTCCCGAGGCTGCACCTCCCAGGACGCACAGGCTGTTCCCGATGGGAGCCAGCGGGTTTCTCAGCTCGTGCGAAAGTACGGCCAAGAACTCGTTCTTGTGCTCATCGGCCTCGCTGAGCTGGAGGTTAGTCGCGGGCAGCGCCGCCTCGGCTTGCTTGGGTTCGGTGACAACCGCGGCTGCCTCGGCCCTCGCTTTCTCACCGCTCGACTCAAGCTCGGCGACGCGCGCCTCGAGCTCGCGGATGCGCGCGTCCTTCTCGGCCGCGCGGGCAGCCTTGCTTCCAGCGCGTTTTCCGCGCTTGGGCCGAGTGGGGGACGCGGAACGCTCGTCACTCATGCGGCCTCCAGGGCCTGCCCCCGCGCGAGTGCCCGCAAGCACCTGCGCTTCTTCGCCTTCTCAACGTCTGGTCGAGGGATCATGTTGCATTCCCAGACTGGGCGTGTTTAGCACAGTACAGCCTGCCTGTCAGCCGGTCACGAACCCGGGGCGCACGAACCCCGCCTTGCACCTATTAGGCGTGCCTGCGCGTGGATCAGCGTCCCCGCCCATCGGGGCGGGATGGACGACCAGTTCAAATGCCTGGCCGGTACGCAGCCGGACTGCGGTGAAGTGGCGGATATCCGCTAGGGCGCGATTTCCCTGATGCTGCCCCGCTTGTACCAAAGCCCGTCGCTGCCGACCCCGTCGCTGCGGAAGTAGACGGTGATGTTCGGCTTGCCCGTCTCCGACCCCAGACGAGTTGGGTCGCGGGTAAGTTTCATCGCCGGGTCGATGCCGGTGGCGCAAGCGGTGCCGTTCACGCCGAAGTCAGTGCCGGCGTCGATGTGCTCATTCAGTTTCACCCAATTGCCGCCACTTGCGCCGTCGCTGTCGTCGAACCAGAGCTCCTGTTTCACCGTGCCGTCGGCCAGGTCGTAAACGACATGCTTGTAGCCGATCCATTGATTGAATGGCATTCCGCCGGCCCATTGGGCCCGGTTGAGGATGGCGCTCGACTGCGGGTGGCTGGTTTCCTTTTCGAAGTCGATGTGCCCGTCGTAGCGCATGCGCGCGTCGATGCCGCGCGTGTCGCACAGGTTCACCGTCTCCTGACCAATGGTTCCGTGATTGGTGCGCGCCATGGCCACCATGCCTCCCCAGGCTGTGTTGCTGTCGGCCACGCGCTGAAAGTACATGGTGATCTCCACGTCGCGCCACTGGTCAAGCAAAGCCGGATCGTGCACATACATGCGCGGCACGCCGCCAGTGATCTTCAAGGTTCCGTTGCCCTCTACCTTGTATTGGGCATCGCCGTGATCAGCGTCGAACCAGGGATCGTTCGGATCCTCGCCGGTGAAGGTTCGCACCGGCGTATCCCACTTCGCGTACCACTCCTTGCCGCTGGCAATGCTCGGGTAGAGCATCCGAATCCCGAACCGATCCAAGACGGTGCTTGCGCCGCCGGCGCCAGCGGTCGCCATGCCGCCAGTCGCGCTGACACCTCCGGTGGCGTTGCCGCCCTTGGCAACCCCGCCGCCGCTCGCCGTGCCGCCGTTCGCTGCAACACCTCCGGCCCTGGTACCGCCTGTGGAAACTGCGCCGCCCGTGGCGCTCAGGCCTCCGGTGGCAATGCCGCCCGCAGAGGACAGGCCACCGTTGGCTGCGCCGCCAGTGGTAATCACCCCCCCGGTGGCGGTACCGCCGGCGGAAGCCATGCCGCCGCTTCCGCCAGTTGCCGCGCCGCCGGTTGCAGGAGTGCCGCCAGTGGATTGTGCGCCTCCGCTCGCGGTACCTCCGTCGCCGCCGGCCCCGGGGAAGCTGCTTGTACCACCAGTTTCCGCGAAGCCCGCTGCACCGCCGGCGCTGCCACCGGTGCCGGCAGCACCGCCAGCCCCTGCCGCATCGACTGTCCCGCCGCCCGCGTCCTTGGATGCAGCGCCACCTGAGCGGCTACACGCGCCCAGCGGAAGCGCGCCTATCCCGACTGCCACGACCCAGAGCCACCGGCGTTGCTGACAAATGCCGCCTCTCATAGTCGGTCGCTTCGGACTATTCTAGATCTGGACCGTCAGATCCAAGGCGATTTCCAGCTTGAGGACCTTGGAAATTGGGCAGCCCGCTTTGGCAGCAGCGGCGGCCTCTTCGACCTTGGCCTTGTCCGCGCCGCGGGCCTTCACGGTCGTGCGAAGCTCGCTCTTGCTCAACGTCCCGTTCTCGAAGGTAATCGCGCATGTTGTCTCGATAGCCTGGGGGGTGATCCCGCGCTCACCGAGTTGCGCGCTCAAGGCCATGCTGAAACAGCTCGCATGGGCCGCTGCGATTAGCTCCTCTGGGTTGGTGCCCGGCTCGTCCTCGAAGCGCGTGCGGAAGCCGTACCTCATGTCTTGGAGCATGCCGCTGCCGACGCTGAATCTGCCCTGGCCATCTTTCAGGCCTCCGTTCCAGGTTGCGCTCGCGTTGCGTTTCATCGGATCTCCTCCCGCGCCAAGGTCCGTCCTGATAACCGCGGACTTGCGGCATCGTACGGTGGCGACGGCGCTTTGATTCGATGCCAGTTCTAGCACTCTTGCGCCAATGCGAGCAGCGCCTTGTCATACGCCTGGCGCACTTCGGAGTCGAAGCAGACGAAGATGCTTACGACGGGCACATTCTCGCCTGCGCCCGCAAGGGCAAGTGCGGCTGCCTCTACACCTTCCACGAGAAGGACTTCTTGGCCCTTGATGATCCTGACATCGAGATCGTGCGACCATCGCAAGCGTGACTCGAAAATCGCAAGGGTGGAAAATCAGGCCCGTGCTCCGACAAGCTGCGTTCGTCTTGCTCATGAGCCTGGCTCCGGCGTGCGGCCGGACCGCCATGGGCGCCCTGCACCCGGCAGTCGATGCCGGGGCGCCGATGGACGCCCCACTTCCGGTGGACGCCCGGCCTCCGTCGGATGTCCCGCTGCCGGTAGACGCCCGCCCTATTCCCGACGTGCAGGTGTCGCCGGACCTGGCTGCGCCGGCGGTGGGGTGCACCGCCCTGCAGCCGTTGGCCGATGGTGTGCTGACTCCGCGCCACACGGTCCGCGCCCTTTTTGCCCCGGATCGCAGCTTGCTGGTCTTGCGGGTTCAGGGCGAAGCCCCACCCGCCACCGGCGTCCAGGATGATCTTGTTCTGGTACGGCTACCTTCAGGCGAGGTGTCGCCCATTATCAGTTCAATCACCAGCGCCGAGTGGTTGCAGCCCGGATCCACCCTTCTTGCGACAGCGGTGCGGGACGGGAGGAGCGACCTGGTGGTGGTCAGTTCCGACGGCAGCGGGGTGCGCACGCTGGTCCAAGGTGTGTGTGACCATGTCGCCGCGCCCGACGGCAGCCGTGTGTACGCCATACACGACTGCGACTCGCACAACACGGGTACCATGGACGTGTTCGATGTCGCATCGGGAGCGAGCACGCACCTGGCGGAAGGGGCGACCTTCGGGACGCCGACACCAACCCGCTCGACAGCCGTATCGCCTGATGGCCGCTGGGTGGCCTTCATGACCAGCATCCCGTCTGATGGCGGCGCAAGCCATGACATTTTGGTCGTCGGGGGTGCGGATGGCCGGGTCGAGAACCTGACCTCGCAGCCCAGCGCCCACGATCCGGCGTTCGTGTCGGATGACTTGGTGCTGTTCGTTACTGGCAATTTGTTCCAGATGGGCGACATTCGCGGCTATGTGCCAGGGACGGGCGACACCTCGTACTTGGTCGCCACCAAACGCAATCCGGGGCTGTTCGGATATCAGGTGTCGCCGGACAAGACATGGGTGCTGGCTGCCACCGAAACCACCGGCTACGTCGACGAGCTGTACGCCGAGCGGCTGGACGGCAGCAGCGAGCGGCTGCTCGCCTCGGACCTCTACGACTTCCGGATGAATCAGCTCGCCCTGCGCGTTTTCGCCTTCAGCGCCAGCGGCCGTGTCATCTACAACACAGGCCACGACCTGGGCGTCGCGACCATCGGCCTCGACGGAGGCACGCCGACTGTGCTCTCAGGTGGTGCTTCGTTCTTGGAAGCACCACGGCTGGATCGGGTGGCGCTGCTCGAGCCGGTGTATTTTGCGGCCGGGACCGGCCGCCTACGGCTGGTGGACCTCGCATCCGGAACTGACGTCTTCGCCTACGATTCGGACGGCGGGATCGGAACCATCGGCTTTTCGCCCAACGACCGCGGAATGGTGTTCGCCGAAAGGCGATTACCGGGTCCGAACCGACTGCGGTATGCGTCGGCGGATCAATCTGTGGTGCTGGGCGAGTGGCAGACCACGTACTTCCGGCACGACTCATTGTCCGACCGCTACGGAACGCTACTCGACATCTATCCTGTCGATCCCACCGGCTGCTTCACCGTCTTCGATACCGATCTGGCGCCGGGCCCGGGCACCAGGCTGGCCATCCTGCCGCAGTAGAGCTCTCAGCCGCGCGTGGGCTTCGGGATTTTCGGCTGCCGCCGCAACAGCAGCAGAACCAGAAGCAAGACTAGGGACAGCAAGGTCAGCAAGGCGCCTGCACGCAAGCCCGGTGTTCCGAACTCCATCGTGATCCTGTGCTCGCCCGGCCCGACCGCCACCGCGCGCATAATGAGATTCGCCCTTGCAATCGGGGCGGGTTGCCCATCCAGGGTAGCGCGCCATCCTTTGTCATACTGCTCGACAAAGACCGCCAGCGCTGGTCGCTGAACCTGGCAGGTCGCTTGTAGGCGGTTGTTGGCATAGGAATCGAGGGCACAGGTTCCGGCTGGCGCATCGGCTGGGCCGACCACCGCCTCCACACCTGAGTCAGGGGCGAGCCAGGCGGTGCTGCCGGCAATGACCGCAGGATCGAAGATCCGGCGCAGCACGGTTGCGTCGTCCGCCACCTGGGCCTGTCCAACCAGAAACACCCGCGGCAAGGTGCCTGGTACACGGTAGAGCCGCGTGCCAGGCAAGGGATCGAGCATGGGCTCGATGCCGGTGCGCCTCTCTTTGTCTCGCGGATCTTCGACGGGCAGAAGGGTGTAGCGTGCCCCAAGCAAGCGCAGCACCGATTGTCCCTCGCGCAGCCCGGATGCCCAGATGCGATCAAGCCCGGCAGGAATGGCTGCATCGTAGCCGGGCAAAGTGGCGATGCCCCAGATATTGGCGGTATTGGTAATGAAGGTCTGCAATAGCCACAGTTCGCTCAATTCGCGCGGGAGGGCCGGTGCGAACCGGCCTACGTGTTGCAGTACATTGTGGGCGCGGTAGAGCCGCGGCGGCTCACCGTGGCCAGGGCTGTCCGCCAGCACCACCCGCGCCGCCGGGGCTGACACTGCTGCGACCTGGCGGGGAGCAAAGACCTGTAGCCGCCAGGTTTCCGCTGCCAGGTCGAGGCCCACAATCGTGATCAGCAAAAGCGGAACCAGCCGTGCCTGTCGAGCCGCGAGAAACTGCACAGTCAACACACCAACCAGCGCCAGGCCACCGGCAAGCGCGCCTCGGGTGACCTGCGCGGCCCAACCCCCGGGGAAAAACCATCGCGCCGACAGTGCAAGCAGGAGCACCAGGCCAAGCAGCACCACCACGCGCCGCCAGGGCTGAGGTTGGGCTGCAATTATCCGCGCTGTGCCCAGCGCGGCCAGCAAGGCCAGGCAGCCCACCAGCACGACCAAGTACTTTTCCGGAGAGCGCATGTACGCGAAGGGAAACACCACGCGCCGGAAGAGCGCGTGGGCGGGCAGGTACTTGCCCAGCGCCAGCACGAACGCGCCGCCACCCAAAGCGCCCAGCACAGAAGCCAGGTATCGGCGCCGGCCAAACGCGGCTAGGGCCAAGGCGACCACGCTCGCCCCCATGTAGAGGTTGTGTGACAGGGGCAGATTGTCGAGGCCCGCATCCGCGATCCATTTGCCCGCGGGCTGGAAGCCTTCGCTGTTGCCCATGCTGTCAGGAGCAACGAACTCCACCAGTCGGGCCGGATGAAGCGAGCAGACCTCGGCATCGGCCCGGGAAAGCGGCCCAGCCCGTTCGGTAGAGGCCTTGAGCGCGAGCGCTGGCACGACCGCGATCGCACCCATCCCCGCGGCCAGGGCAAGCGCCAGTGCAATCGCACCCAGCCCGCGAGCCCGAAAAGATGCGTGTGCCGACTCACGACGGCGTTCGATCACGGCAACGGCGATCGCGGTCGCCAACCCAAAGCCCACGCCCATCATGGCCACGAAAACTTCGCCGACTAGCAGGCCAAAGGCGGTGGGCAGCGTCGCCTTGACCACGCCCATCGGCCAACCACGACCGCCGGGCCGCACACTATCGAGCAGTGCCAGATACCCGACCGCGACCCAAGGTACCCATGCGCCCGCAACCATGAGCATCCCCGCAGTCCAGTGGCTGGTGTTGTTGCCAGCCAGCGACCAGGCCAAGGCTGCCACGCAAGCCGCGATTGACGATCCTGCGATCCGCCGCGCCAGCAGATACATCCCCACGCCGCCCCACACCAAGTGGGCAAAGTCCTGCCAGGTCACAAGGACGGCCACCCAGTCCGGCGGCACGAGGAGGTAAAGCCAATTGGGCGGATAGAAAACGCCATAAAGCGGATCGGCGAACACGGGAAAGCCAATTCCCTGCAAGGGATTCCACCCAGGCAATTCCCCGCGCAGCAGCGAATCGCGTACGAACCAACGGGCCGGCAGCGTCCAGTGGGCGACATCACTGTAAAAGACAATGCGACCCAGCCAGAGAGGGAAATAGACCACGCATAGAACGGCCACAGTCAGCAATAGCAAACGCCAGGCCAGCGTCGTGGCATTGCCATGGTTCGACGATTTGTCCGAATCGCGCACGGCTACCCCATTTGCCTGCGCTGAGGCAGAAAGGCCAACCCGAGCAAGGCCAATACCGACAAGGCAGTGAGAACCGCACTCGCCCGCAAGCCTGGTGGGTGGTATTGCATGACGATGTGATGGGCACCCGGCGTAAGCCTGAGCGCCCGCATGTTCAAGTTCGCGCGCAACACCACCGCCGGCTGGCCGTCCACCGTCGCGCTCCACCCCTGGTCGTACTGCTCGTTGAACACCGCCAGCCCGGGCTGCCCACCAGCGCAGTGGGCCTCCAGGCGCAAATTGCCAAATGAATCCAATCGGCAGTTGCCGGCCCGGCCCAGTGGCGCAAGCAATTCGCGCGCATTTGCATTGGGGGCAAGCCACACGCTTTCACCTGCCACCACCGCCGGCTCGTACAATCGGGACAGCGCGATCTCGTCGGGCAGAACCTCGGCGTGCGCAGCCAGAAAGACGCGCGGCAAGCTATCGACTACGCGGTACAGGCGCGCCCCTGGCAAGGGGTCAAAAAGCGGCTGCAGGCCGGCGCGCTGGTCGCTCGCTTCGCGCGGATCGCGCACCGGCAATACCGCGTAGTCCACCCCGAAGAGCCGCAGGGCGGTCCGTCGATCGGCTTGGCCCGCGGCCCACGCGCTGATCAGGCGACTGGGAGTGGCGGCATCGTAGCCCGGCACCATGGCGATGCCCCATGCGTTGGCCGTGTTGTTGACCAGGGTCTGCAACAGGCGAGACTCGCCTTGCGCGTGGCTCGATGCCTGGGTCCACGCCATCACCGTGCTGGTCACCGCCTCCGAGCGAAACAGCCGGGGCGGCTCGGCATGGCCGGCATGATCGGCCAGGATTATCTGCGCGGCCCGTGGCTCCGCGACCGACAGCGCACGTGGCACAAACCCCTGCAAAGGCCAGCAGGCCGCCGCCAGATCCAGCGCCACTATGGCGACAAGCAACGCGGGCGCCAAGCGCGACCCGCGCGCCGCCAGGATCTGGACGCCGAGCACGGCAAGCACGGCCAAGGCCCCGTGGCGCAGTCCATGCACCATGTAGCCAGACCAGGGAAAGGGAAAGACAAAGGGCGACGCGATCCCGAACCCGACGATCAATCCGAGAAGGATCGCGGTCCGCCGCCAGGGTTGTGCCGGTCCAGATAGGATGCGCCGGCCGCCTTGGCCGGCCAAGAGCGCCAGCCCGAGTACGGCCAGGATCGTGTACTTCTCAGGCGAGCGCATGAAGGAAAGCGGAAACACGATGCGCCGGAACACGGCGTGCACCGGCAAGTGCTTGCCCATAGCGATGAGCAGGGCAAACCCGCTCAGCCCGGCGAGGATGAAGACCAAGAAGCGTCCGCGGCGAAAGGCGGCCAACGCCAAGGCCAGCACGCTGGCGCCCATGTACACACTATACGAAAGCGGCAAGCCGTCGGCGCTCGCTTCGCCCACCCAGTGGGCGGCCGGGTACTCGCCATACGGATCGCCCATGGAACCAGGGGCGGCGAACTCGAGCAGGCGCAGAGGGTGCAACGAATACACCTCGGCTGCCGCAAGCGAAAACGGCGTCGACCGACCGCTGGCTGACATGAGCGTGCCCGCGGGAACCAGCGCAGCGGAGCCGGTCCCGCCGGCGAGCAGCAGGGCCAGCGCGACCGCGCCAACAAAGCGACGAGAAAAGCGGGGCAGGGCAGGGTCAGCGCGCCTTTCCAGCACCTGCGCGGTCGCCAGCAACGCCAGGGCGAAACCGACCCCCATCATGGCCAAGAAAGGCTCGCCCATGAGAAGGGCGAAGGCGGTGGGCAGGGCTGCCTTGACCACGCCCAGCCGTCCGCGACGACCCCCGGCGCGCAGACCGTCCAGCAGCGCCAGATGCCCCACCGCTGTCCAAGGAATCCAGGCAGCCGCGTGCAGGCGCAGGCCCGCTGTCCACTGTGATGTTACGTAGCCCGACAGGGCCCAGGCCAGCGCTGCGATACATGCCGACACGGGCGTCGCCCGGAACCGGCGCGCCAGCCAGAAGACACCGGCGCTGCCCCACAAAAGGTGCGCGAAGTCCTGCCAGGTGAGCATCGCGCCGATCCAATCACGGCCAACCAACAGGAACAGCCAGTTGGGAGGATAGAAGACGCCGTAGAGCGGGTTGGACAGGACGGAGAAGCCCAGCCCTTGATAGGGATTCCAGGCGGGCAGTTCGCCGCGCAGGAGGGAATCGCGCACAAGAATGCGGGCCGGGAAATTCCAGTGCGCGATGTCGCGAAAGAAGACGATGCGCCCGAAGAAGATCGGCAGATAGACCACGGCCAGTGCGAACACGACCCAAAGGAAGGCGCGCCCGGTCGAGCCCGCAGCCTCGTCTGTTCGACCGGATGATTGATCTGCGTTCACGATGGTCTCGCCCCGCCATCATACAACGCCAACGGAACCGCCGCGGCTGGGATCACCTCTCCTCGCCCTGCAAACGCATAGGTGCCAACCACGATTCTCTCGGAATTCGACGGCCAACTGCGCGATCCGGAGTCTCACCACAGAGAGCACAGAGGCCACAGAGGCCGGAAGGAAAGGGTTCCGGATCCGGGTCCGAACCCTTCCTTCCTTCCGATCCGTCTCCGTGATCTCCGTGGACTCTTAAGGTGTCCAGAAATCGACGCTCGCTGATTGGACGCTCCAATGATTCCGATCACTTGCACGGCCGAAAACCGTTCTTGCGGCGATTTATGGACACCTCTTCTGTGGTGAAATCCGGGGCGGACGCGCTTGGCCGACGACGCGAACCAGATGGCGAGTATGACGCCCAGGACTGCGAGAAGAAGGCTAACGCCGTTGAAGAGAAGATTTTCGGGATTCATGTGTCCTCGATGCAGAGTAGACGGACTGTCTGGCTGACCCTGTTTCCGTCACCAGCATCCCGCCGCGCAGCAGTTTCGCAGGCGATTCAGAAAGCCTCGCCGCCCGCCCTTGTCGCGGCCAGGGTCCCGCAGGCGGCGCCGATTTCGCGGCCGCCGGCGTAGCGGCGGGACACTGGAATTTGGCGGGCCAGCAGTTCGTCGCGGAAGTCTTTGACTTCCTCGTCCTTGGGCGGCTGATAGCGGCCGGAATCGTCGTTGACGTCGATGAGTGTGACCTTGGCGCGCAGGCCGGCCAGCAATTCCGCCAGCCGGCAGGCATCTTCGCGTCCCATGTTCACGCCGGATATCCCGACGTAGGCGAAGGTGACTCGGCCACCGCAGGAAGCAGCGTATTCGCGCGCGGCTGTCATCACCTCGGCAAGCGGCCAGCGCTTCTCCGCGGGCATGAGCGGCAAGCGCGCCTCGCTGCTGGCCGCGGCCAATGAAATGATCAGGCGGAAGCGATGCCCCTCGGCCGCAAAGCGCCGGATGGCTGGCGCCACACCCACGGTTGAAATAGAAATGGATTCGCCTGCAATGGCTGGGCCCGCTGGGTGGGACAAGATCTGCGCCGTGCGGATTACGTTGTCGTAGTTGAGCAGGGGCTCGCCCATGCCGAGAAAGAGCACGCCAGCCACCGGGTGATCGGCCTCGGCGCGCATGGCCCGTACCTGCGCCAGCATCTCCCAAACCGCCAGGTTGCGCACCCCACCGGCGGGTCGCAGCCGGCCCGTGGCGCAGAAGTCGCACGCCAGGGCGCAACCGAGCTGCGAGCTGACACAAAGGGTGTACTTCGCCGTGGGCAGGGCCACCAACCCGGCTGCCTCGCCGCGCCGGCGGCGTTGCTTGAGCGCCCGCGCGTCGCCCGGATCAGGCAGCGGGATGCGCACGGCTTCGATCAAGCCGCCCTCGGGCAGGCGAAAGAGGTACTTCACGAAGCCGTCTGCCGCCCGCCGGCGTTCCACGATCTCCAGCTCAGGAAAGATCGCGTCCGCGGCCAATGCCCGGCGGGTGGTGGCGGAAAGCCAGTCCAGCCCGTCGAAGCTGGCCACGCCATCCCGCTGCACCGCCGCAAAGACCCGCGCGGCCTTGGCACTATCGACGCCATAGCCGCCGAGAGCCGCGCCCATGGCAGCCAGGTCAAGGTCGCGCAGGTTGACCGGCACCCGCCCTCACCGCACAGCGGGCGTGCGATCGCGCGCGTGCAGGAGATCGAGCGGCGGTGCCTCGTTCTCGACCACGTAGCCGAACTGCCGCCTAAACTCCTCGGCCGAAAGCCTCGGGTTGCACACCCCGCCGAACTTGGTCAACACCGCCGGATCATCGAAGTCGTCGCGCCGCAGCCGGATCATGTAGCGCCGGGCGATGGCGTAGCGGGTGGAGCGCGTGTCCACCATGCGCAGTCGCGTGCGACCCGTCCCGGGATCCAGCATTTGAGCAAATGGAATGGGCACGAAATTGCCCGCCTGCAGGGACACCATGGCCGCGTTGCCGCCCGAAAAAAGGAACTTGGCCGCGCAGTAGCCCAAGTCGCGGGTGTACTCCATGTCAAAAGGAATAGGATCCGCGCAGCGCAATTCGTAGCCGATGTCTTTGGACACGAAGATCAGCTTGTTCACCCCCAGTTCCTTGAGTCGCTTGCTGGTGGCCTTCTTCAGCCCGTCGCCCAGGTTCAACTCGGACAGGCGCATGTTGCCGGCATCGTCGTATTCGATGGGTCCGAGTTTCTTTAGGT
The DNA here is from genome assembly GCA_003153015.1 of Myxococcales bacterium. Taxonomy (GTDB): domain Bacteria; phylum Myxococcota_A; class Polyangia; order Fen-1088; family Fen-1088; genus Fen-1137. The sequence continues at coordinate 17,903 of PMBS01000162.1, forward strand.
CATCCTCGGGAATACTCTCGGCCAGGCCCTCGGCCAGCACCGCCACGCCATAGCGCCGTCCCTCGACCAGACGCTTGATGACCGCACCGGCCAGGATGTCGACCAGGGTTCTCAGCGTGGTCCTGCCGCGCGGGAACTCCTCGGGGATCACGGTCATGGTGGCGCCGGCGGCCTTACCCACACCCAGGGCCAGGTGCCCAGCCTTGCGTCCCATGGCCACCACGAAGTACCAGCGCGAGGTGGTCTTGGCGTCGGCCATCAGGTTCTTCACCAGTTCCACGCCGATGTGGCGCGCGGTCTGGTAGCCAAAGGTATCGACCATGGGGTCAAGGTCGAGGTCATTGTCGATGGTCTTGGGCACGTGAACCACGCGGATCTTGCCCGCGGCTCGCTCCGAAACCTTCATCGCCGAGAATGAGGTGTCGTCACCGCCGATGGTTATGAGCTGGGTCACGCCCAGCCGCTGCAAGGAATCCACCACCGCCACCATGTCTTCATCCTTCTTGGTGGGGTTCGCGCGCGAGGTGCCCAGAATGGATCCGCCCGAGAAGTGGATGCGGCTGACGTCCCCAAGCTTGAGCGGCCTAATGTCCTCCAGCCTGCCCTTCATCAGACGGTCAAACCCGTCGCGAATGCCCAGCACCTCCACGCCCTGCAGAAGCGCACGTATCGTGGCAGCGCTGATTACGCTGTTGATGCCGGGGGCGGGGCCGCCGCCGACCAAGATTCCAAGCTTCTCCCTTGACACGTTGAACAACTCCTTGCTGCGCGCGAACCCTAGCATAGGGCGGCCTTGGGGCAGCAACGTAGATGCGGGAGTCCATCCAGGGAATCGGCTGCTGCTGAAAACGCCTTGCCGGGCGCATCCCACGTGACGGAAATCACATCGCAGCTGCCATGCTCCTGTTTGGGTGGGTTGACGCGGACGCGCTACGTGTTGCTTGAGCCCCCTGCGGGGCGGGTTTGTAGTACGATGGGCTTTCCGCCGATGTCTGGATCGCGTGTCGCGGAGATTTCAGCCCAAGGAGCTTCTTGATGCGTAGCCTATTTGCCGTTCTTGGCCTTGTCGTCATAGCCCTGACAGCGGCATGTGACTCCAGTTCGCATCCCAACCTGGCTCCCGACGGCAGCAGCATGTCCGGTGGCGCGGGCCAGGGCGGCGCAACCGGCACCGGCGGTTCAACAGCGATTGGGACAGGCGGCATGGGTGGCAGCGGTACGTTGACTGCAACCGGCGGTGTTGTGGGAAGCGGTGGCTCGACTGCAACGGGTGGGACGACGACCACCGGCGGCGCGGTAGCTTCGGGCGGCGCTAGCGGAGGCACGACCGGCAGCGGGGGTGTCACCGTGACCGTGACCGGGGGCGCACGCGCCAGCGGGGGAACGACCAGCAGCGGGGGTGTGACCGGGACCGGAGGAACCCGGGCCAGCGGAGGCAGGACCAGCAACGGAGGTGTGACCGGGAGCGGGGGAACCCGCGCCAGCGGAGGCACGACCGGCAACGGGGGCAACTCCAGCATTGCCGCGCCTGCTGACAACGTGGCCGAGCTTTCCGCGGACTTTGGCCTTGCCGGTATCGGCTATGTCAACGGTCTGTTTGTGACGGTAACCGTCTGCGTTCCGGGAACCAGCCAATGCCAGAGTATCGACCACGTGCTGGTCGACACCGGATCCACGGGCCTGCGCTTGCTCGGGTCCGTGCTCACGCTTCCGCTGCCAGCGTCGACAGACGACAGCGGGGTCGCGCTCGCCCAATGCCTCCAGTTCGTGAGCAGCAACACCTGGGGCGGGCTGCGAAGCGCCGATCTCAAGATCGCGGGCGAGCAGGCCAAGAATCTCGTCATCCAGGTCATCGACGAGTCAGTCTATCCCGTGCCGAGCGATTGTACTGGCGTCAGCTCCAACACCGCCGACACGTTGAGGTGCAACGGCATTATCGGGGTGGGCTCGTTCCTGCAGGACTGCGGGGCTGCCTGTGCGTTGCCCGTAGGTGGCAGGTCGGCCAATCCGGGGATGTACTACAAGTGCTCTTCAACCGCAAAGGGTGGGTGCAAGGCTGCGGCCGTGCCTATTTCCAAGCAGCTTTGGAATCCTATCGCGCTCTTCAGCCAAGACAACAACGGCACCATTATCGAGTTGCCTGCGGTTCCTGCCGAGGGGGCCGCCAGTGTGACGGGAGCCCTGGTTTTCGGCATCGGCACGCGTGACAACAATGCTCTGGGCCAGGCGAAGGTTCTCCCGCTCGATAGCATCGGCACCTTTCTGACCAGGTACCCCGCCAACGGCAACAGCACGCTCGCTTTCATAGACAGTGGCTCCAATGCGATCTTCTTTCTGGACACCAAAACCGCTGGCATCCCAGCTTGCACCGGCTTGTACTCCTCCTTCTACTGTCCCACCTCTACGCAGAACCTGTCGGCCACGAGTCAGGATGCCAACGGCCTGGTTACCATGACCATGAACTTCAGCATCGCCAACGCCAGGACTTTGTTTGCCAGCCCGACCAGCATGGTCTTTGCCAATCTGGGCGGGCCGAGCGTCGCCCCTTCGTCGGGGGGGAGCTCGATGGGCGCGTATTTCGACTGGGGGTTGCCGTTTTACTTCGGCAGGAACGTGTTTACCTCCATCGAAGACCAAGCGGGTCAACCGGGAACCGGACTTTACGTCGCGTTCTGAGATGTGGGCCAGCGCGCGCGTGATTGTAGTATCATGTTCCCCATGCTCAAGTCGGAATGTCCTCGATGCCGTCGAGGGCGAATCTCGCTCGCGGGTGCGGTTCTTGTCGTCTCGCTGGGGGTTTGGGGACAGTCGGCGCAGGCCGGCGACAGCAACAAGGCGAACGCAGCCCCGCAGTCGAGCCACCCGGCGGGAGTTGCTCCGGTACGATGTGCGGAAACACCTGCTCCGACTTGAACACGGACGTGAACAACTGCGGCGCGTGCGGTCGGCCTTGCCTGGCAACGAATGTACAGGTGTTGAGCTGCCACGCTGGGTCGTGCGATACCACCAACTGCACTACGGGCTGGGGCAACTGCACACAGCCGGCAGCGCCTTCGGCGGACAACGGGTGCGAGACGAACCTGCACACCAGCGCGAACTGCGGCGGCTGCGGCACCACCTGCACCAACGGCGACTGCTCGACCGGCCAGTGCACCTGCCTAGGGCCGCTGTCTTTGTGCAGTGGCGCGTGCGTGAACGAGCAAACCGACAGCGCGAACTGCGGCGGCTACGGCACCCCATGCGCTTCGGGACAGCACTGTTCCGGGGGTTCATGCATCTGCGACGGGACCTCGTGCGGCAGCGGCTGCTGCAGCGGCCAGGCCTGTGAGCCATACGCCAACCAATCGGAGGTACTGTGCGGCACCGGAGGGGCCGCGTGCGCTCAATGCACCGGCGGCCGGACCTGCCAGAGCGGCATCTGCGCCTGCCCGGCTGGGTCGTCTTTGTGTAGCGGCGTGTGCGTCGACGTGCAAACCGACAGGGACAACTGTGGGTCCTGCGGCAACAAGTGCTCGACGAACTCGCCCTCCACACCCGCGTGCACTGCGGGTCGCTGCCTTGTCACTCTCGCCGCAAACCAGGACTGCCCCGATGATATCGCAGTGGATGCCACGAGTGTCTACTGGACGGCCTACTGCGGCCTGGGCGCGGTCATCAAGCTGCCCACTGGCGGCGGCAGCCCCACCACCATCGCCTTCGCACCAGTCACAGGCGGCCACCCTCTCAAGCTGGCCATAGACACCACGAGCGCCTACTGGACCTGCCAAGGACCGGAGACGGTGATGAAGGTGTCCATCGGCGGCAGCACCCCAACTACTCTTGTCTCGGGCGTGACCAACCCCGTCGACATCGCCGTTCGCGCCAACTACGTCTACTGGACGAGTCAGGACCCAATGTTGGCGAAGGTATCCACCGGCGGCGGTGGCCCAATTACCATCGCCACAGGCCAGAACCCCTACGCCATCGCAGTCGACGGTACAAACGTCTACTGGACGGAGCCGGGCGGTTTCAGCTTCAGCGGCAAGGTGATGAAGCTGCCCACCGGCGGCGGCACCCCAACTACTCTCGCCTCAGGCCAGGACTTCCCCGTAGCCATCGCAGTCGACAGCACGAGCGTCTACTGGACGAACGCCGCCAGCGCCTCCACAGGCCCCGCCGGCACGGTGATGAAGGTGCCCATCACCGGCGGCACCAACCCCACCATACTCGCGTCAGCCCAGGACCGCCCCTACGCCATCGCAGTCGACAGCACGACCGTCTACTGGCTGAACTCGGGCACCTACCTAGTCTCCAACGGCGCGGTGATGAAGGTGCCCATCATCGGCGGTACCCCCACCACCCTCGCCTCAGGTCAGAACGGCCCCACTGCCGTCGCCGTGGATGCCGCGAGCGTCTACTGGACGAATATCAACGGCAATACGGTGATGAAGCTGACGCCGAAGTAGGATGCACCCACGAGCCGCTACTCGGCCGCGGGTAAAGGGGCTCGCGCCTCGGCGGCGGCATCCTCGATCAGGCGAAGCTGCCGGCCGATCTGGCTGCGCACCTTGGGCACGGTCTCGACGTCGAAGCGCTTGCGTAGAAGGTCGGCGGCTTCCTCGGATCGCGTGAGCCCCAGCCCGATTGCCACATCGAGCCTCACGTCAGGATCGGGATGGTCCAAAAGGGGGCCAAGTTGGGCCGGCACCCTCGTGCCCCCTGCCCAACCGAGCGCCAAGGCTGCTTTGCGCAAGAGAAGCTTGTCGCCCGCGTCTTTTGAAGACGTCTTGTCCTTCACGACAGCCTCCAGGAAAGCCCGGCCGGGCCGTGTGGACACGTAGCCCAGGGCGGTGACGGCGCGCGCGCGCAACTGCAAGTCAGCCTTGGGATCGCCTGCAATAGCGATCAGGATCTCATCGATCCCTGTTCCGAGGGCTCGCCAGTCAGCCGCCGAGGCCGGCAGGGTGTTCGCCCGTAGACGCACCTCGACCTCGGCTCGCCCAGGCCGGGCTGCGGGGGCGACGCCAGCGGCCAGCGTGGCCAGCGCCACGCTCATCGCTGCGCTCAGGCAAAAAACGAGCATTGCCCAACCCTAGCACGGGTTGGGTTATAGTCGGGTCCAACGGTGGTCATGACCCACCGCCTAGCCCCCGGAGGATGTGATGCCTCGCCGCCTGATGATCGTAGCTTTGGTCCCGATGCTTGTTGTCGGACTTGGCGCCACGGCCAGTGCGAAAAAGAAAGCCAAAGCAGAAGAAGCGCCGCCCGCCGAGGCCGAAAGCCCACCGGCGGAGGCCCCGGCCCCGCCAGCAGAGGCCCCGGCCCTGCCAGCAGAGGCCGCGGCCCTGCCGGCAGCGGAAGCGCTGGCGGCCGAAGAAGCACCCGCCCCGATGCCGCCGGTTAATGCCCCGCACTGGGGTGGGGCTTTCCGGGCGCGCTGGGTGAGCGTGCCCCACTGGATCCTTTCTTCGTTCACCAAGGCCAGCCAGTCGGTGTCGTCCTACAGCATTGCTATTGAGGGCTACCGACGCAAGCCCGACGAGGACAACCCGAACCGCTTCTGGGAAGTCTCATTCGCCGTGGGCTACCAGAACATGAGCGCGCCCGATGGGAACTGGCTGGGCAAGAACAAGATCGCTGCTGTCGACACGGATTGGGTCCAGTTCAAGAACAACTTCGGTTTCTGGACCTTCGACCTCACTTTTATCCAACGCCAGTACTTCAACGACGTCTTTGGCATCCACTATGGCGCCGGGTGGGGGCTGGCGATTATCCAGGGCGAGATCCTGCGCACGTCGTCGGGTGGTGCCTGCACAGACGCCAACGTTGGCGACCCCAGCAAGTGTCGGCCGATAGTGTGCACGTCACCGGGTGGGGGCTGCACGGAAGGCGAGTTGCAGGGCACGCAGAGCCGTCCCCTCGGGTCTGACAAGGCGGACGCTCCGCGCCGCTTCAGGGAAAACTCGGTGCCTGGTGCGATTCTCATCATCAACTTGCTCGTCGGGTTCGACTTTCGTATCCCGTCAGTCAAGGGCCTCGAGTTCCGTCTGGAGGGCGGTTTCTACGACGCCTTGTTCCTTGGCGGCGGGCTCGCATACACCTACTAGGGTTTCTTGGGCGCAGCCTGCGGCTGCACCCGCAGCACTAGCTTTTTCGATCCGCGCTGCAGGTCGAGCGGCCACTGCACGCCGATCGATGCCAGCACCACGGCCGGCCGCACCGGGTTTTGCCTGGTGAACGGCTCGCCAGCGGCCCCGAGCAAGATGTCGCCCGGCCGTAGCCCAGCGCTGCTCGCCGGCGAATTCGCGACCAGCGAGACCACACGCACCGCCCCGTCGGGAAGGCCCAGGCGACGGCGAAAAGACGAAGACACTGGCTCGAACACGAAGCCCAGCCAGGCCGGCTGCAAACGTGCTGCCGTCTGCCGGTCAGTGTCCAGCGCGACGAGAGCTGGCTTGACCGCGGGGCCGGCAGGACCAGCCGCCGGCGCCAGCGCGAGTTCGAGATCCTCGCAATGCTCCAGGGCGGCCAAGGCCGCCACGTCGTTTACTTTGCCTTGGGTTTTCAAGTAGTAGCGACCGGCGACGTCAAGCAAGAGGGTGCGCATGCGCAGCAGAGCGGCCAGCCGCACCTCCGCGCGGTAGGCGATCTCGTCGAGGCCAGCGGTGGCGTCGATTAGGCGCTGCACGCGGGCAAACTGCTTCGCGTCGGCCTCGGTCAGCGGTACTAGCTCGCGCAGAAGCTCGACCGCCAGGGTGCGCCGCTCTGCCGGTCCCAGCTTGCGCAAGGCCGGCAAGGCCAGGCGTGTCGCCAAGCCCGGCCGGCCAGCCAGGAACGCATCCAGGCGCGCCTGATTGAGATCGCCAAGGGCCGTCTCCCAGGCCTTGGCATGCGCCTCCAGCCCGTCGAGAAACGCGGCAAGCTCATCGCCGCGCTGGTTGATCTCGGCCAGGGTGTGCTCGCGCAGGCGCGGCAGGCCGTACTGGACCGCCAGGCGATCGCTCCGATCGCGCTCGGCCGCAGAGCCTTGGTTCGCCCACGCCTTGCGCAGAGCCTCGTCGACGAACTTGGTTTCGTCGGCTCGCTGTGCGCGCGCCGCGCGCAGCAGGATCTCGTCAAGCAACACCTCCGAGCTGCGCAATGGCACATCAGGGCTTTGATCGGAAAGCAGGACGCTGTCATGGGCGGCGGCAAAACCGCCGTTGCGGGAAAGAGCTTGCAAGAACTCGAAGGCATGCCCGACCGCCTCGGCACCCCGCACCTCGGGATAGCAGCCGTAGGCAGGACGGTCAGCAGTGGACGAGAAGTAGCCGCAAGCCGCCCCTGACCGGAGCTGGGCGCGCGGATCGTACAGATAGGCAAATCCCCCGGAAAAACACTGAGACATGAGCGTCACCACGCGCACCTGGGCGGGCAAGCCAGCGAGCAACCCGCGCAGGCTGCGCACCGAGAGGGATTCACGCGCTCCCCAGAGCGAGATGCGGTTGTCGAGCGGATCGCGCGGATTGGCGGTGCCGTGATCGGTGACGAAGACCAGCAGGGTGTCGCCAGGATGCAGTCGTGTCTTGAGCGTGGCGAACGTGCGGCGCAACTCGGCCCGGGTGGCGGGCCGCAAGCTGTACCCGTCCAGGGTGGAGTTCTCGAAGCCCGTGCTCTGGCGCAGAAGATCGCCCACCGCAGTGCCTTCGAGCAGCCAACTTCCCTCGGGTTCGGGCGTACGCACGGCCAGATCAGGCGCTGGGTTGCTGCCGTCGCTGGCCAGGATGGTTACCTGGTCGCGCGGCACCCGAGCGCGCTCGAGCAAGTCCGCGAGCTGGCGCAGATGCGAAAGGTGGGAAGCGAAGTTGTTCTCGCGATCGCCGCCTCCGTTGATCATCAGCACATGCAGGCGCTCCGGCGCGACCGGCTCCGCCGCGCGCACCGGCACAGACGCGAGTAGGAGCGAGGCAATGAGAAGACGCCGCATCATGGTGGATTCAACCCGCCGCAAGCCGAGCCGCCAAACGTGAGTAGCGCGCAGCCACCTCGGCGTTGCCCACGGCGATGCGCAAGGCCTTGCGCGAGCCAATCAGCACTACCAATTTCTTGCCGCGCGTGACTGCTGTGTACAGCAGGCTGCGCTGGAGCATCACGTAGTGCTGGGTGTGCACCGGCACGATCACCACCGGGTACTCCGAGCCTTGTGACTTGTGCACAGTGGCTGCGTAGGCCAGGGTCAGCTCGTCAAGGTCATCGGCCGCGTAGCTCACCTCGCGCTCGTCGAAGCCGACCACGGCCTGGCTTTCGCTCGCTTCACCCGACCCACCCGCCACGCGCAGCACTTCGCCCACATCGCCGTTGAACACATCGCGATCATAGTTGTTGCGAATCTGCATCACGCGATCGCCGACACGAAACACGCGGCCGCCGCTGCGCAGTTCGGGTCGGCCCGGGGTGATCGCCTCTTGCAGAAGCTGGTTGAGGGTCGTGGCGCCCAGCTCGCCCCGGTGCATGGGTGTCAGCACCTGGATGTCGTGCGGGGAAAAACCATAGCGACGCGGAAGACGTGAGGTGACCAGATCGCGGATGGTCTCGGCCGCGTGCGCCGGATCGTCATCTTCGATGAAGAAGAAGTCGCGCTGGTCCGCTCCTCGCCCTTGCGCGGGCGGCGCGCCCAGCTCGGGCTGCACCCCGTCGTGGATGCGGTGGGCGTTGGTCACGATCAGGCTGGCGGCTGCTTGGCGAAAGATCTCGGTCAGCCGCACGGTGGGCACGCGAGCCGAGGCGATCACGTCGCGCAAGACCATGCCCGGCCCGACCGAAGGAAGCTGGTCGACGTCGCCCACCAGGAGCAAGCGCGTGCCGTCGGCCAGCGCCGCCAGCACATCGGCCATGAGGCGAATGTCGATCATGGAAGCTTCGTCGATCACCAGCAGATCCGCGGGCAGCGGCCGCGACGAATTGCGGCCGAACACGCCGTCCGCCGGACGCCATTCCAGCAGCCTGTGCAAAGTTGCGGCCGGCTGGCCGGTCGCCTCCTGCAGTCGCTTGGCCGCCCGGCCGGTGGGCGCGGCCAGGGCTACGGTCAGCCCCTGGCGCACCAGGGTGTTGACGATCCCACGCACGATGGTGGTCTTGCCCACGCCCGGCCCGCCCGTGATCACCAGCAGCGGCTCGCAAAGTGCGCGGCGCACCGCCACGGCCTGCTGGGGCGCCAGGGTGATGCGGGCTTCGGCCTGGTAGCGAGCGATGGCACGGTCGGCGTCGACCCGCAGGGGGCTGCCCTGAGAACGCAGCAAGCGCAGGAGGCCCGCGGCCGCGGCCGCCTCGGCGCGGAACAGCCCCACCTCGAACACCGCCGCGCCTTCCGGCGTGCTCTCGATCGCCACCTCGCCGGCTCGACCCAGGCGATCCACCGCCGCCTCCACCAGGGGTGGCTCCACTTCCAGTAACTTGGCCGCCTCTTCCACCAGGAGGCTGCGCGGCAGGAACACATGGCCCAGCCCGCCCGCCTGGTCGAGCGCGTGGCGCACGCCGGCCTGCACCCGCACATCTGAATCGCGCGCAATGCCCAACGCCGTGGCCAGACGATCCGCGGAAAGAAAGCCGATGCCCCACACGTCGAAGGCCAAGCGGAAGGGGTTTTCGCGCACGCGCGCGATGGCGGCTGCGCCGTAGCGTTTGTAGATACGCGCGGCAAAGGCGGGCGACACCCCGTAGCCCTGCAGAAAGACCATGACTTCGCGCAAGCGTCGCTGCGAAGTCCAGGCGTTCTGAATGGCCTGTGCTCGCGAGGGGCCGATGCCCGGAACCTCGCGAATCCGTTCCGGTTGCGCGTCCAGGATTTCCAAGGTGCGGATGCCAAAGCGTGCGACGATGCGGCTGGCGAATTCCGGCCCGATGCCCTTTATCAGCCCCGCGCCCAAGTAGCGGCGAATTCCCGCCAGCGTCTCGGGCGACAGCTCGGT
>PMBS01000271.1 GCA_003153015.1 Myxococcales bacterium
GGCTTCCTCGGCTGCCGACCGCAGGAGGTGGTGAAGACGCTCGTCTACCTGGCCGACGGAAAGCCGGTGGCCGTGCTGGTGCGGGGGGATCGGGCCGCGAACGACGTCAAGGTCAAGCGCGTCCTGGGCTGCACCGATTTGGTGCTGGCAGCGGACAAGGCGGTGGAAGAAGTCACAGCAGCCCCGGTTGGTTTTGCCGGTCCGGTGGGGCTGCGCATTCCCATCTACTGCGACCACGAGGTGTGCGCGCTGCCGTCCTTCGTGTGCGGTGCGAACGCCGCGGACCTGCACCTGCGCAACGTGGTTTCCCAGCGCGATTTCACGCCTACCCAATGCGGCGACTTCCGCCAGGCAGCCCTCGGCGACGCGTGCCCGCGCTGTGACGGCGGCCATTTCATCGGCTATCGCGGCATCGAGGTGGGACAGGTGTTCTTCCTGGGCACCAAGTATTCGGCGCCCATGAAGTGCAACTTCCTCGACACCGACGGCAAAGAGAAGCCGATGGTGATGGGCTGCTACGGCATTGGCGTGACCCGCATCGCGGCCGCAGCCATCGAGCAGAACCACGACGCCGACGGCATCATCTGGCCGGTGCCCATCGCGCCCTTCGAGGTCAGTTTGCTTTCGCTGCAAGTGAGTGACCCACAGGTGACGGCGGTGGCCGAACGCCTGCACGATGAATTGCAGAAGGCGGGCATCGACGTGTTCTACGACGATCGCGACGAGCGACCGGGCGTGAAGTTCAAGGATGCGGATCTCATTGGCATGCCGTATCGGATCACCGTGGGCAAGAAGGGCGTGGCCGAGGGCGTAGTCGAGCTCAAGGCGCGGCGTGCGCCCGAAGTGGTGAAGGTGAAGATCGAGGACGTCGTGCGCGTGGTGGTGGAGAAGGTCGAGCGCGAGCGGGCAGGGGGGCTGGCGTGAGCGCAGGCGCGATTTCCGCGCGTGAGCGCGTGATCGTCGCGCTGGACGTACCTGACCTGAAGGCGGCAGGCGATTTCCTCGACCGGCTGGAGGGCCAGCCCGCTTTCTACAAGGTGGGGCTAGAACTCTTCGTGGCCGAAGGCGTGCGAGCCATCGAGGCGGTGCGCGGCCGCGGCGGCAAGGTCTTTCTCGATCTCAAATTGCACGACATTCCTGAAACCGTGGCGCGCGCGGTGTCCTCAGCCATGGCCCTGGGTGCCGAGTTGCTGACCCTGCACACCGCGGGCGGTCTGGCCATGATGAAGCGGGCGGCGCAGGCGGCGCAGGGACGGGCCAAACTACTGGGTGTGACAGTTCTTACGAGTTTGGCCGAAGGCGACCTACGCGCTGACGGCATTGCCGGCAGCATGCGCGAGGCCGTGGTGCGGCGGGCGCAGCTGGCCAGTCAGGCTGGGATCGCTGGCGTGGTTTGCTCGCCGCAGGAAGTGGCTGACGTGCGCCATGCGTGCCCGTCGCTGCTGCTGGTGGTACCCGGCGTGCGGCCGGCCGGCGCCGATGTCGGCGACCAGAAACGCGTGGCCACGCCCGCCTCGGCCATCGCGGCCGGCGCAGACTATCTGGTCGTGGGTCGGCCCATCCGCGATGCTGCGAACCCGGCAGCAGCCTTTGCCGCCGTGGTCGCCGAAGTCGCGGCGGCCGGAAAGTAGGCGCGTGGCAGAGGAACGATCGTCGCGGGTGGTGTTCGGTGTCCGGCCGGTCGAGGAACTGTGCCGGGCGCGGCCGCGCGAGGTGGCGGTCGTGTACCTGGCCGAGGGACATCGTTCGCGCGAGATCGACGTGGCGGTTGCCGCGGCCAAGGATCGCGGGATTGCGGTCGAGATACGACCTCGCGCCCTGGTGGCCGGGTTGGCCGGGGCACCGGCCCATCAGGGCATTGTGGCGATTGTCGGCGAATACCGCTACGCCCTCATCGCGGACATGCTGGCCGCGGCGCAGGCAGCCTCGGAGACGCCGCTGCTCTTGCTGCTCGATTGCATCACCGACCCGCAGAACTTCGGCGCCCTGGTTCGCAGCGCGGAGGTGCTGGGCGCGCATGGTGTGGTCATTCCTGACAAGCATGCGGCGCCGGTGACCGGCGGCGTAGTCAAGGCCTCGGCAGGAGCCAGCGAGCGCGTGCGCATCGCGCGGGTTCACAACTTGCTTGGGACCATCGACTGGCTGGGATCGCAGGGCGTGCGCGTATGGGGCGCGGCCGCCGAGCGGGGCGTGCCCTTGGCCCAGGTGGAGCTGATCGGCCCCACGGGACTGGTTGTGGGCGCCGAGGGTCGCGGTCTCCGTGAGGCGGTGGCTCGTCGCTGCGCCGGAGTTGTGCAGATTCCCCAGCGCGGTCAGGTGTCGTCGCTCAATGCCTCGGCGGCTGGGGCGATCCTGCTCTACGAGGCCATGCGCCAGCGCGGACCGCAGGGGCGACCGCAGGTCGCCCCTGCCCACGCGTGATCAGCGCGCTTCCATTTCGGCCGCGGCCAGCAAGATGGCGCACAACCCGTGGGCGGTGTTCGAGCCCTGGCTCTGGCCGACATAGCCGGCGTAGTTATTCTGTACCCCCATGCCCGGGACAGCCCCGGTGATGGTCGGCGACCCAGAGGAGTCAGTGGTGACCTTGGTTTGCAGCCCCGCCCAGCCTTTGTCGGCTACCGCGGAATAGCTGGAATCGATGTATCCGCGGTTGACCGCGACCTTTAGCGCGTAGACGAACATCCCGCTGCCTGAGCTTTCGACCCAGTTGTCACTCTTGCTCCCCTGGTCCACGACCTGGTACCAAAGCCCGGTCTTCGCATCCTGGTTGGCCTTGAGCCCGGCTGCCAAGCTGGTGAGAATGGTCAGCATGTCACTGCG
>PMBS01000329.1 GCA_003153015.1 Myxococcales bacterium
AGCACGTCCACGCGCGGCTGCTTGCCCGCGCCGCTCTTGCCTGCCACGACGATGTTCTGCACGTTCATGTTGCGTCCTCGTTCAAAGTTGTGGTGCACATTAGCGGATCTCGCGGGTTATGAACAGACGCGACAGGCATAGGCGCAACCTGCCCACCAAACGTCAGGAGCAACGGCAGCATAGCCTGCTGGGGCTACAATCGCGACGGCCGAGCTACACCGCCCGCCGGGACTTTTGGCTCGGTCAGTGCAGGCCAGTACCACACATGTGGGGTGAAGACCGACGGTAGCATCGCCTGCTGGGGCAAGAACAACGAAGGCCAATCCACAGCGGCGGCCGGGACGTTCGCCTCAGTGAGCGCGGGCAAGACACATACCTGCGGGGTGAGGACCGACGGGAAAATTGTCTGCTGGGGCGAGGACAGCGCCGGCCAAGCCACGCCGCCCAGGATGTGAACAAGTCATCTGCGCGGTCAACTTCTAGTGAATGCTGGGCGTGCCCATGCTACACTATGCGATTCTCTGTGGCGCGTGCATCAGGGGCGGGTTTGCCCAATCGCTCTTGACCCAAGGAAAACTAAAATGATGAAGATTCTGTCCGTCTCCTTGCCCTTGCGCTCTCGATGGTTCTGCTGGTGCTTGGCCCTGGCGTTTACGGGGTGTGGAAAAGGCGGGGGATTCGACGGCGCGACTGCGCCCTACGGCCCCAGAACGCGTAGCACGCAAGTGCACTCCACCCTCACGCTTGCCCCCGGCAGTATATTTACAGACACCAACGTCTCACAGGTCACAGGCGTCGTCGGCCAGAAGACCATCGGCGCAACTACCTACGATCGCCTGGCGACCACGCGGATCGACGATCCGAGCAAGGGCGGCGAGTACTGGATCAAGGAGAATTCTGACCAAACTCTGGATTTCGCCGGATTCCGCCACACCAGCTTGGTCGGCGGCATCTTGCCGGCTGCCAGCATGGTTTTCACCACGCCGATTAAGGTCAACCTGGACCCGCCCATCAATCAGCCGCAGGCGGTTACGGCCAGCGGGACGCTCACGCCGAGCGACACCTCGGCCACCAGCAGCGCCAATGTCACCGGGCAATACCAGCTGACCGAAAAGGGTGCTACGGTGACCACCGGTGTGGGGCCCCTGTCCGGGTGCAATCACTACACCGGCCAGGCCGCGAGCGATAGCGCCGAAATTCCCGCGATCTTCAGGGGGCAGACCATCAACGCCGAACTCTGGTATCACCCGAGCTTTGGGGTGGTGGCTTTCAATGCGCCGAACATCGGTATTGGGACAGTCATGACCGATTCCAGTGATTGCGGCTCAATCGACTCTTCCGGCTACCGGACCATTCGCAAGGTTGCCGTGGTGGACTCGTCGTCTTCCTCCTTCAAGCTCGACACCTACGATTGCGACGGCAATCAACTCGCCGCCGACGCGAACACCCACGCCAGCATGTTGCTGGAGCTGCGCTGGGTCGACGAGGCCCAGGCCAAGACCGACAACCAGCCCAGGCCCAACGTGGATTTCGGAGTGGCTAGCGGTAACTACTTCCCCAACACCATAACAGAGTCGCCCGCGAGCATTTTCCATCCCGAAGAAAACGGGAAGGGATTCAAGTACTGGTACTCCTATGTGAGCCAAGCCGACAAGAACGAACATATTGACTCTACCGCCTATCACATCAACGTCGGCCCTGTTGCACTACTCTCTCCTGTGCGGGTCACGGCCCGCATTTACTACAAGGTACTGCCGTCAATGGTGGGGGCCCTGCCTGATGGCGGCCCGAACTATGGCAGTCGGGCTGATAGCGGTCTGGCTGATGGCAGCCGGCCTGACGCCAACCTGGTCGATGGCAGCCGGCCAGATAGCGGCCTGGCTGATGGGAGCCGGCCAGATAGCAGCCCAAGTGATGGCGGCCTGGCTGATGGCGGCCAGGGCGGTAGCAGCGGGCAGGAGACCATCCTATTCAAGATGGAGTCGCTCCAGGGCGTGTCGTACAACCCGCCGCAGATCACGACGTTCACCCTGCCCACGGCGTCGTACATCACCCGCGTGTGGACCTATCACTACGGCGCGACCATCGGCACGAAGAGTCCAACAGTCGCGTTCAAGGACGCCACCAGGGGAACCATCTTTGGCCCCTGGGCCCAGGTGGGCTACAAGAGTTTCGCGGGCACGCTGGGCGCCACCCGGAGTGATCCCGGGAACATTCCCGGTCCGCCCGATAACTACTGGATGGCCTATCCTGGCCAAAGCGTTCCCGCCGGAACCTACCAAGTGATCGATTCCGACCCGGCAACCTGGGCGTACACGTCCGATCTCGGCAACCGCGGCGTGACGTGGGTCTACGGCTATTCGCTGTCTGGCGGCGGGCAGGACGGCGGCACGACTGACAGTCGAACTGACGGGGTGGGCACGGTTGATGCGGGCATTGCCTACTTCACGGTAAGCACACCTCCGGTGGGAATCACGGCGCCTGCAGGGGCAAAGGTCAGCGCGCTGACCACGACCAAGAATCTGGGCGTTGGGGGCATCTTCTGGAAAGACGGACGGCTGTTTTTTGCCTCGAACGTGGGGGGACCGATCGTCAGCGTCATGCCGGGCGAGACCGGCACCCTGTGGGCCGACGTTCCGTCGCTCGCGGGCGGCAGCCCTAGCTGGAGACACGGTGTCCCGCTGGCTGGAGGCAACATCCTGCTGGCCATCGACTACTACGGAGGACCGACAGGCCTACACGAAATCACCGCGACAGGCGGCGACACGCCCTGGACTCTGGCGCAGGGCCATTCCGGCATCGGTGACATCGTCGCCTTGCCGAGCGGAGGATGGGTGTTCTCCGATTTTGAGAGTTACAACATCTTCAAGGTTCCGGCCAAGAATGTCGCCGAGACAAGCCTCATCCCGGCTAGCTCGACCTACTACACCCCGGCATACCTGACTTACGATGCGTTGACCGACACTGTCTACTTCGTGAACATGAATGACTTGGGAGGTGAGTCATGGTTTGGCGGGGACGGCGCCATCTACAAGTTGACGAGCGGCGCGCCCACGCTGGTGGCCAAGGCGCCCACCGGCGCGAGGTTCAACGGTCTCGCGGTTGGATTGGGCGGGCTGTTCCCCGCCGGTCTCTACGCCTCGAATACGGCCAATTCCCAGGTGGTCAGGGTCGAGAGCAACGGAACCCTCACTCCCGTTATCACTGGCGTCCCGACGCCCGGCGAGCTTCGCATCGACCCCGTCTCCAAGGGGATGGCGTTGCTCAGCGCCGACCAGGTGCTCTTCTTCCTGGGCACTGGCACGGCAGGCGGCGGCCCGGATGCTGGTTCGCAAGACGCGAGTGTTGTTAGCGACGCTCACTCCGATTCCACTGCTGGCGAGACAGGCGGACCTACCTCCTGCAATCTGATCGTCAACGCGAACGCTGAAGCAGCGCTTGGCTCGGCCGACGGAACACCCGTGGCGACTCCAGGCTGGACGTCGGCGGGCGAGGCCACTGCGGCCCAGTATGGCGTGAATGGATGGCCCGGGCCTACTGACCCCGGGCCGGCGGATCGAGGATTGAACCTGTTCTCGGGTGGGGCGGCCGACGCGACGTCGTCCCTCACCCAAATCGTCAATGTGGGGCAGTTTGCCAGTCTGGTCGACACCGGCCACGTCACCTACGTGCTGTCGGGCTGGCTGGGCGGCTGGGCAAGCCAAGATGACAACGCGGCGCTGACTGTGACGTTCCAGAACGCATCGGGCACCGCCCTCGGCACCGGCAGCATTGGCCCGGTAATGGCTAGCGACCGAGGTAGCGTGACGGGACTCTTGCAGCAGTCGTCGAGTGGCGCGGTCCCATCGGGGACGCGCAGCGTACTCGTCGTACTGTCGATGACTCGTACCTCAGGCACGGCCAACGACGGTTACGCCGACAATTTGTCGTTGGTGTTCAGTGGCGTGGGGGCGTTGGCGTGCAATCCGGGCGCCTCAGTGGACGGGGGCAGCCGCGCCTTGGATGGCTCGGCAGACACCTCCGCCTGTGGCATTGGCAGCGCGCCTGCCCCGGTGGGGACCTTTAACGATGACTTCAGTTTGGGTCTTCGCTCTCGCTATTGGAGCGTTACCCAGACGACAGCTGGCATCTACAGCGTCGACGACACTCAGGGTGACGTTCGCCTGGCAAAAGTCGGCACCAACTCTGGTATCCTGCAAAATGTGGTGGTGAACCTCAATCTCCAGAATATGGGCGGAGCAGTGGCAGGAGACTTTGACGCGAGCGTGGATTTCTCCAATGCGGTCCTCGGATCGGGTGGAATCGATCAGGTGGAGCTCCACACCTCTTTCGAAGATTCATCGTACTTCTACGAGGTCTATGACAATAGCAGCGGGGTGAATGTGCACGTTTGGACGGGAAGCCTCCAGCCTGGAGTCAGCACGACCGTCACTGGGGGTACATTCAGAATTGCTCGCACGGGAACCACTATCTCGGCGTACCTCAATAGCGGGCTGGTATGGTCGAGCACGTGGACGACCGGTCGTCTTGTGGGCGTGGCGTTGGTCTTGCAGCTCCAGCCGGGCAGCAATGACAATGAGTCGGTCCGTTTCGACAATTTCCATCTGCAAGGTGGATGCGTCGTTCCGTGACCCACGTCACACCGGGATCGGAAAGAACCTGCTTCGACGAGGCGCGACCGGAGGACTCTCGCGGCCGGGGTTGACGGCAGCGGCGGCATCTACTAATCATTAGGCCATGGATTCGCCACCCGTGCCCGAGACTCCTGCCGGCGCAGGAGAAAGTCCGCAGCCTCAAGTTGCGGATTCGCCACCCGTGCCCGAGACTCATGCCAGCGCAGGGGAAAGTCCGCAGCCTCAAGTTGCGGATTCGCCGACCCCGCCCGAGGCTCCGCCCGCACCACTGCCGAGCGAACCACCGGTGCAGCAGCCCGACGTGCTCCCGCCCTCCAAAGTGACCGGCGAGTTCAATGTGCTTTGCTACACGCTGCTTAGCCTATTCGTCGTGAGCTTCAGCGTTTGGCTGATCTTCGCCTGGACGGGCTATGGCAAGCGCTACGCGCCGCATGCGGATGGCTGGTACATGGGGGGGACGCGGACCGTCGAGGTGACCCTGGTTCGTGACGACGCCCAGAATCTGACCTGTGCCTCGGACCTGGTGCTCGAAGGCCTGCATTGCGGGTATCGGGCCAACCAGGAACCCTTCGATCCCAACGGCACCGAAGATCGCCTGCAGCTCCGTCCCTACAACACTGCGGATTCGGTGCTCTTTCTCGGCGCGGGATTGTGGAGCTCACCTGGTCTGTCGGGTTCGCTGCCCAAAGAGCGCTTCACCGTCGTGTGCAACTTCCGCATGGTCTCTGCCATCAAATCGGTGTCGCTGCGCTGGTCGCCGACCGGTTCATTCGGTCCTGTCAAAGACGCCGTGCCCGCAGGATTGCTCTCGGACTGTGTGATTCCGCAATGACGCCAGCGAAGATGGTTCGCGGGGCGGTCGAGACCGGCAAAGGTGCCTGGCAGGATGCCGTGGATCGCTGGGGCGCCATGGAGCGCACGGCGCGCGCGACTACTGTGCTTCTCGCCTGCATGATCGTGGGCGGCGTGATCCTGCGCATTCAAGGGATCGGCTTTCCGCCCCGCAACACTTTCGACGAGCAATTCTACGGGCCAACGGCGCATCACATCCTGCTCGGCGTGCCCGACCTGCACGACTACCATCCCCCGCTGGGCAAGCTCCTGGGAGCCATCGGGCTTATCCTGTTCGGCTACAACTCAGTGGGATGGCGGTTCATGTATCTGTGTTTTGGCCTGCAGACCATCATCATCGCCTTCTGGCTGACGCGCCAGCTTTTCCAGAACCGACGCGCGGCCTGGTTTGCGGCAGCCTTTGTCGCAGCAGACGGGTTCTTCATTGCCCATTCGCGTACCGCATTTATCGACATCATGCTCGTCTGCCTCATTCTGTGGAGCGTTTTGGCGGTGGTAACCGCGCGCACCTGGCGCGGGATAGCGGTTGCGGGAATCTTGATTGGGATCGCCACATCCATCAAGTGGAGTGCTGCACAGACACTGGTGCCTGCGGTGGTGGTCGTGCTGCTGTTCCGCCGAGTGCGCTGGTACACGATTTTCTGGTTTGGGTTGTCACCCATCGTGCACATCCTGATCTGGATGGCTGGGCTGCACCTCATGGGACACGACAGCGACCCACTGGCCGTGTGGAATGTGATCCTGTCGTCGATGACTAGCCTGAGCGACCTCGGGAGGTATGACAATCCATTGGCGTCGCCCTGGTATTCCTGGCCGGCTCTCTATCATCCCATCGTGGTCAAGCTCTCCTCTTCGGGAACCACCTCGCGCTATGCCTCCAGCGCTGGCAATGTGGTGTTCTGGTTTCCCGCGGCATTGTTGGTGATCGGGCTGCCCCTGGCCCGGGGCCTTACCGCCTGGCGGGCGAGTTGGCGAAAGTATTGGCCGGCCTTTTTCGACGCCTCATTCACCAAGGCCGTCCTGGTGCTTGCCACAGGTTGGGCGGCCTTGCTCACCCTGTTTGTGGTTTCCATGGGCAAGCACTCGTTTTTCTATCACTACCTGCCGCCGTACGCCTTTGCTATTGTTCTGCTGGCCGGGGTTACCGCCAAACTGGAACGCCGCTGGCCCCGCGCGGTGTTGGTATTCGTCGCCCTCTCCGTATTGTACGCCATCTACTTTGCGCCAGCGTGGGGCGAATTCTCGCTCACATTGAAAGAGGCCAATCGCCGCCTCATCTTCCTCCCCTGGCGTCCGTAGTCGCGCGGCCGAAAAGTACTTTCAGGCAAGGCTCTCGCGGACGGCGAGAGGTCAGCACGTGAATAGATAGGTCAGGCAGGGCCAATGCCGGCTTGCCATCCACCCGCACCTGGGCGGGCGTCCACGAACTGGAATCACCAGGCAAACTCACTGCGCTTCTGGCGGCCGCCGAGATAGAGGCTGGACGCCAGCCCAGAGAGCAGTAGACGCAGCTTGCAGAACCGCGGCGGGGTCGATGCGCCGGCGGAAGCGCACCACGCGTGCCCCGGTCGGGAGATCGCCGTCGGCACAGCAGCGCTCTTCGTCGAGACAGAGGATGAGATTGTCCAGCTTCGCGGCCCGCAGCAGCGACAGCTTGCGCTGCAGGTACTCGGGCGTCCAGAAGCCGACGACCTCGACGAGGAACTGGCGGCTGGGATCGAAGCGGTGGCGCAACAAGAAATCGGGGAAAACGATGGTGCCTCCCGCGCGCACGGGCTCGGGCTCGCGCAGAAGATCCCAGTCGGGCGCGGCCTGCTTGAGATCGCGAGCAAAGCGCGCCTCCAGCTTGCTGTCAAAGGGCTTGGGGGTGCTGGCGGGGAAGAGTGGGTCGCCACTTTGCAGGTGCAGCTCACCTTCTTGACCGCGCAGCAAGCAGGTGGCGCGAAGCTCGAAGCGCGCGCACCAGGCGAGGAAGGGCAGCAGTTCGCCCAAGGCCCGGCCGTAAAGGAGGGTGCGACGGAAGACCGCATACGGCCCGGACAGATCCAGCACCGGCGGCTCGCCATCCTCGACTGTGCAGATGAGACCGCGCAGCTTGGCCTGGCGGACCACCGGGCGCAGCGCGCCCTCGGCGCGGATGCGCACGCGGCTGGCGCGAAAGAGCAGGCTGCGCGCAATGAGCTGATTGACTCGCAGAGCGAGTTCCTGCGGTGACACGGGACTGTCGGGGCCGGCGAAGGTGCGCTCGCCTGGCAGATCGGCAAACAGCGCCCGTTCCAGGGCTGCAGGCGCCAGACCCAGGGTCGAGGCTGCGGCCGCCAGAATTGCGGCGCGCGGCCTGCCGGTTTGTAGAGCCGCCTCAACGAAGAGGGTTTCACGGGCTTCCACCGGGGAAACCTCGGACTTGATCTCGGAGTTGCCTAGCCGCAACAGAAGCTGCACAGCCGCACGCAACTTGAAGTGAGGAGCCGCGCAGGGTAGGGGCTCGCGCACGCGCTGCTGCAGCTCGCGCAAGGGCCGGCCGCGGAAGCGATCCACTTCGTCGATGAGAACGTGCAACCAGGGCTGATCGCGCTCGTCGAGAAAGGCCGGCAGGATGCGGCCGCGGTCGAGGCGTGCGGGAATAGCGGCCTCAGGCAGCAAGAGCATTCCTCCGGCGGCGGGCCTGCTGGACTTCTCCAGTGGCGCGCACCACCAGCTCGTACACCAAAGCCCGCTTGCCCGGCCGAGGCCGTAGCACGCGGCCGACCCGTTGCACATGTTCGCGCTCGCCCTTGCTGCCCGCGACGATGATGCCGACCTCGGCGTCGGGCACGTCCAGGCCTTCATTGAGCACCTGGGCCGAGACCAGGGCGCGCAGCTTGCCCTCTTTGAAAAGGGTCAAGGCCCGCTCGCGCTCCTTGCGGCCGACGTGACAGGTGAGCGGCATGATGAGGTGCTCGCGACTTGCGGCATAGGCGGTGGCGTTGTCCGCGGTGAACACGATCACTCGGGCATCGGCGTGGCGGGCTAGGAGATTGGCCAGCATCTGGCGTTTGGCGCAGGGAAAGGCAAGCAGGCGTCGCGAGCGGTGCCAGGCGGCCAAGGCACGGCGACCTTCGTCGGTTCTTGCCGCAACTCGGGCAAATTCCTGCCAGGTGGCTCCGGGATCGATGGCGCGAAAGCGGCGCAAGACTTCGCCAAAGGTCGCCATCAATGCTTCGTACTCGGCGCGCTCAGCCGGGGTCAGATCCAGGTGCAGCACCACGGTGTCAAAGGGGGCGAGAAACTCGCCCGTCAGATCGTCGACGCGCAGTTCGTAGACCGTGGGACCGATGAGATCAGTCAGACGCGCGGCCGCACGGCCCGTGGGCGGTGTGGCGGTCAATCCCAGGCGCATGGGCGCGATGCTCATGTCCAGGGCTTCGTCACGTAGACCAACGCCAAAATGGTGGGCTTCATCGACGATCAAGAGCTGAAAACGGTTGCCGAGCTGGCGCATGTGGCGCCAGCCGCTTTCGGAGGTAGCCACGGTGATGGGCTCGATTTGGTGCTCGCCATCGCCCAGTCGGCCGGGTGCAAACCCGGTGCATTCGTGGATGGCGCGCGCCCATTGATCGAGCAGTACGCGAGTGGGCACCAGACACAGGGCCGGCACGTGCATACGGGTGATGGCTGCAATCGCCAGGCGGGTCTTGCCCGAGCCAGTAGGCAAGACGGTCACCCCGCGCCGGTCGGCGAGTGCCCATGCGGCCAGCGCCGCCTCCTGGTAGGGGCGCAGATCGGTAGGTCGAAAGGCTGGCAGCTCGTCCGATGCGCCGGCCACTTCGTCCTCGAACCGGACGCCGCGCTGGCCAAGTTCGGCTAGCAGGCGCTGGTGAAAGCGCGCCGGGCAGCGCAAGGCGCCCACCCGCGGATCCCACAAGGCGCCCGCAAGATCGGCCAACGCCGGCGAGGATTCGGGTTCGAGGAGCAGAATGGTTCCTTGGTCGAAGACAAGGCGCATGGCCTGCGCGGATGCAGTGGGCGTGCCAAAACTAATGATAGGCTGTGCCTCGTGTCAGGCGCGCTGCCAGTTCTCTTTCGTGACCAAGCGTTGGTCGCGGTGGACAAACCCGCGGGCCTTGCCGTTCATCGGGGATGGGCGGGCGAATGCGATGTGGCCATGATGCGTGTGCGAGACCAGCTGGGCATACACGTGTTTCCTGTGCATCGCCTGGACCGCGCCACCAGCGGCGTCTTGCTGTTCGCTTTCTCGTCCGAGATCGCGTCCCGCCTGTGCGAGTCTTTCGCCGCCCACGCGGTAGAGAAGACCTATCTGGCCCTGGTGCGCGGCATTCCGCCCTGCTCTGGACTCATCGACCATCCCTTGCCGCCCGGTGAAGATCGCCACGCCGCGCGGGTCAGCGCCCAGACTGAGTATCTGCGTCGGGAAGTATTCGGCCGCTACAGCCTCATCGAGGCCCGCCCGCGCACCGGCCGACTGCACCAGGTGCGCCGCCACCTCAAGCACATTGCCTGCCCGCTCATCGGCGACGTGAACTACGGCAAGGGTGAACACAACCGTATCTTCCGCGACCGCTATGGTTTGCGCCGGCTTTTTCTCCACGCCACGCGCCTGTGTTTCCCGCATCCCCTGACCGGCGGCCGGCTGGACATTGCCTGCCCGCTGCCCCGCGAATTGGCCGCCGTGATTGAACAGCTGCGCGGCGATCACGCGCGCAGTCCGGCCGCGTGATCCCGCTGACCGGCGGCCTTCTCCCTTAGATCAGACTGCGCAGGAACGCCAGCGCCGGAGCCACCCGAATATTATCAGGAGTGACGTAGCCCTTCTTCCGGGTAGCGGAGATCTGCCCGGCATCAGCAGCGGCGAAACGCGCCTTCATATATGAAAGCCCGCGCGTGATGCTGTCGTCGCCCCACTTGCACATCGCATCAGCCAAATAGCGTGCACCGGTTCCGCGCGGCGAATGCGGCTTCCGCGCGCTTCGCTACTTCTTCCCCCGCCTCGCGCCGCGCTTCTTGCCCTTGCCGGCTTTCTCGGGCTTTTCCGCCTTGGCCTTGGCCGCTGACGGAATGCCATTCGGGTAGAGCTGGCCCATGGTCGCATTGGCGAGAGCCACGTCCACTTGTGCCCAGAAACGGTGATAAGTGAAACGGGGCGGTTGGCCACCCTTCATGAACGCTTCTACTTTCGGCCACGCGGAATCGGTCTTGTACTTCGAGCGAATACTGATGAAGGTGGAATTGGGCTCGATGCGGTCGCCATTGGGCATCACGCCCTGCCAATCCGCGGGCACGAAGATCGGATCGCCAAATCGTTTGTAGTCGACGCGCGCTTCTTCACTGGCCACGCCCTTGGGGGTCCAGTATTTCTTCCACATCCGGTCGAGCAGTTCCTTGGCCAGGCGAGCAGTCGCGTGATCCCCGGACTTTGCTGAATAGAAGATCAAGGCGCGCGCCAAAGCGCCGGTTACGCCCACGTCCTGACTGTGGTCCTTGACCTTCACATGCAGGGTCTTGTTGTAGCCCGCGTCGTTGGCATTCCAGTTCTGGGTCTTTTCGTTCCAATTGAGCTGCGGCTGACCGGTCCACTGTAGCGTGGACGGGATGGCAAAGCTGCCGTCTTTACCGATTTTGGTGTTGACTGTGACCCACTTGACCCAGTGGTCGAGCACGATTTTGGCTTTCGCATCGCCGGTGACGTAATAGAGCTGCGCCACGCGGTCCATGGTCCAGGCCTGGAACCCGAACCACTCGTTGCTGGGCGGATCTGCGTACACCGGAGCCTCGTCGTATGCCATCTTGTAGAAAGTGGTGGTGCCTGCAGGCGGCACAGCGTAGCGGCCGCGCCAGCTATTGGTCGCGCCGCCTGCCATGCCGCCCTCGGCGGATTGCAGCCAGCGATAGAACTCGAGCTGGCGGCCCAGGCTTGTGCCCCAATCGCGCGCGGCATTCGGGGACGCGGGCTTGAATGCCTTCTCTTTGGCCAGCACGTAGGCGGCAAACGGGTTTTGATAGCCACTGTGCGAGGCACTGGCGCCAATTCGCCACGACCAACCCCCTGCCTTGGCCAAGGAGCCGCCCCAGGCGTAGTACCACGAGAGCAGGTAGTGGGCCGCACCATAGCCCTCGGCCGCTGGGCAGCTCGGGTCCTGGCAACCCATTTCCTTGAAGTATTTGTCGAACAGGGCGTAGCGAAGATAGTCGCCCATCTTGGAGGCCTTCTTGACCAGGCCTTCGACTGCGCTGCCCGCGCCTTGCTCATCGGCCCAGCGCTTGGCCCAATACATGGCTTGCACCGCGCGCGCGTCGGCATCAGGGGCGTCGGTGTACTTCCACTGGCGCGCATAGCCGCCTTCCTGCTGCACGAACAAGTCCAGGAAACCGTTTTCGCCGCCGAACTGGAAGTCCTCCCAGCAGGGCTGGGGAATGGCTTCCCAGACCGATTCCTGCATCCCGCGCTGGAATGTATTGATGGGCGACGGGTGCGACACGCGATCACCGCGCCGGCCGAAGCCGTAGAAGTTGTCGATGTCGATGATCCAGTGCATGCCGTAGATGAAAGGCGAGCCGTAGGCGGCTTGCAGCTCTTTCGAAAGTGGGTCGTGACCCACCGGCGCCGCGGCATCGAAGGGCACGGGATAGCCATTGGGCAGGTCCTGCTCGGGTGCGTAGACCGCCGGGTGGGTATCGGCGTAGGAGCCGGTGGTGGGCTGATCGTCCTGCGTGGGGATGAGATAGGCCTCCAGGTTTTCCCAGGCGTGGTCGAGCGGCTTCCAATCCTTGGCGATCTTGCCGTAGGTGGCTTCCAGCCACAGCCAGTAGCTGTATGCCTCGGAGGTAGTGTGATGCCCGTAATCAGGCGCCTCGACCAGCAGGGTTTCCACCGCGTGGTAGGGCATGCCCTCGGGGCTGAAGTAGCCGTTGGCCGGGGAGTGCAGGGCATTCCAGTGGGCGATGAAACGGTCGGTGTATTCGTTGCCAGTCTTGCCCGGGTGGGCAGGCGGAATGAAGGGCGTGGGCTTGGGGAACACGGCTGGCTCGACCGGTCCGGCCGCGGGCTTCGCCGCCCCGGGCCGCGACGACACGCGCGCAGAGCGCGCTCGCGCGGGCCGCGAGGCGGCCTGCTGTTGGGCCACGGTCTGCAGGCAAGATGGCAGAAGCAGCCCGACCACGCCGAGGACAACGGCGGAGCTGGGGGCTACTCGCATCCCACGAACTCCACGTCATCGACCCAGATGTCGAAAGCGGCGCCGGGTACGTTCACCTGCCACTGGATGCCGAACAGCTTGCTCTTGTCGATGGAGTGTCGCCGGGGCGAGCCCCAGTCGGGCAGTTGCGCCATCTTCTTGAAGGGGAATACGAAACGCCGCCACGCCTCGGTCAGATTGAGATCCATGCCGAAGTCGTTGAAGCACTCCCGGCACACTTTGCCCTCGGGATCCGTGCTGACATCGGGCACCTTGAGGCGGACCTTGCCGACTGAGCCGGCCCCTTTATGCGCCCAGAACGCCAGGCCGTTGTAGCGAGAGGCATCGTANNCCGGTGGCAACCTTTCCCTTCACGTTGGCCGCGTACTTCGAGCCATTGGCCCCGCCGGGCGACATGCTGAAGGTGCCGCCGCGCGAGCCAGCCTCGGGGACCACGCTCGACCCGGCCTCGTCAACATAGGTGTACCAGTAGCCGTTGCGGCCGTCGCGCACCAGCACCTGATTGTTGCCGTCCTCGCCGTTGTCGATCAGCCCGTCGCTGCATGAGTCAAGGGCGACGGCGGTGTTGCCAAAGGCGGGCTTTTGGCCGGGCATAACGCAAGCGGGCAGAAGCAACAGCATCGCGAGCGCCGAAGGCCGAGTTAACGAGGGAGTGGATTGCCCAGCTCTGCGGTAGTTTTTCACGCCCGCACAATACCCGAGCCGCCCAAATTGGGAAAGATGGGTCACACCGTGGGTGCCAACCACGGTTTCTTCGGGATTCGACGGCCAGATGCACGATCCGGAGTTTCACCACAGAGCACACAGAGGGCACAGAGGCCGGAAGGAAAGGGTTCCGGATCCGGGTCCGAACCCTTCCTTCCGATCCGTCTCTGTGGCCTCTGTGTCCTCTGTGGTGAAAAAGCTAACCATGCAGAAATTGGCTCCCCTGATCGGCCCCTGATACGATCGCGCTCAGCGTTTCGGCTAACAGCAGCCGCGCAGAAAGGGCAACCTTGTCCGACCGTCACGAGCAAACAACCGGCTTCCATTGCGTTCCGCTTCTGCCCCTGCGTGACACCGTGGTCTTCCCGCATATGGTGGTGCCACTCTTCGTGGGGCGCGAGAAGTCGCTGGGCGCTCTGGGCGAGGTCGCTTCTCGCGGCGACACCCAGGAGATCTTCCTTTCGGCGCAGCGCGTTCAGAGCGATGAGCCGACCCCCGAAGACATTTTTCCGGTGGGGACGCTGGCCAACCTGATCCAGGTCTTGCGTCTGCCCGACGGCACCGTGAAGGTGCTGGTGGAGGGCAAGCGGCGCGCGGTGGTCCGTCGCTTCGTGGACGGCGAGCGTTTCCTGGCCGTCGAGGTCGACGAGATTCCAGAAGACACCGAGTGGTCGGCCGAGGCCGAGGCCGCCGCGCGGGAGGCCCACGTCGCCTTTGCCAGTTTCGTCAAGCTGGACAAGCGCCTGGCGCCCGAGATCCTGGCTTCGGTGCACAGCATCGAGGATCCGGGCGACCTGGCGGACACCATCGCGGCGCAGCTCCAGCTCAAGATGGCGGACAAGCAGGCCATCCTGGAAATGCTGCGGCCGACCGACCGCCTATCGCGCCTGGCCGAGATCCTGCGAGCCGAGATCGAGGTCTTGCAGAACGAGCGCAAGTTGCGCTCGCGCGTGCGCCGCCAGGTGGAGAAGCGTCAGGAGGAGCAGATTCTTGCTGAGCAGCTCGACGCGGCCCAGAAGGAAGCGGGGGAACGCGACGAGTTCAAGAATGAATTCGTCGAGCTGGAAGAGAAGACCAGCCAGATCAAGCTGTCCAAAGAAGCCGCGGCCCGGATCAAGAAGGAACTGAAGAAGCTGCGCCTGATGGCGCCCATGTCGGCCGAGGCCGCGGTGGTTCGCAACTACGTCGACTGGGTCCTGGCTCTGCCCTGGGGCATGCGCACCGAAGACAAGCTCGATGTGGCCGAAGCGGAACGCATTCTCGACCAGGACCATTTTGGCCTGAAGAAGGTCAAGGAACGCATCCTCGAGTACCTGGCGGTGCAGGCCCTGGTGCGCAAGCAGAAAGGACCCATCCTGTGTCTGGTGGGGCCGCCGGGCGTGGGCAAGACCTCGCTGGCCCAGTCCATCGCGCGGGCCACCGGGCGCAACTTCGTTCGCCTGGCGCTCGGCGGTGTGCGCGACGAGGCCGAGATCCGTGGCCACCGGCGCACCTATATCGGCGCTCTGCCGGGCAAGATCATCCAGTCACTCAAGAAGGCGGGAAGCGCGAATCCGGTGTTCCTGCTCGACGAGGTGGACAAGATGTCGACCGATTTCCGCGGTGATCCCGCGGCGGCTCTGCTCGAAGTTCTGGATCCCGAGCAAAACAACACCTTCTGCGACCACTATCTGGACCTCGACTACGACCTGTCCGACGTCATGTTCATCACCACCGCGAACTACCTGCAAGGCATCCCGGTGCCGCTGCAGGATCGCATGGAAGTGATCCCGATTGCGGGCTACACCGAATTCGAGAAGCTCGCCATAGCCGAGCAGTACCTTGTGCCCAAGCAGAAGCGCGACCACGGCTTGGCGGACATCACCATGGAGATGCCCGAGGAGACCCTGCGCGTCCTCATCGACGGCTACACCAAGGAGGCCGGGGTGCGCAGCTTGGAACGCGAGATCGCGGGCGTATGCCGCAAAGTCGCGCGGGAGTATCTGGCTGACCGCAGCGTCACGGCGTGGAAGATCACGCCCAAGCGCCTGGCCAAGTACTTGGGCTCACCTCGCTTCCGCCGGGGCCGACAGGAGGACACCGACGAGGTCGGAGTGACCAACGGGCTGGCGGTGACCGCCCACGGCGGCGATCTGCTGGTCACCGAAGTGTCCATCGTGGCCGGCAAGGGCAAACTGGTCCTGACCGGCCAGCTGGGCGATGTCATGCAGGAGTCAGCCCAGGCAGCCATCAGCTACGTGCGCTCGCGGGCACCGTCCCTCGGTCTCGACCGCGACTTCTATTCTTGCGCGGACATCCATGTGCACTTGCCTGAGGGTGCCATCCCCAAGGACGGTCCGTCAGCCGGAATTACCATCTGCACCGCCATGGTGTCTGCCTTGCTGCGCATGCCGGTGCACCGGGACGTAGCCATGACCGGCGAGATCACCCTACGCGGGCGCGTGCTGCCCATCGGCGGTCTCAAGGAAAAGATCCTTGCGGCTCACCGGGGCGGAATGAAGACCGTGATCATTCCCAGGGACAACGTGAAGGACCTACGTGACATCCCCAAGCGCGTGCTCAAAGACACGCGGGTGGTCGCGGTGGGACACATGGACGAGGTGCTGCGGGTTGCCCTGGCGCTGCCCAACCCCTCGGAGTTTCTCAAGGAACCTTCGGTGCCGGTTGACTGGCGTGTGCCGGGCGAGCGGCGCGAATCGGGCGACCGGCGCGCCGATGCCGGCCTCATCCCGGTGGCCAGCGCCGTGCCGCCAGCCAGCATGCCCCCGCCGCCGCAAATCGAGATCAGCGGCACGCTCCGGCGCGAGTAGCGCGTCATCTGGATTTCTGCTTATCGGCGGTGGTCCCTGTGCCGAAAATGACACGGAAGTGGCCCGAGCCCGAAGGCCCATCCTCCAAAGTGTTCCTTTTGGACCTGGGCGACAGACCCACTTTGGTGCAAGAATGGCCGCATGCTAGGCACCATCGGGTTGTTTCTCCGCACCACCGACAACGACTATCAGCGACGGTTGAAAGAAGTCGGGCAGCGCGAGGCGAAGAACCACGGATTCGATATTCTGGTGGAGTCGGCGCAATTCGATGCCAGCCGGCAGGTCGCGCAGATTCGCAAAGCTATCAAGAACGCCCCGGCTAGCAAGCTTGTGGCAATTCTGGCCAGCGGCGTGCAAGACGAAGAGTTGCGCCCAGTCGCCCGCGAAGCCGCCGAGGCTGGTCTGGACTGGGCTCTGCTCAATGAAGCCGCATTTGTCGACGACGTTCGTAGCCAGTTTCCCAACCGTGCGGTTTTCGCTGTCACCTGCGATCAGATTGAGATTGGCCGCATCCATGCGCAGCAGGTCCGCGCCATCGTCGGTAGCGCGGGTCGCGTGCTGTGTGTCACCGGCCACCTTCGAAACCTGTCAGCGGTGCAGCGTTTGGACGGTTTGAAGCAAGGCCTCGATGGCGGGTTCGAAATCATCGAACTCAACGCTGACTGGACCAGCGAAGGTGCGCGCATGGCCGTAGCACGCTGGGCCAGCAGCATTGCCTCGGAAAAAGATCTGCCAGGCGTGTTCGTAGCCCACAACGACGAAATGGCTCTGGGCGTGCGACAGGCCGTGCGCGACTTTGCTTCTCAGCGCAGCCTGCCGGTTGACAGCGCCGCCATCACCGGCTGCGACGGATCGCAGACCTTTGGCCAGCGTCTGGTTCGCGAGGGGCGCTTGAAGGCAACGGTGATCATGGCCCCCGGATCAGGCGTGGCCATCGAATGGATAGCCCGCGTGCGCACCAGCGGCGAGATTCCTCCGGTCCGCGTACTTCTGCCGGTAACGTCTTTCCCAGACATTTCGCGTTTGCACCGGTAGCAAGAGCGGCCAGCCGAGCGGCCCCGAGTTCCCCGACAAGCCGCAGCTATGGGATTACCGGAGGTGGCGGCGCGCCGGGGCATCCGAAGAAGACCTCCACGACCAGGTAGGTCCCGTTCTTGAGCCCCTCGCAGTAGCTGCCATTGAATGTGACGGTCACGCCATCAGGGCCTAGCGTATAGCCATCCGACGGGTCCAGTGGCACCTTGGTGTTCTTGTCCAAATAAACGCCGAGATTGCCGGGGTCGGGCGGAGTTGCGTTCATGGTAAACTTGCAACTCGCGACGTCGACAATGATTGAGCTGAGCGCAGCGGTGAGTTGGTCCGGAGAGGTCGCGGGGAAGAAGCTTCCAGTTCCGCCGGCCTGGGCGAAGTTGTCCAGGTTGCCGGTCGACGGTCCAATGCCGATGACGTAGGTCTTGATGCCGCCCGGATTGAGAGCGGTCGCGATGGCACTGGCGGTGTCCTGAACCGAGGCATCGGTGACACTGGCTGATGTTCCAGGGTCGCAATTGGGCTGGCCATCGGTGGCGAGGAGAATGTAGTGGGGCAGGCCGTCACTCACAGTGCCATAGTACGTGACGGACGCCTTGATGGCGGCGGTGGTGGGAGTCTGGTTCCCTGGGGAGGTGCCAGCAATCGCGGCCTGGATCTGAGCAGCGGTGTTTGGCCCCACCGCAACATCTGCTCCTGGGTTTACCGTGCAGGTTGACCCTCTTGGCGACGTGAAGAGCTTCAAGCCCCACCGGACCTCGGCTGGCGAGGTCGCGAGAACTTGAGTGAGGGATGCTGTCATTGTGGGCCATCGCGCCGTGCAATTAGCCGGAGGATTGCGACCGCTACAGTCGGTGTCGCTGGCGATGTCGGAGGTCATGGATCCCGAACGGTCCAGAACCAAGAGAAGATCCACTGGCTGTGGGGCCGGGTTTTGCGTCTGGACTCCGCAGTTGATCTCGGCTGAGGCAGGCGCTGCGTCGAGGTTGCTGCTCGATTCTGTGCTGCCGCCGGCTGGCGGGGGGGCACTGATTATGTAGCTAGTGCCACCGCTTCCATTGCCGGCCGTGCCGCCGGCTCCGGCTGTCGGCGACGTGCCGGTGATGCCACCGCCTCGGTTGCCTCCACCTGCCTGGGGTTCAACATTGATGGAACCGGTTGGTCCGCATTGGAGCGAAAGCGCGCCCGCAAGTATGCAAGCAGCGATTGAGGCGATTGTCGTGGCAGTTGCTGATGCTTTCATAGGTGCCTCCATTGCGAAACCGAAATGTGTGACACTCGACGTCCGAGCCAACCTCAATCTGCGAAGCCTGCTCTCCGCACATTCGCGGGCGCGACAATCACGGTCACGCGATGTGGACAGAACTGGTTTCGAAATCTGCGCCTCCGTATCAGAGATTCTAAGAAAGCATAGTCGCCGCATCCCCGCCGCGGATAGAACACCCCTGGCGTCTTCACGTTGCAGATTGAATCTGCCAGAAATCGCAAAGGAGGCCAAGGTGCTATGCTGCGTGTGTGGTTCTTCATGACGCGCTCCCTAGGGTACTCGCTTGCCCAGTGAAGGTGGCAGTTGTTCTATTGTGAACTATCGATCCCGTCCGGCTGGGTGTGAACCCCGATGAAATCTGCAGCGCCTGACTCAGAGGATCGGAGTATTGGCGCATTGCGCGTAGCAGTTTGAGAATTGATCGCCGGCGCAATCGCAGGTCTCGCAGAATGAACAGAAGACATCGCTGCACGAACTGACCTCGGCAAGGCATTTGGTGACACATGCTGGGGCAGGCCGCGTGCACAGCCCATCAAAGGTGGGGCCCTTCAGGGTTGGACAAAGAGCCGCGACGCGAGCCTTGGCCCCGGCACAAGTGGCAATTGCTTGCGGAGCGCAGGCGAAGAAGCGACCGCCACCGCAGATACATGCCCCGGATGAATTGCATTGAGGGAAAGGGCACCAGCAGGGTTCCGCAATCGGCGTGCAACCAGTGGTTGTAAAGCAAGCGCACTCGTCGAGGCCCGTGCAGGAAGCGGGCGATGTTTCGCCGCCGACGTCTTTCGCCACGGCTGCGTCAGAAGTCGGGGCGCAGACGGGACAAGTGCAGGGATCGGGATTCGGCAGGTACCCCCCCGGACAGGCTAGCGCGGGGCACGCGATCCGACAGGGCGGGGGCCCATCGATCTTCCGACCGTCCCGTGCGGTTCCAGCGTCCACACTGTAGGGCGGGCCGCAGATGGGACAGCCGCAGGGGTCGGGATTCGGCAGGTACCCCCCCGGACAGGCTAGCGCGGGGCACGCGATTGGTGGGCACCCGGGCGGCGTGTCTGGACCACTGGAGTCTTTCGCCACGCCTGCGTCAGGGGGCGGCCCGCAGATCTGAATAGGACAGTCGCAGGGGTCAGGACTCGGGGTGGTTGTCCATGGCCACCCCCCCGGACACCTATTGGGACACGAATGTGGTGGCTGTGGACACCCGCTGGTTCCAACCGTGCCGGCGCCATCTCCGCCGGTTCCGCCAGCTCTGACGCCACCGGAAGCGATGGCGCCACCCGAGCCAGCCGAGACTCCACCAGTAGCGATGGTGCCACCCGAGCTTCCGCCTGTCTGGCCGCCCTTGGCCCCGCCCCCAGCGCCTCCGGTGCCCCTGCCAGAATTCAGACCGGACCTGTCGCTACACGCCAGGCCAAGCAAGCCAGCTACGAAAACGACTGCAGCGCTCGTTGAGATCTTGCACATCGGGTTCTCCCTGTGCTCGACCACAGCAATTTGCGTGCCGAGTTGTGCGTTGCGGTTGTTGGACCGATTCCCTTGCGCCGACGCGGACATGGACGCGGTGCGGGCTCAGAATTCTGAGGCGATGCGGACACGCGGTGCGGGTTCCGGACCGCAGCAGGTACTGGGACGTTGCGATCAAACCGAAAGCAAGCATGGCAGCGAGATGTGGCATATTCTCGAAAAAGACGCGATCGGAGGAGTGGCCGAGTGGTCGAAGGCGACGGTCTTGAAAACCGTAGCGCCTCAAAAGGGCGCCAAGGGTTCGAATCCCTTCTCCTCCTCTCATAATCCCGCGACAAGCGGAGCCGCGGGCGGCCTCAGAAGAACAGACCTTTCCGTGATCGAGCCGTGCAGCCAATCGGAGCGATCGGTGGTGGTGGTGGTGGTCGTTTTTGTGGCCGTGGCCGACCATGATCACTTCGGCCACGGCCACGACCACGGCCACGTCTACGACCTTCTGCGGCTATTGCAGGATTTGGGTTCGCACTTGAGATCTGCCCGGATCTCAAGTAGTACCAAGCACCCACGGAGAGGTGGCCGAGAGGCCGAAGGCGGCGGTTTGCTAAACCGTTATACGGGCGAAAACCTGTATCGTGAGTTCGAATCTCACCCTCTCCGCCAAAACTAGGAGCGCACTATACCGCGTCGGCCTTCTTTGCATCGACCACCAAGAAACAGGATAGCGAGCCTCCGGTTTCGCCTCGCCAAGAAACGGTGGTTCGGCATGTGAGCGGGCCGGATTCTGCGCTATGCTGCAGCTGTTCGGCGCCTGACCCCAGGCGTCCGCCCCATGACGGATAGCACCCAGCAGACTCCGGTGGATGACAAGGCCGAGCTTGCGGGCCTGCGCAAGCGGGTGGCCGAGCTTGGGCTGGCGCTCGCCGATCGCGAGGCCCTGGAGGCGAGCTTCCGCGGCTTCATGTTGCTACGCAGTGAGGGGGTGGTGCGCTACGACGCTAATCCCAAGCTGCCCATCGATTGGCCGGAACGCGAGCAGGCCGAGTTTCTTCTGGACCACGTGGTGGTGGCCGAATGCAACCACGCGTACGCGCGGCTTTTCGGCCTGGAGCGCGCGGAGGAAATGGTCGGCGCGCCCATGTCCGGCAACATGGCCGGCACCCGGGAGGAGAAGGTCGCGCGGCTGATCGACTTTGTTCGCTCCGGCTACCGGGTCACGGATTTCGAAGTGCTCGACGTAGACCGGCGCGGTCGCAAGATGTGGACGTCGAACACGATTATCGGCGTGGTTGCAAACCGCCAGCTCTTCTACGCTTGGGGCCTGCAGCGCGATGTCACGGCCGAGAAGGAGAAACTCCTGGCCCTGCAGCAAAGCGAGTCGGAGATCCACCGGCGCGCAGAGCAACTGGCGGGCGAAGTCGCCCTGCAGAAGCAGTATGCGGAGAATGTCCTACGCAGCATTGCCGACGGCGTGTTCACCATCGATGCGCGACACTGGATTACGTCGTGGAACCCTGGGGCCGAAGCCATCACCGGCCTGGCGGGCGTCGATGTCATCGGCCGGCCTTGCGCGGAGGTTCTGCACTCTGGCCTTTGCGATGGCCGGCCGCTGTGTGACAGCGCCGGCTGTCCGGTTGACCGCGCCTGCGCCAGCCGGCGAGCCTTGCCGCCGCTTGAGGTCACGCACTCCTATTTGGGTGGACGCAAGGTGGTCATGTCGCTCTCGGCGGCTCCCCTGCTTGACGATCGGGGTGAGCCGGCCGGTGCCGTGTGCGTGTTTCGAGACGTGAGCCGCGAGCGAGAGCTGCTGACCAGTATCCAGCGCGCGCACGAGACCAAGAGCCTGTTTCTCGCCAACATGTCGCACGAGATTCGCACGCCCATGAATGTCATTCTTGGTTTCTCGCAGCTCCTGCTCAAGGATCGAGCGCTGGGACCCACCCAGCGCCAGCACCTGGACACCATCGTGCGTAGCGGCCGGCACTTGCTGGCGGTCATCAACGACATTCTCGACATGTCCAAGATCGAAGCCGGCCGTGTCGAGTTGAGCGTCGCCGCCTTCGATCTGCGCGACCTGATTTCGGACTTGGCCGCCATCTTCCGTCTGCGCACCAACGCCAAGGGCCTGCTGTTTCGAGTGGAGATGGCCGAGGATGTGCCCTTCGTGGTTCTGGGTGACGGGCACAAGCTGCGCCAGATCTTCACCAACCTGCTCAGCAACGCCATCACATTCACTGAGCGCGGCCAGGTGATCTGGCGGCTGCGCGGCGAGCGTGCTGCGGACGGCACCTGGCGTCTGCTGGTTGACGTGGAGGACACCGGGCCGGGAATTCCCGCCGCTGATCTGGGACGGATCTTCGACGCCTTTGTCCAAACTCCTACCGGCGCCCACTCTGGCGGGGGCGCTGGCCTGGGTCTCGCCATCAGTCGGGAGTTCGTGCGCCTGATGGGCGGCACCATCAGCGTCGAGAGTCAGGTCGGCAAGGGGAGTTGTTTTCACGTCGCCGTGCGCTTGGAGCGGGGCGATGCCGCCTTGGCGGCGGGCGAAGGGTCGGCGCGACAGGTGGTGGGGATCCGGCCTGGGCAGGCGGTATTTCGCGTCGTGGTGGCCGGTGGGGCAGGTGACGGAGCAGAACCACTCGCCTCGATCTTGGAGGCGGTGGGCTTCGAGACGCGACAGGCGGCCCAGGTGGACGAGGTCCTGTCGATTCTCGAACAGTGGTCAGCTCACGCGGTTTTCGCCGACGTGGGTTCGCGTTCGCAAGGCGGCTTCGAGATCATCGGACGGGTCAAGGCCTCGGCGAAAGGAAAGCGAACGCCGGTGCTGGCCTTGGTCGGGCGGGGTGACGAGGCCGTGCGCGAGCAGGCGCTGGCGGCCGGTGCGGACGATGTGCTCGGGGTGCCACTGCGGGAGCCCGAGGTGTTCGAGAAGCTGTGGGCTTGCCTGGGGGTGGAATACGTGTACTTCCGGCAGGACGCCGCCGGCCGATCCGTCGCGGGCAGCCCGTTGACTCTGCGGTCGCTGCGGGATGCCCTCTCTGCTGCGCCTGCGGACTTGACCAACGGACTGCGCGACGCCACTACCGCGGGCGACTTCGATCGCATGCTCTTGCTCATTGATCGGCTTACCGTCCACGACGCCCTGGCGGGCGTGGCCCTGCGTACCCTGGCCGATGGTTTTGAGTACCAGCAACTCCTCGACACGCTGCCACCGCGGGGGGATGCATGAACGGCAATGACATCACGCCGGGTGTCGCAACACCCAAGACCATCCTGATTGTTGACGACACGCCCGAGAACCTGCGCGTATTGCTTGAGCTGCTCAAGCGACAGGGCTACAAGGCGCGCGCCGTCCCCAACGGTAAGCTGGCGCTGCAGGCTGCTGCCAGCGAGCCGCCCGATCTCATCCTGCTCGACATCATGATGCCGGAGATGGACGGCTACGAGGTCTGTCGGCGACTGAAGCAGGACGACAAGCTGCGCGAGATCCCGGTGGTGTTCTTGTCGGCTCTGGACGAAACCTTGGACAAGGTGCGGGCTTTCGAGGCGGGCGGGGTGGACTATGTGACCAAACCCTTCCAGTTTGAGGAAGTCCGTGCCCGGGTGGAGACCCACCTGCGCCTGCGACGGCTGCAGGTCCAGCTTGAGGCGCACAATCGACAGTTGCAGGACCGGGTCGAAGAGCAGGTGCGCGAGATCTCTGATTCCCAGATGGCCACCATCGTGGCGCTGGCCCGCCTGGCCGAGTCGCGCGACAAGGGAACCGGTAAGCACATCGAACGCGTCCAGATGTACTGTCGGCTCCTGGCTAGCCAACTACGTGAGCACCCCACCCGGCAGGATAGGGTGAACGAGGCCTTCATCGAGAACATCTTCCGCGCCAGCCCGCTGCACGACATCGGCAAAGTCGCCATCCGGGACAGCATCCTGCTCAAGCCCGGTCCGCTCACGCCCGCGGAATTCGACGAGATGAAATCGCACACCACCCTGGGGGCACAGACTCTGCAGGAGGTGCAGAAAGCCTATCCCAAGAACGGATTCGTACGTCTGGGCATCGAGATCGCGCGCTCGCACCACGAGCGCTGGGACGGAACCGGGTATCCCCACGGGTTGGCCGGCACGGCCATTCCCCTTTCGGCGCGGATCATGGCGGTGGCGGATTCGTACGATGCCGCGCGATCGAGACGCTTCTACAAACCCGCCCTGCCGCACGCGGAATGCTGTGCCGCCATCTACCACCGGAGTGGCACCTATCTCGACCCGGTGGTGGTCGAGGCTTTCCGCGCGGTGGAAGATCGTTTCTGCAGCGTTGCCGAATCGCTGGACGAGTAATCTCGATTCTGCGATACACTGCGGTCCGATGCCCGGCAAGTGGTCGCTCGTTGTCGCAGGTGCGGCCGTGCTCGCATCGGCCGCGGGGCTCGCTATGCCCGTGGTCGTGCGCGTCCCCATCGTCAAACCGCACGGCGCGGCCGATCCCGTTGACGCTGGGCTGTTCTCCCACTGGCAGCATGACGAATACCCGTGTTTCGTCTGCCATCCGGCAATCTTTCCCAGGGCGCGCCGGGGCTTCACCCATGACGAAATGGACGAGGGCAGGTTCTGCGGTGCCTGCCACAACGGCCAGAGCGCGTCCCCGGCAAGCGGGGCGCGCGCGACCTGTCGTTCGACCTGCCACGCAAAATGATGAGTCGCCTGCGCATCATACTGGTCTTGGCTTTTGTGGGCGGTGCCGTGGCCGCGGCTCAGGCTGCGGGTTCGGCTGGACAGCCGCCCCCTGCTAAGAACCCAGAGGGGAGAGGGGAGGGCACAGAGAAGGCGCGCGGTGCAACTGAGGCGCAGGGCGACGCCGGCACCACCGCGCCCGCATCGGGCGATGCCAGTGTCACAGCCGAGAACACGCGTGCATCTGGCGATGGCGGCGCTGCCAACCAAGCGGCGCCGGCGTCGGGCGGCGCTGTGTCGGAGCCGCCCCAGCCCAAGACCGAAACCGAACCGGAGCACGCGCGCGAATCTGCTCTGCTTCTGCCCGGAGGCATCCGCATCGGTGGGCTCTTCGATGCGAGCTACGAGCGCGTGGGAATGGATGGCGGTCTGACGAGCGGCAAGAACGCCTTTCGCAACTACCACCACTTCCTGTTTCTGTCGCGCCAGGGCAACGACATTCCCGTCGGGTTCAACGCCGAGGTCATTGGGCAGTATTTCTACGAGCTGACGGCACGCTTGTGGCGAAAGGGACCCTTTCGCCTGTCCGCGCGCGCGGGCAAGATCCTGGTGCCGTTCGGGCCTGATCCACTTTTTCACAAGAACTACGGCGGATTGAGCGCGATCGACCAGAAACTGCTACCCGTGGTGTGGTCTTCTTTCGGTGTCGGCCTGCGGGCGGCTGCATCGCTGAGAGGGTTCTCGTTGGCTGACGATCTCTACCTGGTGCAGGGCTTCGATCTTTCCGCACGCAACAGCACCCTGGAAATGCAGAACGATCTGCAAGCGTACGACGGTGCGCGTGTGGCGGTGGGCGACCGCGTGTCGCTTTCGCGCGGGCCGGTGACATTGTGGTACTCGCTCTACTGGAATCCAATGCGGTTTGGCCGCAGCCTGCTCATGCAGGCGGTTGACTTGGCGATCTGGCGTCCTGCATGGCCGGTGCTGAACCGACTGGCATTGGGCGTAGGCCTGCTGCGGGCCCTTGTGTCGACCGACAGCAGCTACGGCACGCCCCAAGCCATACCGGACGCTGGCGCCTACTACCATTTCGCCGACTACCTGTGGTTGCGCTGCTACGCGACTAGCTGGCTCTACTTGCAGGCGCGTAGCGGCCTGCTGACCTTCAACAACCACAAGGGACTTTCCTACGATTCGGAACGCGCCAGCCCTGCCGATGGTTCGCACCACAACCTGGCATTGGTCGCGGACTACGCTGGCGCCACTTTCAGCCTGGGCTACTACTGGAACTTCGAGAAGGTGGGCGAGTCCCCCAACGACTTCCTGCGCTTCATGGTGATGTATGGGTTTTGAGAGGGGCGTACTCTCTTGCCTTCTATCCGCGACGTTGCTGGCTGGGGCCTGCGCAGACTTTGGGCGTGGACCGGCGCCAGATGCATCAGCCGACGGAGCGACCGACATGCGCTCGGAGCAGGCGCCTGTCGAGGATCCGATTTTCGAGAACTACGTCTATCCCATCCTGGAGACCAACTGCCAATCCTGTCATTCCAAGGGGGGCGAGGCCGCAACCACTCGGTTCGCGCTAACCTGGGACGCGAAGGCGGATCGGGCGATGGTTGTGGCGTTGGTCTACCCCGACTATCCAGATGGCAGTCTGCTATTGCAGCGCGCGACCGGCAACCAGCACAGCGGTGGCTCGATCCTTGCCGCGGACAGTGTGGAGTACTTGACGATCCGCAACTGGATAGCGAGTCTGCCTTCCGCACGGTGACCTAGAAAAATTCGGGCCACCGCCATCTGGCCAGCCTACAATAGGGCCGATTTGGCCTGGCTCTGCCCGGCCGTGTCGGCGTGGTCTTGGTGAGAAGAAGATTATCTATCATAGGTCAGAAGGAGACATGCATGCGCGCATCGTTGGTCTTGGGTGGTTTTGGATCGTTGTTCCTGTTTTGGCTTGGCGGCTGTTCTGATCTCACGGGGCTGCCGGGCCACGGGGATGGAAGCGCGGGCGGCGGTAGGCGAGATGGGGCCGGCCAAGACCGGGGTAGCGGCGGTCGTGGCGGCGGGGGCGGGAGCGCCGGAATGGGCGGCACGGGCGGCGGTGTTGGAAGCGGCGGCGTAGGGACCGGACCCGGCGGCGGCAGCGTTGGCCTCGGTGGCACGGGCGGGGCTGCAGGGTCTGGCGGCACCACGAGCAGCGGAGGTGCTAGCTCAGGCGGGACAGCAGCGGGCACGGGCGGCGCAGGTACAGGTGGTATGGGTGGCTCTACCGGGAGCGGAGGCACAGGAGGGGCCGCAGGCAGCGGCGGTGCAGGAGGGGCCGCAGGCAGCGGAGGCGCAGGCGGCAGGGGTGGCACTACTAGCGCTGGAGGCAGCGGAGGGGTAGGCGGCAGGGGTGGCACTACTAGCGCTGGAGGCAGCGGAGGCGCGGGCGGCAGGGGTGGCACCACTAGCGCTGGAGGCAGCGGAGGCGCAGGCGGCAGGGGCGGGACCACAAGCGCGGGCGGTACCACAGCCAGCGGCGGCACATCAAGCAGCGGCGGCATTGGCGGTAGCGGGGGCGCAGGTGACGCTGCAGCCCCTGACGCGCCTGCCGACTCCGGCGGCACACCGTGCGACGGAAGCTCTGGGTCGTGCGCTGGGGGCTGGTTCTGCGAGTTTCCGGCGTCCCCCACCTGCCCCACTGGGGCTGACGCTGGTGGGACCTGTGTTGAGAAGCCAGAGAACTGTCCTGCGATCGTGTCCTACGTGTGCGGGTGCAATGGCAGTACCTACACCAACGACTGCCAGCGCCAGGCGGCTGGCGTGTCGAAGCGGGCTGACGGCGCCTGTCCCGGGGCCTTGGGCATGATATGTCCCGTGGACCCGCCCGCGATCGCGAGTTCGGACAACACTCGCGTCGAAGGCCCAGCCTGACCGCGAAATCGAGAACTTGCTAGTACCGCTTCTCGAAAATTCGTGACTGGTTCGGTTTGCCGGTTCCGGGCTCGGGACCGGCGGCCGGATCCGAATCCGGGACCCGGGACCGGCCGTCGGATCCGGTTCCGGCCACCGGCTCCGCCGCCGTCCGTCCGGTCGCTCAACCAGCTGCGAGCATGCGTGAGGCGGTACTAGTCGCCGCGCAGGCGTTTGACCAGGGCCTCCTGCTCGTCGGGTGACAAGGCCCAGTCGGTGATGGGGTAGACCAGGTGCTCCTCGTCTTCGTGGTGGCGGGCCAGACTGCGTCGCAGTTGCGGCAGAAGTGCCTCGCTCGCCAACACATCCTGTTTGGCAAGGGCTTCTGCCAGGTCAGGCAGGAGCGCGCGCAGCTCTCCATGCTCAACCAGCATGCCGGGCACGGCGCGCGCTACCGCCTCGGTCATTCGTTGTATGGCGGGAAAGAGCAGTTCCTCCTCGGCGGCCATGTGACGGCTGAGTGCCTTGTCCAGCGCGGCGAAGTGCTGATCAGCTTCGGCCAGCGCGCCGACGCGCAGGAAGTGCTGCAGTTCGGTCAGCAGACCGTCGATGCGCGCATGGTCCGCCCTTAGGTGTTCCGCGAGAGTGAGCCGCTGTTCCGGGCGGCGTAGCTGCAATTCGGTGCGAAACAGATCAGCCGCGAGCACGGTTATGGCGGAGTCCATTTCGCCCTGATGCATCTGGCGAAAAGCCGTGAGGGTAGGCTTGGGATCTCGGTCGGTGACTAGAACCACTCTGCGGCCGAAGCGCAACTCCTCCAGCGCGTGGGCAATTGCCGAGCGGCGGTCCTCCAGGGACAATCCGCGAACGTCGACCTGAAGCGGCTCGGCGCTGCCTGGTGCGGCCATACAGTTCACCTACCTCGACTCGGAACGACTGACAAGTGACTGCGGTGAAAGCCTGGGCTACGATCTCGTCAGGAGCCCCGATCGTGGATTCACGCAAGCCCGCCTCGTCAGCCGAAACTCGGCAAGCGGCCGAGGAAGAAGATCGCCGGCTCTTCCAGGCCGCGATGCAGGGGGTACGACCCTTGCCGCCTGGGCCCCGGCGCGCGGTGCCCGAGTGGCAAGCGGGGGAGCCTACGCCGGCTATCCGGCCAGGGCAGCAGTCGCCGCGGGAAGCGCTGCGTGTGAATGAAGACGGCGACAAGTTGACAGGCGCAGCCTTCGGCGTGGCCCACGACTTGGTCCGCTCGCTCGCGCGCGGCGAGATTGAGCCGGAGGCCGAATTGAACTTGCACCACTTGACTGAGGACGCCGCCGCTCATCAGGCCGAGCACTTCATCGAGCAGTCGGTAGCGAAGGGTCGGCGTTGCGTGCTGCTCATTCACGGTCGCGGCCTGCATTCTGGCCCGGGCGGGCCGGCCCTACGACCGGCCTTGGTCGAGGTCCTCTGCCGGCGGCCGGTGGCCAAGCAGGTGCTGGCCTTCGCCTCGGCCCCGCCTTGTCATGGCGGCGCGGGCGCGCTGCTGGTGCTTCTGCGACGTCCAAAACCGGACCATTCGCAGGACGGAAGATAGCTCCGACCTCTGTGTTCTCTGTGCTCTCTGTGGTGAAAAAGCTAACTAGATCTTCCCGCCCGTGAGCGAGATGCTGCTGCGAGGGGTGCGGCTTTCGTTGGCGGCGCTCACCCGGATGCCGGCGCGATCGACTACCGGGCAGCGGGTTTCGCAGGTGCCGCAGCCGGTGCAGTAGTCCAGGTCGATAAACGGCATCTTCAAGGTCTTCTGCGTGCCGTCGCGGGCGGTGACTGTCTCCATCTTGAAGTAGATGGCTTTGGGCGAGGTCGGGCAGACTTCTTCGCACACGATGCATTCGGTCTGGTAGCCCCAGGGCAAGCAGCGGCCCTTGTCAAAGAAGGCCGAGCCGATGCGCACGGGCGGGCGGGCCGGCATTTCGCCGACCTTCTTTTCGAGGGTCAGCTTTTCGATCGCGCCGGTGGGACAGACCTGCCCGCACAGGGTGCAGTTGGCCTCGCAGTAGCCGATGCGCGGGATCAGGATGGGCGACCAGAAGCCCTCGATACCGGCTTCGGCCAGCGCGGGTTGCAGGCCGCCGGTGGGGCAGACCTTCATGCAGGCGCCGCACTTGAGACACTTTTCCAGGAAACTGGCCTCTTCCAGCGAGCCAGGCGGACGGATGCGCGCGGGATTCGGTCGCGGCTCCACGCCGTCAGAAGCGCGCATGAGAGGCACCGCCACCACGCCCGCGACACCTGCGCTCAGCCACTTGCGCCGCACCAGATCGATCTTGGTGGTGGACGATCGCAGCGGTGGCAGAAATCGGTAGGAAAGCCCGCCGCGCGGGCAGCTCTCGATGCAATTCAGGCACACCATACACTCGGTGGCGCGCACCGTGCCCTGGGGATCGGCCGCGCCCTGGCAATCGGCCCCGCAGAACTTGCAGCTCTTGCAGATTTCCCGGTTCCTGTTGATGCGGAACAGGGAAAACTTCGACAGCAGCCCGAGCAGCGCGCCCAGCGGACAGAGCACCCGGCAGTAGAAGCGCGGGTACACGAAGTTGAGCGCCAGAGCTCCAAAGAACACCAGGGTTATCAGAGTCCCCCACTGGAAATGCCGCTCGCCCTGGTACCTGCCGAAGGGGGCAAGGTTGCCGAGCGCAGGCGCGACAGACGTGGCCAAGCCGCGCCAGGTGGAAGCGATCGGATCGAGCAGGCCGATCTGCACGCTGCCCGCCGCAGCCAGGCCCAGCATGGTCGCCAGCACCAGGTACTTGATCTTGTGCGAGGGCCGCGGGGCGTTCTGTTTCACCCGGTCGGGCGGACGCCGCCTGCGCGCCAGGAACCCCAGCGCCTGGTGCAAGACGCCCATGGGGCAGATCCACGAGCAGAAGAAGCGGCCAAGGATCAGCGTGGGCACGATGAGCACCAGCGACCACAGCAGCGTGTGATGCAGCGAGTGCGAGGCCAGCGCGGTGGTGACCGCGACTAGAGGGTCGAACTCCAGCAGCCACTGCACGTCGTAGCCGCGGATCAGGCCCGCGGTGGTGACCACCACAAGGAACAGGAAGAACCCGAGGAAGACGATCTGGTAGGCGCGACGCAACCACCGAAACATGGTCAGCCTCCCAGCTCTACAGTTTTGAGGTTCCGCCACTGCGGTGTACCCAGGCCGGCCTTCATGCCCTCGACGATGAAGCCGACATCGGTGGGATTGAGGCTGAGCAGGGTGGCGCCGAAGGCATCGAGCGCGACCTCGTCGGTCCCGGCTGCGATGGTATCCATTTGCTTCACGTCGGACAGGCTGCCACCGGTGGGGCCATTGGCCAGAAGGATGCGCGTGGCATCCAGGATGGTCAGGGTTGGCTTCACCATGGCCGCCAGGTCGATGATGGAAAGGTGGATGTTCTGATGCAACTTCACGCGTTGGCCGCCCAGTACGCCGTACCAGTTCTTGAGCGCCATGGACGCAAGCGAAAGCCCGTGCTGTTTGACGATCGGAATGTTGATCACGCGGTCCGCATCGACAACCGGGAAGAGCACATCGCCGGTGCGCAGAAGCTTGCCCGACACGTTCACCTCGCGGAAGGCCGAGGCATCGGGCCGCACCACAGTGGCGCCCGCGGCCTTGGCTGCCTTCTCGATGCCGGAGCGTGCGAAACACTGCTCGGGCGTGTTGACCGAAGCGTCAGTCAGCCACACCTTGCCCGCGCCCGCCGCGACCACCAGGCGCACGACCTCGGCCACCACGTCGGGATTGGTGTTGGCGGCCTGTTCCGGCGTGCGATTCCAGCCGATGTTGGGCTTGATGACCACGCGCTCGCCCCGCCGGACAAAGCGGCCCATGCCGCCCAAGGCTTCCACCGCCCGGCGCACGTTGGCGGCAGGATCTGGCCCGCGTACGATGGCCATGTCGGTGGCACCGGCCGGCTTGTCGGCCCGGTGATCCTTGATGGTGGGCAGGGCGCGGGTCTGCTTCGAGCCGTCGCGTTCGTGGAGCGCGAGACCAAGCGCCACCGACCCGACGGCCATGGCCGCGGTCATGCCCACGCGCAAGACTCCGCGCCGGTCCATGCCCGCGGGGTCTGTCGGGGCCGCTGTCTGACTGCCCTGCCGAATCGGCGATTCGCGGGCCGGCACGGATGGGCCGTGCTGTTCGTCGCTCGTCATTTCATCTTCCCCTTTAGCGCCTTGGCCAGCCCAGGCAGGGCGGCTTCGGCCTTCTTGTCGAACGCGGTCATCTTCACGTAGTAGCGGCCCGCACGGAACACGAACGACATGGGACCAGAGATCGCGTCCGGGAAGTCAGTTACCGGCTTGGCCGTGGTCGATTTCTCGGCGTTGAAGATCGAGTCGGCATTGGCCGGCTCGGCCATATCGTAGATGGCACAGTCTATGTCGGCGCCATCAGCCGAAGCCATGTCGGCGGTAGCCAGCTTGCGGTAGTGGCGCTGGA
>PMBS01000296.1 GCA_003153015.1 Myxococcales bacterium
ATGCCGTGGTATCGGACGAGGTGGCAGCGAGGGC
The DNA here is from genome assembly GCA_003153015.1 of Myxococcales bacterium. Taxonomy (GTDB): domain Bacteria; phylum Myxococcota_A; class Polyangia; order Fen-1088; family Fen-1088; genus Fen-1137. Next base: position 35 of record PMBS01000296.1, read on the forward strand.
GGGGAATCAACGGGATCAGCTTCTCTATCAGCTCGTGCGGCGTGAACACGATATGGGTCGTGCCATCTCGCCAGGCTTGCTTGAAGCGCAGGGCGAGCCGGCCGTCGGGCAATTCTTGCAGACGGTCGTTCGCGATCGGCGGCCTCGCAAGGTAGCGGCACAGGTGTTCGAGGCCGTCGCGATCATTGGCGCCCACGCGCACGTTAGCGTGCACATTGAAACCGGCGACATCCGCGCATCGCTTGCCCATGATCGCGGCCTCGGCATCCTCGCCGGTACCTCCCAGGCGCAACACGCGACAGCCTCGGCACGGACCAGTCGCAATCAGGCCTTGCACGGAGGCATTGGCCAGATGGTCGAGGGTCAGCTGCTGGTCCTTGTCTTCCCCCGTGAGCTGCCCCAGGTAGCGAGTGACCTTCCGGCACACGGCACGCGCCAGGCGCGCGATGTTCTCATCGCTGGGTGCGGGCAGCGGGTGGAACAGCATGGTTCCATCAGGCTGCTCCGCGTACACACCATCCATCACGATGGCGTGGAAGTGCACGTTCAAATTCAGCGACGAGCCGAATCGCTGTACGACGGTCAGGCTTCCGGTCTGCAGCCGACCGCGAAGCTTGCGCTTCCGTGCGCGGCGGCGGAGGTCGGAATTGATGGCACTGATGAATGCGCCAAGCACCACGCTCGTGGCGTCGGCCGAATAGGCCATCTTGAAGCGCAAGGCATAGGGTAGCGAGAGCACATACTGGCGCGCCGGCACGCGGGGAAAAAGGTAATCCACACAGAAGGCTGCCGTGTCGGCCATCCGGCGACCGAGACAGCTTGGGCAGAATCCACGTCGCTTACACGCGAAAGCCACAACTCTGCTGTGCCCACAGTATTTGCAGCGGACGCGAAGAAAGCCATGGGCCGGAATGCCACAACGAAGGTAGGCCTCGAACTCGTCAAGCACGAAGGCGGGCAGTTCGCCGCCTCCCGCTTCCAGATCCGCCAGGAACGTCGACAAGTGATCCTGTATCGTTCGGTAAAGCAAGGTCGTTTCGGGGCAATGGCGCTGGTCCGGGGCCGCGCCTGCGGACGCGTGGGTGTGACAGCTTGCTGCTGGTTGCGTGGGAAGCACCAGCAGGAGTTGTCGGCAACGGGGCGAAACCAGTTGCTAGCTGAACGCAGAATTCAAAGCAATCTCAGGCCCGGGGTGTCTCCCGGTCTTGGCTCCACGATCGCCCGGTACAGCCCTTTCAGGTTGTACTTCGCGCCCGCTTGCAGGTCACCGGAGGAGAAGTCGTTCACGCGATCAAGCGCGCAATGAGGAACGCGGCCGTGGCAGCCAGGCCGCCGACAGCCAGGGTCTGCAGCCCGCCCCGCCAAAGAGGCATGGCGGTCACGCGGGCCTTGACGAAGCCAAAACTGAAAAGCGCCGCGGCGGTGAAAGCCGCCGAAACCACCAGCCCCACCCTGACCGTCGCGGTCAGCATATAAGGCAGAAGCGGAATCAGGCCGCCCACGACGTACGCGCCGGCGATGGTGAGCGCGCTTCGGCGCGCCCGGCGCGGGTCAGGCTCGGCCAGGCCGAGTTCGAAGCGCATCATGAAATCCACCCAGCGGGTTCGGTCGGCGCTGATGTGATCGAGAATGGGCTGCATGGCCTCCTCCGACAGGCCATAGCCGCGAAAGACCTCCGCGACTTCCTCGCGCTCCTGGACCGGCTTGGTCTCGGTTTCCTCGAACTCGCGCGCGCGTTCGGTCTGGTAGTGCTCGCGGTCCGCGCGGGCAGCGAGATACCCGCCGAGGCCCATGGCAATGGCCCCGGCCGCCAGCTCGGCCAGCCCTGCGGTGATCACGATCCGGTTGGCAGCCGCCGCGCCTGACAGACCGGCGGCCAGGGCAAAGGGCACGGTCAGCCCGTCGGTTGGGGCGTCCTGGGCATGACGCCGGGACAGGATAGCGCAGATGCGGCGAAGGCTGTGAAACATGTTAACATTGGTGCATGACTCGGATGACGGTGCGCGACGTGCGACTGCACTGGCCCCAGGCAGAGAAGGCCCTGGCCCAGGGTGAGGAAATCGTGGTCACGCGAGACGCGAAGCCGGTTGCTCGTCTCTTGCCCTTCATTCCCGCGACCTCCCGCACCCGTCCGCGCTTCGACCCGGAACTGCATCTGCGGCGACTCCGCCGCTTCTGGAAAAACCAGCCCACCCAGCCGTCGACGGAAGAATGGTTGGCACGAGATCGTGCGGACGGGGCTGACTGACCCGGCACCACAGTGAGCCTGTACCTCGATACGAGCTGCCTGCTCAAGCTCCTCTTTGCTGAGCCGGAGAGTCCGAAGACCTCCCTCTTGGTCGCAGCCGAGCCGGAAGTGGTGGTGTCCTCGCTGGCCCGCCTTGAAGCCCTCGTCCAGATCCAGGGCCGCGCCGCGGGAGGACTGCTCACCACACGCTCGGCGGCCACTCTCGCCCGGCTGCTCGACCAGACCCTCGCGTCTGCGCCTTTTGATCTCGTGACCACGCCGGCCGGAATCGATGGTGTGGCAACAGGCCAGCTCGTTCCCCTCGGTCGTTCGGTCCATTGCCGAACCCTCGACCGCCTGCACCTGGCCGCCATGCAGGCGTTGGGCGTACGCCGCCTGCTCACCAACGACGACAGTCAGGCCCGTGCCGCTTCCGCGCTTGGCTTCCAGATTCTGCGACCGCGGTAGAATGCCCGCTTGACGAGCTACGTCCGCACGCCGGCAGCGGCGCGCAGGGATTTGATTTCGCCCTTGCTCAGGTCGCGCCAGGCGCCCATTTTCAGTCCCTCGAACGACATCTCACCCAGGCGCACGCGCGAAATCTTCAACAACTGGTGCCGTATGGCTTCACCCGCGGCCTTGAGCGCACGCGGCCGGCTCTCGGGCACCACCATTTCGACCCACATGTTCTTGCCCGTGGTGGCCAGGGCCTCGACTTTGATCGGGCGCACGGGAGCACCGTTGAAACGCCAGCCCCGCTGCAGACGCGCCAGCTCGGCTTCGCCCATCGCGCCCTGAAACTTCAGGTGGTAGGTCATGGGCACCTGGCCCCCGCCACGCGACATGCGTTCGGCCAGGGCACCGTCGGTGGTCAGCAGGATCACGCCTTCAGCTAGAAAGTCCAGCGGCGCCACCACTTGCCAGCCCAACTCGCGGTCGGCCACGTAACGGGCCAGCGTCGGGCGCGCGACGTTCTCGCGGGGCGCCGACTTGTCCGGATTGGGCCGACTCAGCGTGGCTAGGCAGCCCCGCGGCTTGAGCAAGAGTCGATACAGCGGCTCCTCGACGTAGACGCGTCGGCCGTTCACTTCGATCCGGTCGCGGCGTTCCTGCACCTGCACGCCCAGGGTGGTGATCACTTTCCCGTTTACCGTGACGGCGCCCGCGGCAATCAGCTCCTCGGCGCGGCGACGGGACGCCACCCCAGCGGCAGCCAAAAGTTTCTGCAGTCTCACCATGTAACCCTCTCTCCCTGCGTAGGCTTCGCCGTGGACGGTTGAGGTTTCGCTTACGAGCCGCTGCCCGGCTCTTCCGACGGCGTGGCCGGCGCAGTTTCCGGCTCAGAAGTCGCCTCGGCCGCCGGTTCGCTGACCGCGCCCAGAATCTTGGATGCGACCTTGCTGGCGCTCTCCAACTCGTCGAGTAGCGGGTCATTCTCCTCTGGCTCTTCAGGAAGCTGCGAGCGCGGTACGAAACCCAGCGACGACGGCGTCGAACCCGCCGCGGCAGCTGCACCGGTCTTCACCCCCGCAGCCTGGGATGCATCAGCCCCGGACGCCGCTGTCCCCGCCCCGGACGCCGAACCGTGCTCGGCCTCCACACGCGCCTGTTGCTCGGAGGACAATTCGGCGTATTCACGCAGGGTGGGCAGATCACTCAGCTCACCCAGACTGAACACGCGCAGAAACTCGGGCGTGGTGCCGTAGAGCAACGGCCGCCCGACTTCTTCCTTCTTGCCGATGATGCGAATCAGACCGCGTTCGAGCAAGGTCTTCAGCACTGGCCCGCAATCCACGCCGCGGATCTGGTCAATCTCCGGCCGGGTAACCGGCTGGCGGTAGGCCACAATGGCCAGGGTTTCCATCATGGCGCGCGACAGGCGCATGGGTCTGCCGGCCAGCAACTTGGACACCCAGCGCGCATACTCCGGGTTAGTGCGCAGGTGCCAGCCGTTTGCCACGTGCACGACTTCGATGCCCGAGCCCTTGCGCCGCTCCAGCAAGGCCTCGACCGCAGCCGTGATCTTCTTGCCGTCGCGCTCGCCCAACAGGCGCTTGAGTTCTGCCAGGCCCAGCACCTTGTCCGAAGCAAAGAGCAGACTCTCGATGATTGGTTCCATCTGCGAGGCGTCGAGCACCACCGGCGCTTCGTCGGCAGCCTCGCCACCCGCCAGGGCAACCTCGCCCTCGGGGGTTTCCCCGTCCGCAGGCGCTTCCCCGCCTGCGGCCGACTCAGCCCACACCGCCCCATCCGCGGCGCTTTCTTCCGTCTTGGGGCTGCCCGCTTCGACCGCAACAACGCGATCCTCGGCCCACACATCGTCCTTCTCGCCCCCTGCCCTCTCGCTCGACGGCGCCATCGCACCCGCAACCGTTTCGGCTGCAGCAGTGGGTTTGCTCGGTCCCCGCGCCTCGTCGTGCTTGGCGCGCGTAGGTTGCTTAGGTTTGGTCATCGGGCTCTCCCCTACCCTCTTTGGGCGCGCTCTCTACCACACCGGAGGTCGGCTGCATGACCCGGGCCTGCTCCAACGCGGCGCCCTCGATCCGGGTAATCAGAAACGCGCCGTTGGCCAGATCTTGCAACACGCGGATCACTTTCAGGCGTGCCAGTTCGAGGATCGCCAGCAGGGAAACCACCACATTGTGGCGAAACTGAGCCTCGCCGAGGTCATGCCCGACGATGTCGTCGAACCTGACGGTGCCCTCTTTCTCTTCCAGCCTGTCGATCACCTGGTTGATGCGATCGGTGATCGAGATGCGATCGATCACCACATCGTGGGTATGCTGGGGCGCCGCCTTGGACAGGATCTGCGCCCACTGCTCGATCAGCTTCCACACCGAGTGCTCGGAGTAGCCGGCCTCGCCGCCGCCTTCCAGCGGGACGCCGCGGGCAAAAACCGTGCGACCCTCGATGGGTCTGCTGCCCAGCCTCTCGGCCGCGTCCTTGTACTTCTGGTATTCGAGCAGGCGCCGGATCAGCTCCTCGCGCGGGTCGAGCGCCTCTTCCTCCTCGTCGACCGCCTCCAGGGGCTCGGGCGAGGGCACCAACTCGCGTGACTTGAGATAGACCAGATGCGCGGCCATGACCAGGTATTCGGCTGCCACCTCCACCGCCATGCTCTCCATCATGTCGAGATAGTCGCAATACTTCTCCGCGACGAAGGCGATGGGGATGTCGAGGATGTCCAGCTCGTGCGTCTGACAAAGATGCAGGAGCAGATCGAGCGGCCCCTCAAACTCGGGCAGGGTCAGACGGTAGGTTGCGCTGGGCGGAGTGTCGGCTACCCGTCGCTCGGGAAACGGCGCCCGGCCGGCCATGGGATGCTCGTCGCTCATGGGTTGATCGCCCACACCAGTCCGCTGCGCCAGATGCCGATCACGATAGCCATGGGGTACATGACAATGCTCAGCAGGGGCAACCCCAGCATGGGGCTCAGCACGAGCAGCAGCAGCATGAAGGAACCGTAGCGCTGCAGAAAATCGATCACCCCCTGCCAAGAGCGCGGCAGCAGCCACGCCAAGACTGCGCCCCCGTCGAGCGGCGGAATGGGCAGCAGGTTGAAGCACATCAGCACCAGGTTGAGCTGCACCAGGTAGTTGAAGATCGCAACCTGGAACCGTGCTGATACTCCCGTGTGAGCGGCGATGACGATGACCATCGACGCGAGCAGGGCCATGAGCAGATTCATGGCCGGCCCGGCGATCGACACCAGCATGCGGCCGGTGCTCATCTTAAAACGGCGCGTGTAGGCCATGGGATTGGTCTGCACCGGCCGGCCCCAAGCCATGAGAGGCAGAGCCGCCGGACTGACGGCTGAAATGAAGGGAATCAAGATCGTGCCAATCAGATCGATGTGGTGCAGCGGCGACAGGGTCAGCCGGCCCTGCATGCGTGGGGTCGGGTCGCCCAGGCGGTTGGCCAGCCAGGCGTGGCCGAACTCATGCACCGACACGCAGAGAATGAACGCGATCAAATAGAGAATCGCTTGCTGAACTTGATCAACGCTGATGTTCAACTGAGATCCTTGCGCAATGCCTACTTGGGATATAGCCGACGCACTCGGGAGCGGTCAACGATTGAGATGGGAGGATTAGGCCCGCGGGTGGAAACGGTCGTACACCGTGCGCAGGTGGGCGCGCGAGAGATGCGTGTAGATCTCGGTGGTTCCGATGTCGGCGTGGCCGAGCATGGCCTGCACGGCGCGCAGGTCAGCTCCCCGTTCCACCAAGTGGGTGGCAAAGGAATGGCGAAGCTTGTGCGGGGAGATCTTCTTGCGGATCCCGGCGGCACGTGCGTACGCGCCCAAGATCTTCCAGAAGGCTTGCCGAGTCATTCGCCGGCCCAGCCGCGTAAGAAACAGCGCATCGGTATTGCCTCCGCGCCCAGGGCGCAGAAAGTGAGGCCGCTGGCCTTCCAGGTACGAACGCAGCGCCGCCACTGCAGCCTCGCCCAGCGGAACCAGGCGCTGCTTTCCTCCCTTGCCCACGGTCGTCAGGTAGCCAGCCTCAAGGTTGATATCAGAGAGGCGCAGCTTGACCAGCTCAGACACGCGCAGCCCCGTGGCGTACAGAGTCTCCAGCATGGTGCCGTCACGCGCGCCCCGGTCCGCGCGGCGATCGGGTGCGGCCAGCAGCAGGTCCACCTCAGCGACGGTCAGGAAGCTAGGCAACGGCCGGCCGAAGCGCGGCAGGTCCACATCTTCGGTGGGGTTTGCCTCGCACAGGCGCTCGGTCTTGAGGAATCGGAAGAACTGGCGCAAGGCCACCAACGCCCGCGCCTGGGAACGGGCAGACAAGGCATCCTCAGTCAGCGCAGACAGGTATTCGAGGATGTGGATGGTGCGAACCGAGGCCAGCTCAGAAAGTTTCTTGACCGCGGCGAAACCAGAAAAGGCGGCCAAGTCGTGGCCATAGGCCGCCAGCGTGGCCACGCTCAGCTCGCGCTCGACCCGCAGGTGGTCGAGAAACTGCTGGATGGCAGTATCGAGGGTGAGGCCCACGCCCAGGATCATCTGCCGGCGAGGCAGGAACCGCAATTTTCCGCGGTTATTCTGGTAGGCTTGCTGTCATGAAGATATCCATCGGGCCCAGGCAGTTGGCCTACGATTCGGTGGGCAGCGGCCCGGCCCTGGTGCTGGTGCACGCGTTTCCCTTTGACGGCCGCATGTGGCGCAAGACCGCGGCAGCGGTGGCCAGCCAGCGCCGGGTCATCACGCCGGACATGCGCGGCTTCGGGCTCTCCGATCTCGGCTCGGGCGACTGCTCCATCGCCGACATGGCCGATGACGTGGCTGCCCTGCTCGACGCCCTGAAGCTGCCCGTGGCCACGGTCGGCGGTATGTCGATGGGCGGCTACGTGGCCTTGGCCTTTGCCCATCGCCATCGCGACCGATTGCAGTCACTTATCTTGGCCGACACCAAAGCCGCGTCCGACACGCCCGAGGCTCGCCAGGGTCGCCAGGTCGCCATCACGCTGGTGGAAAACCAAGGCGTGGCAGCCCTGCTCGAAAAACAGATTCCGCGCCTCTTGTCGGCGTCAGCCAGCGACAGTCTGCGCGTCGAGGTGCGCGGGTTGGGAGGCCAGCCGCCCAACGCCGTCATCGCCGCGATCCGCGCCCTACGCGACCGGCCTGACCGCACCGCCGAGTTGCCGGAGATCGCAGTGCCGACTCTTGTGGTGGTGGGCACCCAGGACACTCTTTCCCCGCCCGGGGAGGCCCGGGCGATGGCCGCTGCCATACCCAATGCGCGCGTCGTTGAGATCCCCGGTGCCGGTCATTTGTCGAACCTGGAGAATCCCGACGCCTTCGCCGCCGCGTTGAAAGGGTTTTCTTAGACGAAGCGGCCCGCAATCTATGCGTATTTCAACCGCTTTTTCGACTTCCGGATCGGTCTTCGCAGGCCGGCATGCGTTGACGAAAACCCGCCTCGCCACGAGTTTTTCACCTGGACTTCTCAGTATCGTAGGGCACAATTAAAGGATATGTTGTTCCCTCCTTTCGGTTGGAGTCAGTCTCTTACGGCTCCTCTTGGTCATGGGTCGCGCGTTGGTCGCATAAGGGTGCGCCGCTTTGCAGGCCCGGCCGCCTATGCCGGTGCTATGGAACCTATTCGCATCGCGCACCTGACCGACCAGCATGTGGGCCGGGTCACGCCGTTGGCGATTCAGCGCCAGGCGGTTGCCCTAACCAACGCCGAGCGCCCGGACTTGGTGGTGATCACCGGGGATTTCGTCTGCCACAGCCAGCTCTATCTCGACCAACTTGTCGAGCTGGTGCGCGAATTCCGCGCGCCTGTGATCGGCGTGCTGGGCAACCATGACCACTGGGCAGGCGCCGACGAGGTGGCGGCGGCGCTGAGGCGGGGTGGCGTCGAGGTGCTGCGCAACGACAGCACCATCATCACCATCCGCCGGCAGCGTTTGCAAATAGTCGGTCTCGACGATGCGTACACCGGCCACGCCCGAATCGACAAGGCCGTGGCCGGCCTGCGCCGGGATCTTCCTGCGCTGGGCCTGTCCCACATCGCCGAGGAGGCCGACCATCTTTGGCCCTACGGCATCCCGCTGGTGCTGGCCGGACACACCCATGGCGGCCAGATAACCGTGGCGCGCCTTAACGATATTGCTGTGGGCAAGATCGGCGGCCACAAGTACGTGCACGGCCTGTATGGCACCCGTCAGTCGCACCGAGGCGCGGTGGTGACCGGTGCGGTCTACGTGGGGGCCGGCATTGGCGCCTCGGTCATCCCGTTTCGCATCGGCGAGCGCGGCAAGCGCGAAATTGCCATCTTCGAGTTTGGTCGCCGCCCCGGTGAATTCGAGGAGCCGGATCGCGAGAAGGATCCCTTGCCCGGCCGCACGCTGTCGCCCAGAAGGATGCGCCGTCGGGCCGAGAAGGTCATCCGCAGGCACGCGCACCGTTCGCTACGCCGGACGGTCGAGATGGACAGCGTGTAGCTTCGGGCCGCGGCTTCAGGCTTGCAGAATCGCAACCAGTTCGGCCGCGATCTGGCGCGCCCGTTCGACCTCGCCCTTGGCAAGCGAAATGGCACCCACTGCCGGGTGCCCGCCACCGCCGTAGCGTTCGCACAGCTCGGCGATGTCGTGGGTGCGGGGCACCGGAGGCCAGGGATTGGAGCCGACCGAGACCTTCATGCGCTTACCAGGTGACAAGACCGTGACTGCATAGCGCGCCTGCGGATGAAGGTAGTAGACGATAAACTTGTTCACCGAGGTGATGGGCTCGGCTGAAAGATCGGTGAACACCACTTCCCTGTCCAAACGGGCCAGGCGGCGGATCGCTTCGATGTTCTTCTGATGTCGGTTGAGTAATCCGGCCAGCGGCCCAGCCACATAGGGACTGGCGACAATTTCGGGGAGCGGCTTGGACACCACATCGGCAATGAATCGCTCGGACAGGGCTCGGTCACGGTTGGCTTCCACCCAGGTCATCAGGCGCAAGGCCGGCTCGCGCAACTCCACCGCCTGGGCTGCTGATTCAAAGAGCGCGCCGTCGATGATCTCGGCCCAATCGAGAAGTTCCTGCAACGACGAAATGTCGAAGCTGAACTTCTCGGCCAGGGTGCGGGCTAAGAAGCGCGTACAACTCTTGGCGCTGGGGTCGTAAAATTTTTGCCCGCTTCGGTCGGCGCGAAAATGCGCCTCGTCCGCAGCGCTCTGGAAGGTGGAGGCGTGGTGGTCGAACCACCAGTGCAAACGCGGGTCAGAGGTGTAGCGAAAGTCCACGCAGGCGTTCACCTCGCCGTCGAGGAAATTCGGCGGAATGGCAGGCCCCGCCTCCTTGTGATCCATGGGCGTAAACGCCACTTCGGCGGGTCCCTGCGCCACGCACTCACGAAAGAATCGAGCGAACACGCCGGCTGAGCTCGCGCCGTCGAAACAACTGCCGTGATGAAGGATGCGCAGACGCATCTGCAGAACTTAGGGCGCCCACCGCCTCTCGGCAAGGTGCGATGCCACAGATACGCTTCCTCCTCGACGCCGGGGCAGCTCTCCAGTAGAAATCAGGCTATGCCTGAGTTTCTCAAGGACATGAAGCGCACCCATGACTGCGGCGCCCTGCGCGCCAGCGACGTGGGCAGCAGGGCTGTTCTTTTTGGCTGGGTCGCCTCTCGCCGCGACCACGGTGGCTGCGTGTTCATCGACCTGCGTGACCGCGGCGGCGTCACCCAGGTAGTGTTTGAGCCCGGAGTCAGCACGGAGGCCCATACCCTGGCCGGCGAGCTGCGTTCCGAATTCTGCATCGGCGTGTCGGGCATGGTTCACGACCGCGCCGAGCGGCGCAATCCCAACATGCCCACTGGCGACGTGGAACTGCACGGTGACCAGCTCACCATTTTTTCGCGCTCTGACACCCCCCCCTTCGAGATCGTCGACAACAGCACGGCCAACGAAATGGTACGGCTCAAGTACCGGGCGCTCGACCTGCGCCGTCCGTCCTTGCAGCGCAACTTCCTGCTTCGCTCGCAGATCTACCAGACCGCCCG
>PMBS01000051.1:0-8626 GCA_003153015.1 Myxococcales bacterium
GTTGTCGCCGGCGCCCACCCGGGTAAAGACGCGGTCGCACAGGCCAATGCGTGCCGCGCGCGCGGGCACGAAACTGCCTGCCTGGGCCAGGATTACCGACAGGGCAGCCTGGCGAATCAACGTCGATTTTCCCGCCATGTTCGGCCCGGTCACGATGAGGATCTGGTCGCGCTCGGTATCCAGGCGCAGATCATTGGGCACGAAGCCGCCGGTGGCCGCCAGCCGTTCCACCACCGGGTGCCGGCTGTCCCAAAGCTCCAACACTTCTGAATCGTCGACCACTGGCCGGCAAAAGCCATGGCGGTGGGCCTGCTCGGCCAGGGCCGCAACCACGTCCGCCGCAGCCACCCGGCCGGCCAGCGCCAGTACGCGCGCGGCTGCCGCACCCACCTGGTCGCGCAAGCTGGAGAAGAGATTGATCTCCAGCGCCACCCGGCGCTCGTCGGCGCCCAGGATCTTGGCTTCGTAGTCAGCCAGCTCGGCGGTCACGAAACGCTCGGCATTGGCCACCGTCTGTTTGCGCGTGTAGTCCGCGGGCACGTTGGCCAGGTGAGTGCGCGTGATCTCGATGTAGTAGCCGAACACGCTGTTGTACTTGACCTTGAGCGAGGCGATCCCGGTGCGTTCGCGCTCGCGCGCCTCGATGGCCAGGATCTGGTCGCGCCCGCCCGAGGCGATGGCGCGAAACTCGTCCAGTTCCGCCGACACCCCGGATCGGATGAAGCCGCCGTCCTTGGTGATGGCAGGCGCGTTGTCCTCCAGCGTGGCCACGATGCGATCGGCGATGTCTTGCGCCAGGTCCTGGCCCAGGTCGAGCAGGTCAGTCCCCGTGCTGGCCTCGGCAAGTGCCGCCATCGGGTCGCTGGCCTGTTGCAGGGCCGCCGCCAGGTCAGGCAACTGCTGCAGCGAGCGGCCCAGCGCGACCAGATCGCGCGGGCTGGCCACGCCCAAACGCGCGCGGCTCACCAGCCGCTCGATGTCGCCAAGCTCCGAAAGGATCTTGCGGCTGGCTTCGCGTGCCGATTGCTTCTCCACCAATCGTTCGACCGCATCGTGGCGGCGCCGGATGCGGGCAATGTCGAGCAACGGGAAGAGTAGCCAGCGACGCAGGAGCCGGCCGCCCATGGCAGTGGCGGTGACGTCCAGGGTATCGAGCAGAGAGCCCTGGCGCTTGCGCTCGATCATGGTCTCGGTGAGTTCCAGGTGCGAGCGCGCCTGCTCGTCAATGACCAGGAAATCGTCGCGCCGAAACAGCTCAAGGCGCACCACGGGCAAGGGCGCCGAGAGCTGGGTCGCGCGCACGTAGCGCAGTACCCGGCTGGCGGCCAGGCTGGCCTGCGGGGCGCGGGCCAGGGCGTCCCGATCCAGCCCAGGACCGAGCCCGTCGGCCAGCGCGGACAGTGGATCGGGCTCGTCGTCGATGCTGATCGGGGTTTGCGCCAGGCGCGGGTAGGCGCGGCGGACCAGCGTAACCAAATCGTTGAAATGGGAACCCTGGGAGGNNTCCCGCGATGGTCCGCCGCCGGCAAAGCCGGCGGGCTCCCCACGCGACTGTGCCCGCGCGGCAGAAGCAGTTCGCGCGGGTCGACCCGGGCCAGCTCGTCGAGCAGGCCCTCGGTGGTGGCCGCCTCGGTGGCGCGGAAATCGCCGGTGCTGACGTCGATGAAGGCCAGGCCGAACCCGTCGCGGCTGTCGCCAGCCACTGCCGCCACGTAGTTGGGCGCGCGCGGTTCCAGCGATTCTTCGTCGAGAATCACCCCGGGCGTGATGATGCGAACCACGCCCCGCTTGACCAGGCCCTTGACCAGTTTGGGGTCTTCCAACTGCTCGCAGATGGCCACCCGATGGCCCAGCTCGGTGAGACGGGCAATATAGCCGCGCGCCGCGTGGTGGGGGACCCCGCACATGGGCACGGGATTCTCCTTGCCCTTGTCGCGGGTGGTTTGGGTGAGCGAGAGGACGCGAGACGCGTAGACCGCGTCCTCGTAGAACATCTCGTAGAAGTCCCCCAGGCGAAAGAATACGATCGCGTCGGGATACTGCGCCTTGACCTCAAGGTACTGGCGCATGAGCGCGGTGGTGGCCTCAGGCGGCCCAGCCGAGGCTGGCAAGGGCCCCACCCCGTTCGCGCCGGTGTCAGTTTCGCCGTTCATGCGACCTCGCTTGGCGGAGGCCCGGCGAAAGACTATTCCTTGGCGGGCGCCGGCGCCGCAGACCGCGGCTTGCGCGGGGCCTTGGCGGGCGTTCCGCGGGCTGCCTTGCGCTCGGCCTTCTGTTTCTTGAGACGCAGCTTGTACTTCTTTTGGCTTACGCGTTGGCGCATCTTCTTCGAACGGCGATTGTCGTGCTTTCCCATGCGGGAGCCACTATTGGGAAACTAGCTCCGGATGTCAAGCGAAGGCAGTAATCCCGTAGGCCCGCGATAGCCACGGAAGGTCGTAGCCCAAGGCGGATTCGCTAGCCCGGCAAGGCAATGAAGGGTGGTCGTGGCCGTAGACGTGGCCGTGGTCGTGGCCGTAGTCGGCCGCGGGCGCGCCCTTCAAGCGGCTAGTGACCTGCGCCGCCGCAATCTGGGTTAGAGGCTGGACAGGTCATGCACGACAGCGACAGCAGCGTACCTGCGGGCGCTGTCTCTCCTGACTTGCGCAGAACAGTGATCCTCTGGCCCTTGGGTGCGTCCGGGCAGCCTGCTGTGCTGGTGTCGTAGTAGAGGTACCAGCAAGGCCGGGCGGAGTCCGTGTTCGGTATCTTGTTGAGGTTGTCCTGCGCAGTTGCCGGGTCGAGAGGGAGTCCGGTGGTGGGATCTATACATTCGTCGCGGTAGAACTCCTCATACCCGGCGCCAAGGCAGTTGAGTGGGGTGCCCGGCGTGTCGCACGCGATCTGGTCGATAACCCGGCATCTGGGCTGGGTTCCCGGGGTATTCGGGTCCGTGTCCATCAACGGGTATTGGACACAGCCAGGCTTCAACACTATGGCGGTTGCCGCGCCGATTTCCGTCATTGCTTTCGTGAAGTCATCGTCGCACAGGCTGAAGGTGTTCGGACCCGGTCCTGTCGCATAATAGGTCTTCTGGAAGGCATCGATGAACTTCTTCAGGCGAAGTCCGCCATATGCCTTGTAGATGTTGCCATCAGCGCCAGTGATCGTTGGAACCGTGCAGATGGGCATGTAGTCCCAGTAGGTGTTCTGCGGGGCAGGAAGCGAGGTGGTGTCTATGCCAATCTGGTAGTTGACGCCCGTCAGGTCCCCGCCCACGGGCCAGCCGATGATTCCTGATACGAAAATCGAGCCGGGCGGTTTCGGGAGGGAGACATGATCGCCGTTTGCATCGTAGACGTAGTTGCCGTTCGCGTCGACGACCCAGGCGGTCAGCCCATTGACGCTATCGATCATGTCCTGAACTCGGATGAGCGGAAGATAGTGGTGGTCCGGGACCGGGTTGGCGGGGTTGGGTTGGTCCTTGGCCGCACAGTTGGAAAAGGCGGTCGAGAAGCCAATGTTGGGCTGCGGGAGTGGGTTAGGCGGCTGGTAGCCTATCGACGGGTCGTTGTAGCCGGGAATCGGCCGGCCGTTGCACACATGGCCGCGCGCTGCGCATTTCAGGCTGGCGGTTTCAGTTATGGGATTCTGGCTCTGCAAGAACATCGAGTCGTTGATAGGGTCGACGGGATCAGCAGAGCAGTCATCCTCGTCGGTAACCAGAACAATCGACAGAAAGGCTTTTGGCCGGACAAAGCCGATGTTCTCTGGGTTGATCGTATTAGGTGCATCCTTGGGATTAGCGGGATAGTCAGCAGTGAGTGCCACGCGTAGCGATTGCAGTTGATGCTCGTACCCGCAGCCGTTGGTTCCCACCGCCTTGGCCAGGCAAGCGAAGACGTCCTCGATATTTCCGTCGTAGTTCTTTACCCGACCGAGCCCGTTTGGATTCGCGACATCTGAGATCCAGCGTTGGCCCGAGTGCAGGCCACACCCATTGGGGTCCGGGTGACCTCCCCGCATTGGATCAGCAGTAGGCGCGACCGACGCAAGCGGATTGTTGGGATCGTTCCCATACAAAAGGCCACGGTCACCCAGGACCATGCAGTTAACCCCGAGCGGCTCCGACCCAGCCCCCATGTCGCTGCTGATCACGCCGATGTGCACGTCGGGCAAGCTGGTACCGCCGCTGCCGTCTGGAATCTGCTGCAATACCTGGATCATCTTTGGGAAGTTGGCAGCCAGGCGAGTCTGCTTGGGGTCCATTGACGGGGAGTTGTCGATCATGAACAGGATGTCGACCTCCCGCTCCGGGCTAACCAGAACCGTGAAGTTGGTCACTGGCCATGAGCTGACCGTGCCCCCATTCCCGGCGATCGTCGCGGAGGCTGTGGTGCCACCGGCGCCCCCGGTTGTGCTGGTCGTGCCCCCGGTTGCGCTGGTCGTGCCTCCGGTGCCTGTCCCTCCCTGACCAGCGTCGTCGGACAGGTCGGTGCCTGCCAATGGGTCTGACATGCATGCGGCCGACAGCCCTGCGAGCAGGAGCGCGGCCAATGAACATTGACTGGAGCGAGTGTGGTTTGTCATGACCTTCTAGTCCCCGGGCGCTGACTGACCTTACAACCAACGTTCAAAAGACTGCGAAACTGAAACCCAGGCCAAGCTGAGCCTCGATGCGCGGCAGGGCCGCAAGATGAGGGGCTGCCCCCGCAACCTGGTCGCGGATGTTCTGTGCTGCTGGCCAGAGCAGTCCGCGCAGCTCGGCCCAATAGGCCCACTTGCTTGTGCTCCTGTGCGCCAGGCGCACCCCTGCGGTCACTCCCCAGGACACGGCCACGTCAGTGTGGTTCTGGTCGAACCCGTTGCCCGTAACTACGAGCAGTCCCAAGGCCGGTCCGACGCCTCCGTCGAGAATCCAAGTACCTTGGGTCAACGGAGCGCGCAGGGCCAGGGCCAGTACCGGGCGCCACCAACTTGCGCTGCCCTGGCCGACGCTCATATCGCGCGGGAGCGGAAGCCACAGCCCGACCAAGACCCCGAACCGGCCCACCAGCCGCAGCCACGCCGCCTCGCCGGACAGGACGGCGCCCGCGCCCCGCGCGTCGACCGAAGCAAGTGCGCCCACGCCCAGCGAAAGCCGCGCCTGCGCCAGCAGGGGCTTCTCGGCGACCGGCGCTCGAGCCTGCGGGCTGGTTAGCCCAGCGGGCGGCAATGCGATTGGCACAGCCAGCCCGAGGGGGTCCGCAGTCATGGTGTCAAGCCAGGCCGCGATGACCAAGGCTGCGGCCTGGGCGCGCGACTCGCAGTCGGGTTCAGTGGGCAAGGTCCGGCTGGCCGCAGGCTCGCTCTCGCTGGCCAGTTCCACCGCCATCCGCCCACCTTGAACGCGAATATCGGCGGTGGCTGAGACCGAATTATCCCCAGACCATAGCCCCGCCAGGCGAGTCATGACGTCGGCTGCCGACGGGCAATCCGAATCGCTGGTGACCAAAGGCGCCGCTGATGCCGGCATCGCCGCCAGGCACAGCGCACCGAGCGCCACCGCTCGTATCATCGTGCAGCTTCCAACAAGCGCGCTGCCTCGGACGCGAAACGGCCGGTGGGATAGATTTGCAGGTAGAGTTGCAAGTCGGCGCGCGCACCCGCCTGGTCCCCAGCCTGCGTGCGGGTCACGGCCCGGCCCCACAGGGCGCGCTCCTGCCAAGGCGAAGTCCCTCTCCCGCGAGCCAGAGCCAGGTCGAAATCTGCTCCCGCCTCGCGCCACCGCTCCGCCCGCGCGCGCAGCTCGCCGCGCACCACGTGGTGTTCAGCGCTGCGCGGGGTGTTGTCGAGCGACATTCCATCAAGGCGGGCCAAAGCCTCATCGCGTCGGCCCAGGGCCAGCAGCGCCTCGACCTCCAGCACGGAGCGCTCGCTGGCCAGCGAGCTACGCGGGAACAAAGCCGCGTGCCGGGCCAGGGTATCGAGCGCAGCCGCCGGGTCGTGGTCGTTGCGCAGGCTGCGCAGCGCCTGGCCCAGCATGGCCTGCCCGTTGGTTGCAGCTTTCGGCGCAGCAGCAGGAGCCTGTGTGACATGCGACGCTCGGACAGGTGAAGCAGCAGGCTCCAACATGGCCAGACGAGGAGCGGCTGCCGGCGCGACGAGATTGCCGGAGGAAGGCGGCACCACTGGCTCGGCCACAGGCGGGGGCGAAATCGCCGCTGGTGCAATCGCCGAGCCGGGTTGAGTGTGCCGCGCCTCTCTGCGCGCTGTCTGCCCGTTCGCCGCGGCTCCCGGCGCCGGAACCGGGGCGACATGGGACGCACGAACCACCCGCGCCGCTGGCTTGGAAGGGGCCGGCTCCAGCATGGCCAGACGGGGAGCAGCCGCGGGTGCGACGGGCGCAGAGGAAGGCGGTGCCAAGCCGGGCTCGGCCGGCGGCGCGATCGCCGGCAATGCGCTGGCTGTCTGTGCAGGCGGTGCCTCTCCCTCGCTCACCGTCACGGTCGGCGCGACGGCAGGTTTGGGCCGAACCGCTCGCGCTGGCCGACGGCGTGCCGGGCTGACTGCCGGCTCGCTCTCGGGCTGCAGTTTGTTTTCGCGCGGCCAGGGGATGAGCCCGAAGTGGCCAGCCGCCGCAAACACCGCGCCACCAGCCAGCAGCAGGCCCAAGGCTGCCAGCACCGTGGACCAGCGGAATCCTGCTGCCGGGCGGTGGCTCGCAGCCATGGCTGCGTGTAGTCGGTGTCTGATTCGCTCGCGCTCTCCTGGGGTCAGCTCTTCCAGCGGCTCGGCAGCGCGCACAAAGGATGCGAGCGGGCCCAGGTGCCGGTCCGTGGCGGAATCGGTGGTACTGCTTTCGATCTTCATGAGATGTTGCCCTCGGTCGACAGGTCATGGAAAAGCCGAGCCCGCGCACGGTGCACCCTTACCCAGACGGCGTTGGTCTTGATTCCCAGCAGGGTTGCCACCTCTGCTGCGGAACGGCCGTCGATGTCGAACATGATGACAGGGGTGCGGTACTTCTCAGGCAGGCGATCCAGGGCGGCGTAGAGCAGCCCACACTGCTGGCGGCGCTCCAGTTCCTCAAGCGGGGTCGGGCTGGCAGGCACCAGCGCGATCGTGTTGTCGCGAAAGGCCAGGTTGAGAAAACCGTGAACCCGCCGGCGCCACAGGCGCTTGCGCACGATCCGTTCGGTGATGCGAAACAGCCAGGTCGAGAGCTTGGCGTCGCCGCGGAACTCGTGCCGACGCCGCAGGGCGACCAGGAATACATCGTGCACCAAATCCTCCACGTCGGCCCCTGGCCCGGCCAGGCGGCGCACCCAGCGCTCGACCGAGGGCTCGTAGCTCTCGTAGAGCTGGTCAATGGACTCAAGTAGGCGTTCCTCGACGCAGGCGGCGTGCGTTGACGCCGAACCATCGTCGGAAAGGGGGTTGCGAGCCATCAGACCAAGACTCTGGTGCCGTGGGACCTCTTGACCTTACACCTTCAAACGGGCACGAGATCGCATCTGCACTGAAGAAGGCATCCCGCGGCTTCTTGACTGTCCGCCCGCGGTTTGCGGTAGCATGTCCCCCGGCCCAGGGCGAACCCGTCGACCTTCCACTCTGTCACCACCATGAAAACACACCGTTTCTCTGGTTCTGCAGTTGCCGCTTGCTTGTGCGCGAGCCTCCTTTCGGCTGGCGCTGCCCAGGCAAAGGCCTACAAACTCGATGAGCTGCTGGACATGGCCAGAAAGGGAAACCCTGGTCTGGCTGCCAACGCGCAGGTCACCGCTAGTGTCGAGGCGCAAGCGTTGGAAGCGCACCGGAGTTACTGGCCTACCGGCGACTTGTCGTCGACGCTGGCGCCGGTACCGGAGATTCGCTGCAAAGCCACGGCTGACAACGACTGCGCGAGTACGAATTTCTCCTTTCAACCCTCGCAGACCTTCGACGCCATCACCAAGCTGCGCGGCGTATTCACGCGTACCGAGATCAAGCTGATCCAGCCCATCTACACCTTCGGCAAGCTCTCGGCCGGGATCAACGCCGCCGAGTTGGGCGTGGAGGCATCGCGCAGCAAAGAGTCGGGCCAGGTGGCGGACGTGGAACTCAACGTTCGCCGGGCATACTGGGGTGCCAAGCTGGCGCGCGAAATGCTGAGCATGCTCGACGAGGGCTTGGAGTATCTGAACGACGCCCAGAAGAAGATCGACGAGGAGCTGGCCGAGGGCTCGGGCAATGCATCGGTGGCCGACCGCCTGCGCCTGCGCACTATGCGCGCAGACATCGAAGCGCGCGTGCTGGAAGCACGGCGCGGGGCCGATCTGGCCAAGGCGGGCCTGCGCACCCTCATCGGACCAGGCGCGCCCGCCGACCTCGATGTGGACGATGCACCGCTGGAGGAGCTGGGCGTGCCTGCGCGCCAACTCGCCTCGTACGACGATTTGGCGCGCTCCTATCGCCCTGAGGTCAAAGCGCTTGACCAGATGGTCGCGGCCAAGCGCGCCCTGGCTGACCTGGAATGGCGCCGCCAATATCCTGACCTGGTGCTGGTGGGCTCCGCCCTGTACGCCTACGCCAGCTCGGTCGATCACCCGCAGAACGCTTTTGCCAACAACCCATTCAACACCTCTGGCGTGGGTGTGGCGGCCGCGTTCCGCATGCCGCTCGATCT
>PMBS01000051.1:8657-48213 GCA_003153015.1 Myxococcales bacterium
TGGATCGCGGCCATCATGCAGAACATTTCCGTGGGACTGGCCGAGACCAAGGACTTCTCCGACGCGCTGCTGGCTTTCTTCCAGGCGCACACGCGCTGTCTGCAGGCTGTTTACGACTGCAACATCGCTGTCGCCAACCTGACCCGGGTCGCCGGCGTGGACGTGACGAAAAGCTAGATCCCCAGGAACAAGCGCGTGCCGAAGTTGGGTTCGAGATCTGAGGCCAGGATCTTCGCCACTGAGGCCTTGATGTCGTATTCCACCCGCTTGAACTCGAAAGTCCGCGTGGCCGTGTCGAAGATGGTGTAGCTGGCGCGCGGATCGAAATCCCGCGGCTGGCCCACCGAGCCCGCACTGACAATGTACTTCCACCCTGGCCGCAGCTCGAACTTGAGCGTCACCACCTCCTGCGCGCCGGGATAGTCAGGGTTGATGGCAAACGACTTGCACAAATGGGAATGGCCGATAACCGTGAGCTGGGGAAGATGGTCCCAGATGGCCAAGCACTGTGCCGCCTGGTCGCGCGCAAAGATATAGTCGAACTCGCGAATGTTGATGGGCGACCCGTGGCAGAAAAGGATGTCATCCTCGCGATAGTCGTAGGGCAGGCTCTTCAGCCACTCCATGTTCTTCGCATCGAGAAGCTGGGCGTGTTTGTCCAGAACCTGACGGGCGGCGTAGTAGTAGTAGGAATAGTCCATGCGACCCGCCACCGCGGCATCGTGATTGCCTAATACTGCCTGCGCAACCAGGGACCGCATCAAGCCGCAGGCTTCGTTGGGGCTCGCGCCATAGCCAACGGTATCGCCGAGGCATATGTACTTGTCGATCTTCTCCGACTCGTACGCCTTGCGGACGGTTTCCAGCGCCTCGATGTTGGCGTGGGTGTCCGAGAGGATCCCGTAACGCATCCAGAGACTACGATACCACCGTCGGCGGTCAAGTTGGAGAAAGCTACGCGGGACGCACTGCGCTGGAGAATTCAAAGCACGCCGTGGGCGTCCGCAGCCGTTGGCATCACGGATAGGCCAGGCTAGAAGGGCGATCGCCGATGCCAACTGTTGTTCTCTGCTGCTTCTTCTTGTCAGGGGCGTCGGGGCTGATCCTCGAGCTGCTGTGGACGCGCATGTTGACCCTGGTGTTCGGGTCCACCGCGCTTGCCGTGTCAACCGTGCTGGCGACCTACATGGGCGGGCTGGGCTTGGGTTCCTACCTGGCGGGCAGGGTCGCAGATCGCATCAAGAATGCCGTACGTGCCTATGCCCTGGCCGAGGCTGCCATCGGGCTCTACGCCCTGGCCGTGCCCTGGCTCATCCACTTCTACCCAGGGCTCAACCACTGGCTGTGGGCCGGTTTCGGCGATCACTACACCCTGCTCTCGCTGCTTCGCTTCGTGGCCTCGGCCGCGTTGCTCATCGTGCCCACCACGCTCATGGGCGCCACCCTGCCCTTGCTGGCGCGTTACTTCGTGTCACGCCCCTTTGAGTTCGGCCGGGTCAGCCTGCGCCTCGGCACCCTCTACGCGGTCAACATCTTCGGCGGCGTGAGTGGTTCCTTCTTGGCCGGATTCATCTCCCTGCCGCTCATGGGAGTACGCAGCACCAACTTTCTGGCCGCCAGTTTCGATCTCTCGCTGGCCGCCGCCATCCTGATCGCCCAGCGTTTCAGCCGTCGCTGGCCAACGGCGCCCAAAGGTCCCACCCTCGACGAGTTGGCTGCCCGGACCGCCGAAACCGACCTGCCACTCGTCACGCCGGCGGCTCGGCGCGCAGTCCTGCTCGCCTTCGCAATCTCGGGTGCCACGGCCATGACCCTGCAGGTTCTCTGGACGCGCGCCCTGGCGGTCATCATCGGCTCGTCGATCTTTTCCTTCACCATCATACTTCTCGCCTTCCTCATCGGCCTGGGCACCGGCTCAGCGGCCTTCGGTCGTTTGGCGCAGCGGTTCCGCGATCCGGTGCGCAGCCTGGCCATAGTCCACCTGGGCATCGTGGCCGCAATTGGGCTTTCCTATCTGGTCACCGACCGCCTGCCCTATGTCTTCACCTACCTGTTGTCGTCCACCTCCATCACGGCCGACGCGGTCCTGGTGTGTCAGTTCACCCTGGCCTGTATCGCGGTTCTGCCCTCCACCTTCCTCATGGGTGCCATCTTCCCCATCACCGTGCGGGTGGTGACCGCGAGCCTTCACCGGGTGGGCCGCGACGTGGGGTCGGCCTACGCGCTCAACACGGTGGGTGCCATCGTGGGATCGTTCCTCTCGGGCTTCGTGGTCCTGCCCCAGCTTGGGCTGCAAAAGGGCATCTACGTTTCGGCGGTGCTCGATCTGGGGCTGGCCGCGCTTCTCTTCGCGGTCTGCCGCAGCCTTGCGCCTTCGCGCCGCATTTTGGGCATGGCCGCTGCGGCGGGCATGGCTCTGCTCGCCCTGGCCCTGCCGCGCTGGAATCTCACCGATTTCTCCATCGGCTTCTTTCGTGTTTCCATGGCGCGCGACTACATCGAGATCGTCGAGCACCGCCACCAAAAGAAGAAATGGCAGATGCCCAAGCTGGTCTACTACAAGGATGGCATCGCCACGACGGTGTCGGTCGACCAGTGGGGCAAGGTGTTCTCCCTGAAGAACAACGGCAAGGTCGACGCCTCCAACGACGCCGACATGCCCACCCAAATCAGCGTGGGCCTCTTGCCGCTCCTGCTCTACCAGAACGATCACCCGCCCAAAGTCGCGCTGGTCGGATTCGGCTCGGGCGTGACCGCGGGTGCCGTCACCCAGTACCCGATCGCCTCGCTGGAGGTGGTCGAGCTGGAGCCGGCCATCTATGAAGCATCGCACTTCTTTGACAGTGTCAATCAACGCCCCTTGCAGAATCCCAAGGTGCGCGCCCTGGTGGGCGACGGCCGCAACTTCCTCAGCCAGCGCAGCGACCAGTTCGACGTCATCATCAGCCAGCCGTCCAATCCCTGGATTACCGGGGTTTCCAATCTGTTCACCCGCGAGTACTTCCAGGAAATCAAGGCGCGCCTACGCGACGACGGCATCTTCTGCCAGTGGGCACAGCTCTACGAGATGGCCCCCTGGAACATCAAGGCCATCTACCACACGCTGGCCGAGGAATTTCCCTATGTGATGGTGTTCGCCGCTGAGGACCTGTCCTCCGACACCGTGGTAATTGCCCGCCGCCATCCCATCGAGCTGGACGTGCGCCGGATCGCGCGCGCTTTCGAGAATCCCACTACCGCGGCCGAGGCCAAGCGGGCCGGGTTCGCCTCGCCCCACGACGTGCCCGCTTACCTGTTGCTCGGACCGGAGGAACTGCGCGCCTTTACCGCCGGCGCGGCAGTCAATACCGACGACAACGCGCTCATCGAGTTTGCGGCCCCGCGCGATCTGCTTGGCTACGCCAAGTTCGATCCCTACCTGGCCAAGATCTACGGCCCGATGTGGCCCTACGGCCGCTTGAGCGAGCTGGTGGCCGGCTACGACGGGCCCGACCGCGCGGTGGACATGGCGCGGCTGGCGCGCAGTCTGCTGGGTCACGGCAAGGCGCGCGAGGCCCACCTGTGGCAGCGCCGGGCCGAGGCTGCGGGCAGCGGCCCCGAGGTGGCGCATTCGCGTTTGCTGCTCGATCTGGTGGCCACGCGCGAGGATCGGGATCCCGAGATCGCGCTCGCCCCGGAGGATGGTCTGCAACCTCCCGTGCCGCCACCCGGACTGGCGCCTGCGGTGGCCGAGCGCGTGCGCGTGGAGTACCAGCAAATAGCGGCGCTAGTGGACAAGAACAAGTTCGCCAGCGCTTTCAAGGTGGCCGACGACTGGCCCGAGGAAACCTGGGGTACCAAGCTGGGTAAAGACGTCGCCCTGCTCACCGGCGTTCTCGAGTACAAGGCCGAGTTCTACGGCGACGCCATCGACGAGTTGAAGCCCCTGGCTGACGACGCCGAGTACGTCAAGCGACGACCCGAGCTGCTCTACTACCTGGGCCGCTCGTACTATGCGAATGCAAGCTGCGCGAAAGCGCTAGCGGCGCTGGAACGCTTCATCGATGGCCAGGGTGCGCTGGGCCGGCCGCTGCTACCGGCATCGGCCGCCCGTGAGGCGACCGAGGAAAAGTAGCTTTTCGCCACAGAGAGCACAGAGAACACAGAGGTCGGAACAGAAGGGTTCGGACCGGACAGGAGCCCAACCCTTTCTTCCTTCCGGTCCGTCTCTGTGAACTCTGTGGCCTCTGTGGTGAAACTCGGTCTTGCTGAGCGCCATCCTGGGTCGGAACGCGGCGAAAGCGAAAAATTTCGGCTTGGTGGTAGCATAGGCCTGTGGTGAAAGCGCGAGAACCCCGCAAGCCCAGCCGCAAGCAGACGCCGCCTGCTGCCAGCCGACCGGCCACCCTTCGACGTAAGGCCGCTGCGCGCGCTGATCTGGCCGTGGGCGTTGGTCTGGCCACCGTGGACCTCATGTGCGTTGCGCCACGCGTCGAACACCGGCTGGTGGAAGTATCGGTCTTCAGCATGCAGGGCGGAGGATCCGCCACCAACATCCTGGCCGTGCTGGCCACGCTCGGGGTACGCGGGCGCTATTTCGGTCGGGTGGGCGACGACGAGTTCGGCCGGTTCATCCTTCGCTCCCTGCAACAACTGCACATCGACACGTCGATGCTGGCGATCGAACAGGGCAAGGTTTCGCCGGTCTCGGTCATCCAGATCGACGAGCTCAGTCACCAACGCAAGATCCTGCTTTCCCGGGGCAACGTGACGACGCTCTCTACCCGCGATCTGCCGGACCGATTGCTCGACGGTGCGCGGCTGCTGTGCATCGACGGATCGCAGCCAGCCTTGCAGGCCGCGGTTGCGGAAAAGGCGCGCGCCAAAGGGATCACCGTCCTGCTCAACGCCAGCCAACTTTCGGGCGGCATGGGCGAACTGCTCACCCTGTCCGATATTGTGGTGGCTTCAGAACGCTTTGCCAACGAGCTGGCGCCTTCTGACGAGCTGGCCAACAGCCTGCGCGAGATCACCCGGTTGGGTCCGCGGACCGCGGTCATCACCATGGGCGAGGCAGGCGCGGTTGCCCTGGAGGGCACCAAGTTGGTTCAGCAGGACGCCATCGACGTTTTCGTAGCGGACACTACCGGCGCGGGCGACGCCTTCTGCGGCGCCTTTGCCTACGCCCAGCTCAAAGGCTGGCCGCTGGAGCGCGCCCTGCCCTTTGCCAACGCCACCGCAGGACTGGCTTGCCGCAGCCTGGGCTCGCGTTCTGGCCTGCCCACCGTAGACGAGGTCGTCGAAGCGATGAAGCGCGGGTAGACACGAATTGCCCATTTTCTTGGGTGTTTCGTGCAGATGTGCGACGCTGAACCCGTGTCGGTCTTCAGCAAAGAGAATGCGGTCAACTTGGGGCTGTTCGTCCTGCGCCTGGGCGTGGGGGTCAACGTGGTTTGGCTGCACGGGTGGGAGAGAGTGCGCCACTATAGTGAACGCGCGGCCAACTTTCCTGACCCGCTCAACATGGGGCATCGCCACAGCCTGATACTGGCCGTGGCAGCGGAATTCATCGGTGGAATCCTGGTCACGCTCGGCCTGGCTGGTCGGCTGGCGGCCCTACTGCTCGCCTTCAGTCTGGGCGTGACGTTGTTCTCGGGCGAGGCTGGCTTGCCTTGGCGCCAGCGCGAGGCCACCCTGCTCTACCTGACGGCCAGCCTGGCCATCCTGATGCTGGGCTGTGGCCGCTGGGCGCTGGATGCCGTGGTGTGGAAGCGCTTCCGCAGAGGCGGCGGCGCGCCAGCGAAGCGGTAGGGGCGAGCAGCGGGTCGCGCCTACGGTGTGGCGGCGTCTTCCAGCTTCCGGATCCAGCCGAGCACGACCTCTTCGAATCCGCGCAGGTCTTCGCGGACGCCAGGGTGGGTTCGTTCCAGTCGGCTGGCGTGGCGTCGCAGCTCAGCCTCGTCCAGAACCACGGCATAGGCGTGGCGAAAGAAATGGCGAAAAGCGAGCAGCTCGGAGAGATCCCCCAGGCGCTTGGGGTCCAGCACCGCGGGCCTGACCTGCGCGAGCGGCAAGGCCATGCCCCGCAAGAGATCCTGATGGTGCGACGGTCCCCCGGGCAAGTCGCCCTCCACCACGCGCGCAATTCGTTCGAGGATCGACTCAAAGGCGGTGTACCAGGCGTGCAACTTCACGGCGAGGTAGGCCGCAGCCTCAGCCCCGAGCGATCCTGGGCGACCGCGCACGGCCGAGATCTCTGCCCGCAGCGCATCCAGCACGCCTGCGTCTGCCTCGTTGTCGCGCAGGAGGCGCCGTAGCTCGATGGCGGTCCGGTGCTCAGGCGGCATAGAGGATCTCCCCCTCTTTCAGCGCTCGCTGCACGATCTCCCGACGACCCAACTCCCGCGGCACCAAATCCACAGGCAAGGGGGCGAGCAAGAAGAGGCGGCCAAGCGCCTCTGCCCGGCGGCTCGCATCTAGCCCCTCGACTAGCAGATCGATGTCCGGTCGCTGCGACGGCGTGGAACGAAGAAGCGAGCCAAAGAGCATCACCCGCCGCACGCCATACTCGCGCACCAGCACGGCGATCAGCCCGGGCAGTGCCTCGCGCACCTTGCTTCGCAAGGATTCCCACTCGGCCTGTTCCCGGCGAGCACGGGCAAGCAGCGCGTCCATGCTGCGGATCATAGGGCGTCGCGGCTGCCTGGGCAACCAGGCCGGCGCGGTGACGTCAGGCGACCGGCCGGTCGCCCGGCCCCTGCGATTCGGTCATGATGCCGAGATCCCTCGACTCGCGGTCAGAACCCGGCGGAAGTTCTCCGCCGCACGTTCGAACGCGGGAGCGAAATCCAGGTACTCCGCGACCGTATCCGCCGTGAACCGCGCCGCTGCGAATGGCTGTGCCTCAAGCAGGACCCGCCCGTAGCGTACCACCTGCCACCGCAGCAGAGTGGACGCACGATCAAGCCGGACGAGATCCACCTCGTGCCCGGAAACCCGGGCCAGCTCGGTCTGCAGCGTGAGTTCTTCGGTCAAAGGCAATTCTGGATCTTCAGGGATGATCCCGATGTCGACGTCGCTGTCGATCCGCTGCGTGCCTTTGGCCGTCGACCCAAACAGCATGGCAAGCCGTAGCGGCGGGCCGCTGCGCAGGGCGGCCACGATGAGATCCAGGGCGGGTGACGTCAGGGCCATCGGGAGAACAAGAATACGCGATCTGTGCAGCTTTCTCTGCCGCACAATGCGTTTCGCGGCCTTTGTGTACCAACGACACGCGCATGCGTGACGCTGCGGCCCGCCTGGGCTTGCCCCTGCCGGACGCGAAGTGAATTCATGGTTCGCAAGGCGCCGGTTAGACGGGCAGGGGAATTTCGAGGTCCCGGCAGATTTTGCGCACCAGGAAATCGTTGATCTCGTTGTGGCGCGGAACCGTCGACACCTTGCTGTTCGACTTGTTCACGAACACCGAATGACGGCCGCCTTCGCGAAAGAACAAGCAGCCATGCTCGGTCAGATGGCGCATGAGGTCGCGGCGCTTCACCCGGCGACTATCCTCAGCGGCTCGCGGATGACATCCCCATCGCCAGCCGCCTGTCGGGCCAGCGCGCGGTTGGCATCGAGGACCAGTTCCACAGCCTCGCGAAGATTCTCTCGCGCCTCCTCGATCGTCGCGCCCTGGGTGTTCGCGCCCGGCAGCTCCTCGACATAGGCAGCATACCCTTCGGGAATTCTCTTGAAGACCGCGGTGAACCCGACGCTCATGCCCAAAGTGTAAGCCATGGTTCGGCAGAATGCGATCTTGACCACGCGCTGGTTGACGCCCATCTGAATATGAGTCTGGCAGCTATCCAGCGGTGCGCAGGTTCGACTGCGCGAATCGGGCATCTCTTCAGGTCCCAGCCGCCACGCAAATGCCGTCCCCGCCGTCATGATAGCCGGCGGAGTAGGCTCCAGTGGGCAGGCAGGTGCCATCTCCTCCATCGTGATAGCCGTCCGCGCAGACGCAGGTTTCTGTCCCTCCATCTGGATAGGCGCTGGTGCAGCCACCTGGGCCACAGGTTGGGATCCCTCCGTCCAGAGAGCCACCAGTGCAGCCACCACGGCCACAGCTTGGCACCCCTGCGTCGAGATGGCCGCCGGCTCAGACGCCACGGATACAGGTTCCGGTGCCCTCGTCGTGGAAGCCCGAGGCACAGTTTCCAACCGGCGTGGCTTGGCCGTGGGAGTTATCCCCCCAACAGGCGACCGTCCCGTCGATCTTCAGTGCGCAGGTGTGGGAATAGCCAGCACTGACAGAGGAGAAGGTGCCGGCGGGCGGCGTGGCTTGGCCGTAGCTATTAGCGCCCCAGCAGGCGATGCTGCCATCGAACTTCACGCCGCAGGTATGTCTCCAACCCGCGCTGACGGAGATGAAAGAGCCTCCGGGCGGCGTAGCTTGGCCGCTCTCATTCTGGCCCCAGCAGCCAATACTGCCGTCGGTCTTCATACCGCATGCGTAGTACCCTCCCGCGCTGACAGAGGCGAAAGTGCCAATGGGCGGTGGCGCTTCACTGGGACGGATCCGCATCTCGCCCCAGCAAGCGATCGTGCTATCGGTCGTCAGCCCGCAGGTGAAGCCCACCCCACCAGCGCTGACGAAAGAGAAGGTGCCGGCGGGCGCCGTCGCTTGGCCGACGCCGTTGGCGCCCCAGCAAGCGACGGTTCCGTCGGTTTGCACCCCGCAGGTGTGCATCCCACCCGCGCTGACTGAGGCGAAGGTGCCGGCGGGCGGCGTCGCCTGGTCGTAGTCGTTGAGGCCCCAACAAGCAACCATCCCGTCGGCCTTCACCCCACATGCGTGCGCACCATTCGTGCTGCCGCCCACGCTGACGGAGGCGAAAACACCTGCAAGCTGTGTAGCAGCGTCGTGGGACTTGAGGCCCCAGCAGGCGATGTTGCCGTCGGTCTTCACTCCACAGGTAAGGTATACACCCGCAGACACACCCCTGAATGTCGGCAAGCCAACAGGCACACAACTGCCGAGCCCGTCGTCGTGATAACCATCGGCACAACCCGTCTGGACGCAACTTTTCCCTGTGCCGTCGTCGTGAAAACCCGTCGGACACCCTCCGCTGCTTGCCTCGACCGAGTTGGTATCTGGGTACGCGTCGATGCCCGGAGCATCGGGCGCGGACGCATCCACCGTTGCGACGGACTCTGCATCTGGGTACACCTTGACACCAAGGTCCGGTGCGTCGGGCGCGGATGCATCGGCCTCCACGACCGAAGTGGCATCCGGGAACGCGTCTCGGCCGATGCCCGGTCCGTCACTGGCTTGATCCAGGCCAACCTCAATCCCAAAATTCGTCCCCACCTCCGCGCTCGCGTCCCCGCCGGTGTAGTCGCTCAGCGAAAGGTCGTAGCAGCCTGCCAGAAGCCCAACTGCGGCCAGGGGAAAGAGCGAGCGCGCAGGGTGGATTCGCATGGCTCACATCAGAATTTCACGCCCAGACCAAAGGCTGACAGGGACACCCTGGTCTTGCTCTCCTCGGCGCTGGGATTAACGAGAAAGGCTACCAGCGCAGTAACTGCCAGCGCTCCTGCCCCGATGCCGCAGCCGATTGCGATCCAGCCGGACTGCTGCACCTTGTTCGCAGCGTTCGCTGCACTGTCGTGGTTTGCTTGCGTGTGGCTGTCATTGTACGTCTGCCTCGCTGTCTCGAAATCATGGTATTGGCTCCTGCTGACGAGCCAGAAAGTCCCAGCAACTATCCCCGCGGCCACGGCCCCGCCCAGCGCGGACCAGGTCACCACCCTAAGCGCACGCGACTTGGGCTTGCGCTGCCCGCTCTCTGTTGCGGACAACGAAATCTCGGGCTCCGCGGAAGCCGACGCGCCTCCCATCATGATCACTGGCGTCGGCGTCAACTTCGCAGTCAACACGACATCGAGATCCTGCCTAGTGCCGGGCTGCACCTCCAGCGCGCGCTCAGCGTCTTCGTGGTCGGCAGCGCGCAGGCTGAGCACGTGCTTGCCCGGTGACAACGAGAGGGCTTCGCTCAGAGGCGTCGTGCCAGCTTGCCGGCCGTCCACGAAAACCGCCGCACCCGCGATGTTGGCGCGTACGACCACTTGGCCGGCCTCGACTTCCAGCACGAACTTTTCGGTCCGTCCTGCGCCTGATACCAGCTTCACCGATCGACGTTGGCTGCGATAGCCTGACCGCGCGGCCTCGATTTCGTGTTCACCAGGCCCGAGCAGCAAGGGACCCAGGGCCGGCCCCTTTCCCACCGGCTTGCCGTCAATCGTGATGGTCGCGTCCGCTGGCACAGTCTGCAGGATCAGACGCGCCACCAGCGACTGGATCTCCTGTTGCTGGCGCTCGATGGCTTCCTTGATTTCGGGTTTCAACTTGTCGGCAAAGTCCCGTTTCAGGCGCTCGACCGTTGCAATGGCTTCGCCATACCGTTGCAGGGCCTTGTAGCAGTTGGCCAGGTTGAACAGGCTGTTCTGCGTCGGGTAGAGCGCGACCGAGCGTTCAAAGTTGGCGCTTGCCCCGGCAAAGTCATCCAGGCGCATGAGTCTCAGCCCAGCATCGAAAAGCTGCTTGGCTTCTTCCTTGTCACCCGCGACCGCAGACCACGAAACGCCAGTTAACAAAACTGCCACGCAAAACGCGCATACCTGTCTCTTCATTAGAGCTCCCTATTCGAAATCCTCGGACATCTCGGTGCCACGGGTGCCCTTGCGCAGCCATCTCCCTGCGCGGCCTTGTCAGCCCGCCGCGCTGGCCGAAGAAAGGTTCTGGTCTTGCCTGGCATCGTCCGACTTGCCACCCGGCATGATACTAACAGAACTTCACCGGGCAAGGACGCCTCTCGGACACAGATCGCGTGCCCTCCGTTTGCCGAACTCGCGGTCAAGCACGCCGTCGACTTCGCATTCCACACACCATCGAACCCCTGCCGGCACCCGGATGGCCGCTTGGCGAGGGACACGTGTCGGCTGTGTGTCGGCTTGCCGGTGCGCTGGAGGCGTGTTACGTTGTCTTACGATGAAGACAGCGACCGTCACGATTCGGCTGGATGAGACGCTTGAACGCGAGCTGGAACGCGCCTGCGTTCAAACTGGGCGCACCCGAAGTGATCTCGCACGCGATGCTCTACGGCGACAAATTGCGTTGCTGCGATTTGAGCGGCTGCGCAAGAAGGTTCTTCCGCTCGCTGAAGCCCGTGGATACCTCACCGACGACGATGTATTCCGCGAATTGTCGTGAGGGTCTTCTTTGACACCAACGTATTGGTCAGCGCCTTTGCCACGAGGGGCCTGTGCGCCGATCTGTTTAGCTGTGTCCTGCTCGAGCACGAGTTGGTCGTCGGCGATGTCGTCCTGGTTGAGCTGCGCCGCGCGCTGCGCGACCGAATCAAGATGCCGCGCAGACTGATCGAGGAGATAGACGATCTGCTGAGGGAAGCAGTGCTGGTTCCGAAGCCGAAGCAGCACCTGAACCTGGGAATCTCGGACGCCGACGACGAGTGGATTGTGGCATCCGCGGTTGCTGGGCACGCTGACGCGCTCGTCACTGGGGATTCCGCACTTCTCGCTGCCGCCTCTAGGGCGCCGCTTCCGCTGCTGAATCCCCGTGGACTATGGAACTTGCTCCGGGAAACCCAGCGGCCGAAGTAGGCTCTTGGCAGCTTGCGCGTCTCTTCATTAGATCTCCCTATTCGAAATCTTCGGACATCTCGGTGCCACGGGTGCCCTTGCGCAGCTTCTTGTCTCCCCGCTTGCCGGCGGATGTGTCGACAGCGGCGGCTGCCCCTGCCGGAAGGACACCCGAGGCTGACCGTCCCGCAATCCCAGACCGCGGCTTCTTGTTGGATTTCTTCTCACTCGCAACCGCGTCGTTCCCTGCGGGCATACCCTCGACGCGCGGCAAAGGCGCCGGCTCGCTAGCAGGAGCCGGCAGGGGAACAGGCAGCGGCGCAGGTGGGGGTGCAGCCGGCACAATGGGCGCCGGCTGAGCGGCGATCGGCGCACTCGGTGCAGGAGCCTTGCTGGTTCTGCTCGACCACAGGACGGCTGCCACGGCCCCTGCCACCAGCGCTACCCCCAAAATGACCCAGCGCCAAGGCCCAGCCCCCATCAACGCCGTGGCTGCGCCCCGAAACCGCGACGGGGCGGCCTTGTCGCCAGCCGATCTGCCGGGCGCGGAAAGCGCCTGCCCCAGATCGCCGGCAGCGAAACCCCGAACCTCGATGGTCGATGCGAGCAAGGTCAGGCGTTCTTGCCGGGCATCGAAGCTGGGCAGCGCCATGAGCGCGTCCAGCATTTCCGCCGCGCTCTGGAAGCGCTGGTCGGGATTTTTGGCCAAGGCTTTGCGCACCAGCGGCTCTGCCTCAGCGGGAAAGCCCGCGCACACGGATTGCGGCGCCCGTGGGTCATCGATCAGCATCGCGGACAGATACTCGGCGAAGTTGTTGCCGGCATAAGGCAGCACCCCGGTCAACATCTCGAAGAGAATGGTCCCCATCGAATACAGGTCGCTGCGATGATCGAGACCGGCGCTGCCGCGGGCCTGCTCGGGCGACATGTAGGCCGGCGTTCCCATGACCGATCCGGTTTTCGTGCGCCACTTGTCGAACTCGCCTTGGGTGAACTTCGAGATGCCGAAGTCGATGATCTTCACCACCGGAGGCTCACCCTGCTGGTAGGCGAGGAAGATGTTGTCGGGCTTGAGATCGCGGTGGATGATCCCTTTGCGGTGGGCCGCTTGCAGCGCCTGCAGAACCGGCTCCATCACCGCGCAGGCTGCCCCCAGGTTGAGCGGCCCCGTGCGCTTGAGCAGGCCCGCCAGACTCTCACCCTCCAGGTACTCCATGACCAGGAACGGCTCACCCTGCGGCGACACCCCGACGTCGAACACCTCGATGATGTTCTTGTGGCGAATGGCGGCCGCGGCCTGGGCTTCGCGATAGAAGCGCCCTACCACCTCCTCTCGGCTTGCCAGTTCGGCATGCAGGAACTTGATGGCCACCTCCCGGCCCAGCCCGACGTGAGACGCCAGGTAGACCGCGCCCATGCCCCCCTCGCCCAGCAGGCGCACGATGCGATAGCGCCCGTCGAGGAGCGCACCGGTCTCGGCGGCCTTGTCAGCCCGCCGGGCTGGCAGAAGGAAGGTTCTGGTCTTGCCTGGCATCGCTCAATCCCCGCGACGGGCAGGCATACTATCAGGAAAAGGCGTTTGCTTCGCGGGTGGTCTGAACCAAGCCGAAGGGCGACCGCAGGTCGCCCCTACCGACCTGCCAAGTCTTTGCCCAGGGATGCGAACATCTGGTCCACGGCGCTAGCCCATGGTGCGCATCCTGATGGCAGGTCCGCCTGTCCCCTGCTTGGGGCCCGAGCGCCGGAGAAACTCATTTTCCAACGCCAGTCCGAGTTGGAAAGCAGCCAGCTCAAAGATCTCGATATCACCCACCGGCCGATCGCGCGCGCCGTTGTCGAGGTAGATGATGGCGATCACGCGCTCGCTGCCCGGCACGGGCAAGACCGCAATCTCGCCCAACAGCGGACGGTCAACCACGTTGCGGAACGCCGACGGCAATCCCGCGCTGTCGTAGCTCATGCGGCGGATGTGACCGTCGTTCAAACATTCGAAGAAGACCCCGCTCGGCCCCACCGGGAAGGCGAGATCTTGCGTCTTGCTCTGCAACTCCTCGCCCTCGGCAGCTTGCCCGAACGCACCCAGGGCCACCAGTTGATCGCGGTCAGGCACCAGCAGCACACCACGGTCAAGCGACTCGGCCACCACGTTGAGCAGATTGGCCGACACCGAGGTGGCGAGCAGGCCTGAACGCAGATCGACGATGATCCGACGCAGACGCGCCAGGCTGGCCCGCACACCCTCGGCAATGGCACTTTCGTTGGAAAGGTACCTCCGCTGGCGCGCAACGCTGCGCACGCAGGCCACCACCGTCTCAGGCGACGCCGCGGTGATGGACAGCACACCAGCGCGGAAAAGGTCGCGCAAAGGCGCACGCCCCTCGAAGAGCACGACCACGGAGGCCCGTGGCCTCGCCCGGCAGAGCGCGGTGAGCGTGTCTGCCCCTTGCGTCTGGTAGCGGAGATCCACCACCACGATGGGCGGTGCCTCGCCCAGCAGCGACGCCCCGGCGTCACGCAAGCCCACCGCCGACATGTGGTCGCCGGTCTCCGCCATGAGCTGGTTGATCCGCGCCAACAATTCGACATCGGGCGAAACCAGTTGAAAGCGCGGGCGATCGGGCACCTCGAGCTTGGCGGTGATTGCGGTGTCTGAGACAACCGACTCGGGGGTCTCTCGGGGCGCGCCGTCGAGCGGCTTGCAGCCGCTCCGGGTGGTCACGTGCACAAACTCCTCCACCACCGCCTCCGACCCTTCCGGCGCAACCTCGGTGGGCGTGGGCGGCTGGCAGGCCGCGCGCGCCGACTCTTCCTCCATGGCCTGCAGGACTTCGAGCAGAACCTGCTGCGTGTCGAGGTCGACCTTGGGTGCGCCGGAGAAGCGCGACACCTCCACCACCGGGGTCAGGTCGTCGAGCGCAAAATCGAATGTGCCCGTGGGCCAAGCCAGCACCTCCTTGACCACGCGCTCGATCTCGCGCCCGATGACCTGCCGGATGACCTCCGGGGTGGTGGCGCCTTGCCGGACCAGAATCTGCCCGATGGCGCGCCGAGGCCGCTCTACCTCTTGCGCCTCCAGCGCCCGTTGCAGGGTGGTCTCGTCAAGCACCTCCGCCGCGAGCAGCAACTCGCCCAGGCGCAACGAGCGGGAACTCCAGCCGCTGACCAGACGACCGCGTTCGAATCCGATGAGCGCCTCCTCTTCGCCGGCGTGGATCGACAAGGAGCCCGAATGCCCACCCAAGCGGATGAGCTGCATCACGTCCGCGATGGCGACATCCTCGATTCGGCCCTGGAAACTCATGGCCGATGCCGCTGGGTATGTCCTCTGATCGCGTTCACGTCATCCCTTGTTGACCAAGCGGATCAGATTCTCGAGGGTGCGCAGCTTGCGCGCCGTCTTGGCGTACGCCCGCGAGGCAAAGATCGCAGACGCGGCATGGGCGCCCAGCAGATCGAGCAGGTCGTGGTCTTCCTTCACGAAGGCCGGCTTGCGATCCAGCAGCTTGAGGATGACCAGCGCCCCGACCGTCAGGTCTTGCACGCGCAAGGGCACCACTGCCAGAGCCGGCGACTCCTCAGTGGGCCCGAAACGCAGTCCGCCGTCGGCCAACGCTGCATCCACCAGCGGATCGCCGCCGGTGTAGCGCTCGGTCTGCTCCCAGCGCGCGTCGGCCTCGCCCTGCATGATCCGCACTTCGTAGCCGTTGTCCTCGTCGTCGATGAGCAGCAAGACGAACTGCTCGGCGCCGATCAGGTTGAGAGCGATCTCGGCGATGGTCGACTGCACCTCCGCGGGGTCGAGCGTGGCATGGAGTTGATAGGTGGCCACGTACAGGGTCATCAGGCGGCCGACCTGGTGCTCAACCTCGGCCAGACGACCGGCCAATTCCTGGCGCTCGTTTTCCGCGACCGCCAGGCGCGCCTCTGCCCCACCCGCCGGGCCGGCGCCGCCCCCCTGTCCCACCAC
This sequence comes from Myxococcales bacterium, assembly GCA_003153015.1. Taxonomy (GTDB): domain Bacteria; phylum Myxococcota_A; class Polyangia; order Fen-1088; family Fen-1088; genus Fen-1137. The sequence goes on from PMBS01000051.1 coordinate 24,247, forward strand.
GCGGCTCGCCTCCTCAATGGCCGCCTGTGCGTCGCTGACCAGCTGCTGCGCACGCCGCAGGGTGGCCATTGCATCTCGCTCCGCTCGAACTGGGGCATCCCCGCTGGCGGGCGCGTCCGCGACCGGGGGCGGATCGGTCATGTGGGTGGCATCGCTCATGCCGCAGTTTGCTTGGACTCGATGCGGTTGATGATCTTGAGGAGATCCTCGGGTTGAAACGGTTTTCTCAGGTAGGCCACCGCGCCGCTCTGCAGACCACGCGCGACCTCCTCTTCCTTGCCCTCGGTCGAAACGATGATGACGGGAATCTTGGCCATGGCCGGGGTGGTCTTCACCCGCTCCAGAAACTCCACCAGCCCGGTCATCTTGGGCATGTTGATGTCCAGGATGATGAGGTCCACGTCCGGACTCTGGCCAAGCTTGTCCAGCCCTTCGTGCCCATTGAAGGCAGACAGCAAGGTGGTTGGCCGCAACATGACCTCGTACATTTTGTGGATGAGCCGGGAATCCTCCACCACGAGGACCTTTCTGTTCTTGACCGAGTTCACGCGTGCCTCCTCGGGGAGCTCGGCTCCCACGTTTCAGTAGGCCTCGACTTTCAATAGGGAATGTCGTCGGTTTTGTCGCCCGGCTTGAATTTGGGGAAACGCGTGACCCCACGCGATACGCGTACACGGACCCAGGCTTGAGTGGGGGCTTCTCCGCAGTCCCGCGGCAAGCGGAGCGAAAGAGCGGATCCCCTCCAAAGGATAGGTCTTTCCATGATCAAGCTCCGCACCCAATCGGAGCGATCGGTGGTGGTCGTGGTCGTTTTCGTTTACGTGGCCGTGGCCGACGGTGATCATTCCGGCCACGGCCACGACCACGTCTACGGCCACGACCTCCTGCGGCTGTCGCGGGATTACGGTTCTTCTACCCGCCGCCGGACCGGAGCATAATAGAAAGACGTGCCCGACTCACGCATCAGCTCTTCCTTGGCCGGTTTCGTTGATGAACTCGACGTCCTCATCCGCGCCTGCTACCCGCTCATCTACCTCGTGACCTGGGAAGAGCAACGGGTTGACGCGCTCCTCGCCACCCTGGCCGAATCCCACGGCAAGGCGTTTTACACATGGTCGGTCACGCAGGGGCTCTGCCGCCTGGAGGCTGGCAGGGCCGCAAGCAAGGCCGCCGGCCCCACGGATCCTGGCGGGGCCCTCGCGGCCGTGGAGAAACTCGCCGAGCCGGCGTTGGTGGTGTTCAAGGACTTTCATCCCTACCTGAACGATGCGTCGATAATCCGGCGGACGCGCGAACTGGCCCATACCCTGAAGAGCACGTTTACCACCATGATGTTGGTCTCGCCGGTGCTCAACATCCCGGCCGAACTGGAAAAGGAAATCTCGGTTCTGGACGTGCCCCTGCCTGCCATCGAGGACCTGCTCAAGCTACTGCGCGAGATTGTGGCCGTGGTGCGCGAGGGCAAGAAGGCCGTCATCGATCTGCGCAACGAGGACGTCGAGCCCTTGCTCAAGGCCGCGTTGGGCCTGACCCTGTCCGAGGCGGAGAACGCCTTTGCCAAAGCCATCGCCAAGGACCAGCGCCTGGACGCGGCGGACATCCAGCTCGTGCTTGCGGAAAAACGCCAGGTCATCCGCAAGAGCGGCCTGCTGGAGTACTACGCCACCGCCGAGACCTTTGCCAGCATCGGCGGCCTACAGAACCTGAAGGCCTGGCTTGCTCAGCGCACCGCTGCCTTCACCGAGCGCGCGCGCCAGTTCGGCCTGCCCGCGCCCAAGGGCCTGCTACTGCTCGGGGTGCAAGGTTGCGGCAAGAGCCTGACCGCCAAGGCAGTGGCGTCGCAGTGGCATTTGCCGCTGCTTCGCCTGGACATGGGGCGCATCTTCAGCGGCCTGGTGGGCTCGTCCGAGGAGAACATGCGCAAAGCCATGCGCATTGCCGAGAGCATTGCCCCAGCCGTGCTGTGGGTCGACGAGCTGGAGAAGAGTTTGTCTGGGCTGGGGTCATCCGGGGTCAGCGACAGTGGCGTCACCGCACGGGTGTTCGGCAGCTTCCTCACCTGGTTGCAGGAAAAGACCGCGCCGGTGTTCGTGGTGGCCACTGCCAACCGCATCGACAGCCTGCCCGCGGAACTGCTGCGTAAGGGGCGCTTCGACGAGATCTTCTTCCTCGACCTGCCCACCGCTATCGAGCGCGCACAGATCTTCAGCATCCACCTGCAGCGTTTTGGTCGCAACCCTGACAGTTTCGATGTGGAGGACCTGGCCAGGCGGGCCGAGCACTTCAGCGGTGCCGAGATCGAGCAGGTCATCGTGAGCGGACTGTACGCCGCCTTTGCCGAAGGCGTGGAACTGGAACAGCGGCACTTGCTCCCCACCCTGTCCGAGACCTTGCCTTTGGCCGTGACCATGCGCGAAGACATCGCGCGCTTGCGCGAGTGGGCTCGTACCCGCACCCGCCCGGCCTCCCCGCCCGAACCCGAACGGCCGGGCACCACGGGTATTGCCTGAAGCGGAGGTTCGCACATCATGGACGACGAAACCCGCGACCGCTTCCGCCAACTGGAAGGGCCGCGCAGCGACGCCCCGGACGCGCCAGCCCACACGCCCACCAGCGACCGCTTCGATGTGGTGTTGGCTCCCGGGGAAAAGCCGCCCGTCGGTCGGCCATCCAGCGCGTTTCGGCCACCAACCGAAGGGCACATGTCTATCTCGGTAGACGCGGAAGGCTTCAAGGCTGTGCCTCGCAACGACTGCCCCCGCTGTGAACGGCCCAACAACCTCTTTGACCGGAAGTGTGTCAACTGCGGAGCGCGGCTCGACACCCCTGAGGTGCGCGCCTACAACGAGAAGCTGTGGCGGGCCAATCTGCCCGAATCGGAACAGCAAGAATCTGCACCCGAGCCTCCCGTCCCGGGGGCTGAGCCGCGCGCGCCGCAACAGGAAGCCGCCCGACGGGCCGCCTTGGAGGAACTGGCCGCGCGCGAGACGGGCCGCCGTCCGCGCAGGGCCGGTGAGCAGATCGCGCTCTGGCGTTCCATGCTGGGGGGTGGCGCGGCCGCGTTCGATGAGGAGCCCTCGACTTCCAGGCGGAGCGGCAACCTGCCGGTCATCACGGCGGTGGTGCTGGCGCTCTTCTTGTTGGGCAGCCTGATGGTGTATGGGCCGCGCCTGTGGCACCTGCCCGTGGTAGTGGGAGTGGGGCTACTTCTCGTACGCCGGCGGATCTAGAAATCGTCTGGTAGCCGGTGAGTCTTCGTCAGCGGGCGTTGGATCTCCACCACTCTTAGGGCTAGCCGCTGCCCAATCGGACCACGGCGGGGCCACATTTCGCGCGTCCGGGTGCTGGTCCACGGCTTGCAGGACCCTTGGCCATGTACCGGGCACTTGTTCTCACCGCTGCGGTCCTGCTCACTGCCTCGCAGGCGTTCGCGCAGGGTGGGAGCGTCGAGAAGGCCGAAGTCTTCCCGCGCCTGCGGCTGGGTGGCTCGGCCGGACTCGGCTATGGGACCATGGGAATGACCGGAGCGGCGAGTGCGCGAGCTGGCATCCAGATCAAATCCTCATGGGCTGTGAGCTACCAGTTCTCAGCCGTAAAGACCGAAGACAAGCTGTGGGGAACCAAGAGCGACGTATGGGATAGTCACGCGCTGCTGGTTGAGTTCACCGTACCAGAAACCCTGATCACCATGGGTGGTGGACCGTCGGTCGTTTCGGGCCACATTTTCAAGTCTTCTTGTGGCGTTTCCGGGTGCTCCACCGCCCCGCCTTCAAACTACACGGGCGTCGGCCTCGACTTCCGTGCCGCACTCACCTTCGGTGCAAAACGCCCCAACTGGCGCGGCGGTTTTACCGTTGAGTTGGCCGTGCACTCCTCGATACACGACACCGTCGCCGTGCTGGGGGTCGGCGCGGATCTATTCTAGGTACCCTAGATGTCCTCGCCTCAACGACGGCAAGTGGGGATGATGATTTCGCGGCGCTCGAACAGCGAGGCAGAGATCGCGATGTCCCTTAGCATCCGGCCGACAAGCCGGGTCGCTGGCAAGGAGGGCCGAGAACCGGACCGGAATGTACNNCGGCCGTCGTCACCTCAGTGGGTTGAGGGGGAATCTTGCTAGTTCTCGCTACGGCCGCCCACTCCCTTGGTATCCGCCGAAATCGCCTTGGCTGCCTGCTTGGGGCGCAGCGCGCGCGTGGCCTTGCCCGCGCGCCACATCTCGCTCGCGCCCATTTCGGCCAGTTCTTTGCCGAGCAGCTCCTGGTAGTTGGGGCCACCGGTCGATTCGAGCACGCGCGCGGTTTCCTTGCCCGAGGCCACGCGGTCATAGAGCCAGTGGAAGACCGGGAGCACCGCTGACTTGAAGCGCGGACGCCAGTCGAGCGCGCCCCGCTGCGCGGTGGCCGAGCAGTTCGAATACATCCAGTCCATGCCGTTCTCGTCGACCAGGCGAATGAGGCTCTGGGTCAGCTCCTCGACGGTTTCGTTGAATGCCTCGCTCGGGCTATGGCCGTTGGCGCGCAGTACCTCGTATTGGGCGTCCATGATCCCGGCCAGGGCGCCCATCAGCACGCCGCGCTCACCAGTCAGATCGCTGTACACTTCCTTCTGGAAGGTGGTGGGGAAAAGGTAGCCCGAACCGACCGCGATGCCGAGGGCCAGGGCGCGATCGCGCGCGTGGCCGGTCGCGTCCTGCTCGACCGCGAAGCTGGAATTGATGCCCGCGCCTGAGAGGAAATTGCGCCGCACGTTCAGGCCCGAGCCCTTGGGCGCGACCATTATCACGTCCACATCTTTGGGAGGGATGACCCCGGTCTGGTCCCTGTAGACGATGGAGAAGCCGTGCGAGAAGTAGACTGCGTCGCCCGGCTTGAGGTGCTTCTTGATCTCTGGCCAGATCGCCTTTTGTGCGGCGTCCGAAACCAGCATCTGGATGATGGTCCCGCGCTCGGCGGCTTCCTCGATCTCGAACAGCGTCTTGCCCGGCACCCAACCGTCGTTGACCGCGCGGTCCCAGTCGCGCTTGAACCTGGACGCCTGGCCGACGATGACGTTGACGCCGTTGTCCCGCATGTTGAGTGACTGGGCCGGGCCCTGCACGCCGTAGCCGATCACCGCGACGGTCTCGTTCTTCAAGACCTCGAGCGCCTTCTTCATGGGGAACTCGTCGCGGGTGACGACTTCTTCTTTGACTCCACCGAAATCGATCGTTGCCATGGCTTCTCCTGGGAAAAATCCTCTGCAAAACCCAGGGATTGCATGCCCTGGGGAAGGGCAGACTCTGCCACCCCCTACCCTTGTGTCAAGCAAGCAAGCCGCGGACAGGGTTGACCAAGGCCGCGCCGGCTGGTAGTTACCTTTACCCAACCCATGGGGCTGTAGCTCAGCTGGGAGAGCGCCTGAATGGCATTCAGGAGGCCGACGGTTCGATCCCGTTCAGCTCCACTAATTTCGAGGACTTACGGCGGCGGCGGGCGCCGCCAAGGTCGCTCCGGAACGATACCGGAACGATATTCCTCCGGATCCGGCTCACTCGGCCCCCTCCAAGTACTCCCGCGGTCACTCGCTTCTGCCGTCCCGCTTCTACGCCCTCCGGCTTGGCGTAACTCATCAATGTGGTCCTGGCGGACTCGTGGCCCAAGGACGCGGCCACTGTGTGCGCAGACATGCCGGCCTCCATAGCCAAGGTCGAGTGGAGCCCGCGCATGGAATGGGCACACACCAACGGTACTCCAGCCTCCCGACAAATCCGGACCACCCACTTCCGCACCCAGTCCCGCCAGTGTTGGCCAAATAGCCGGTCGCTGGCAGCCTTCCCCTCCGCCAGTTGCTTCAGCAGCGGTTGCAAGACCGCCGGCACCTGTACCCGCCGGTTCCCCGCCTCGGTCTTCGCATCTTCCACCACCAAGATCTTCCCATCGTCGTCCAGATCGCGAACCACCCGCTTGACTACCTCGCTCGCCCTGAACCCCATCAACAAGGTGATCAAGGCCGCCACCGCCCCGGACTCGCCCTCCTCCGCCAGTTCCAACGCCCTGGCCGTCCACTTCCGTGCCTCGTCCAGCCGAAGCTGCGGCTTGCCATGCCGCCGTTTCCCTTCGACCTCGATGGCTGCGAGGGGGGCGGCTCGCAGCCACTTCTTCTTGCTCACACACCAGTTCATGAACGTCTTCGATTCGGCAAGGATGTTCCCCAACGAGTCTGTCGAGAAGGGCCTGTCGTACTTCGTCTTGCGCACCTTCAGGTTGTCAAAAAGCTCCTGACACCGCTTGGGCGTCAGACTCGACAACAGATCGTCCCCTTCTGGGAACAACAAGCCCAGCCGGTAGACGGTGTCGGCTACCGAGCGGGGTTTGTCTTTCTTTTCCGCCCTCTGGAACATCTCGTATCCCTCAATGGCCTCCTTGATGGTCACGCCTGCGGTTTCCTCGAACTCCTGCTCAGCGATCCGCTTAGCTTTGATTGCTTCGCGTTCCGTCTCAAAGTAGAGACGGCGTTTTTGATCTGGTGCCTCAGCGAGTACGATTCGCCATCCTCTTCCGTCACGGTACGGGCCGAGCACTCGCTCGCCCTTTCGTCGTCGCGCCATGTGTCTTGCTCCTTTCCCGGGCGCGGCGATTCGTCAGCAGCCAGGATGATACCACGCTGAGCGAGCCTCTCAGCGACCTCATCAGTCAAAAGATCAAAGATGCGGTCGAGCCTGTCGGAGCTGCGATGCTCCAGGCCGCTCGCATCTGGCTGTTTGACGATTTCGTGCCCCACAGCTTCCGCATACCGCAGCCTCGCTGGAAGATCTTCCGCAGATAGGAATAGTCAATTATGCGGAAGCGCGATGCGCTGTCTTCGAGGAAGCTCGTTCTTTTCGGGGCGGCCAGCCCCCTATGAGCGGTGGATGTCCAGTCTTCCGGGCCCTCTCGACCCGATCGTAAATATGTCCACAGCCGCTCAGGGTGACCTCCGAGTCCGGATGGTAAAGGGAGAATATCTCAGACGCCGTCCACCCGTGCCGGAACAAGTAGCAGTCGATGGCCGTCCTTAGGTAGTCGCGCGGTCGCCGCCTTAGTTTCGCGACCAAGGCCGGTGTCGTGAAACGCCCGGCGAGTTGCATCTCGGCACCGACCATGATGCGAGCAAGTTGTTTGAACTCGCGGAGCACCGTCTTGATCTCATCGAACAGGAGGGGCATATCTTCTCTCGCGATCTTCTTTGCAACGGGACCCTCCGGCGGAGAATCATCCATCGTCTTGTGCTTCCGGTTCCGCTTGGCATCAACGTAACTGGCGGCGGCCTCGAAAAGACCTGACTGTAGAAGGCTGAGCTTCTCTCGACTCGCCCTCAGCGTCTGAAGCAATCGATAGCCCATCTCCTCTTTCAGGGCCTGGTCGCAATGGAGAATCGCGCACGCTGCTCCGCAGAGTCGGCACTTCCCATGTGCGAGCCCCCCGTGCTGACCGATGTGCTTCTGAGCCAGCGCCAAGGGGGACGCGGCTGACGCCTTCTCCTTCTTTCTCATCCACGCGGTGACCATCCGCAGCGCCTCCTGGTGCGTGAGGTCGAGGTCGTCGAATCGGGCCGTCCGCGGCATGCCTACTCCTCACCGATACGCGTGGAATGCCCCTTGGAAATCATCGACAGATCCGGCAAAACGCGCTGCACGCTCGGGACATGTTGAGCGACCAAGGCGACAAGCCGCAGAACAAGTGGGCGTCGAGGCATCGGGGCCAATTGTACGTCGGGACTACGCCCGCGTGAAAAGGTATCCTCTGGCGTGGTCAGCCGCGGCCACGCCGGCTGACCACGCCCTGAGCGTGCGCCGCCATCTAGTTCTAGTTCTGGGGGCCTGAGCCGGGCCCCTTCTGGTCCTTGGCCGCTGGGCCTTGGACCGGCGGCGGCACCAAGTTGAAGGTTTCGGCCAGCTTGACGAATGCCTGGCGCTCCTCCTTGTTGAAGGGGTTTTCCCCGACGAGGAGATCGTCGTACTGCTGCCGCGAGAGCGCACCCAAGAACAGTTGGAAGAGTCTTGTCCGCTGCGCCAGGGTGGTTGGTGGCGTCAGGGGTTGGCCCGCCCTGATTTGCTCGATTGCCCAGGGCAGTAGGTCCTTCTTGATGTGCCCGATGGCCAGGTATGCAGTCTCCTCAGAGAATCTGCCACCTTGTGATGGCGCCTCGGTCCCGCCAGCGCCGGGCTTGCGGCCGGCACGCGCCGCCTGCAGCTCCTCGATGAGCATGGCGAGATTCGCTAGCTGCGATGGATTGAGTACGCTCTGGAGGCCCGCGAATTGCTCCTGAGTCAAACTCTCCAAGATGCTTGCCAGCACCTCCTCGCGCGAGGTGGTTGCGGCTGGCACCGTGCCCTGGCCGAGTATCCGGTTCAGAAGTCCTGGGAGCAGCGGCCCCACCCGATCAAAGGCTAGCTTCGCCAACATTTGATTCCGATCGATTTGAGCAACCTCCTTGTGCAATTCGATCTCCAGCTCCTTCTTCTTGGTCTCTGCAAAGACCTCACGTTCAAAGCGCTTCTCGGCGAGGTCGACCATTGTGTCGTAGATCCTGTTCTGCATGCTCATGGATTTGTCGAGCAACTGGTCCTGCTGGCCCAGTCGACGGCTGAGCGCGTCCAGGATCTTCTCATATCCGTCCGAAAGAAGCCGATAGGCTCCATCCGTGTGCCGCATGGCCAGGGCGACCTGGCCGCGTGCGCTGGCTGGCTCCGAATCGAGGAACGCGCCCGACTCGCCCGACGTCGGCGTGGTCGCCGAGTACCGCAGCGTCAGGCTTCCGAGTGCCCGGCCGTCGGCCGCGGTGGCCCCAAGGACGTATCGCTGCCCTCCCCACCCTAGCTGCTTGGCATCCTCGGCCGCCTCGCCATCGATTCCCTCGACCAGGTCATGGAATACTTCCTTTTCTGGGATGCTCTCCAGTTCCCAAGTGCGCAGCAGCCTTTGCCCCTCGTCGATTGGCGCATGGTGAAGGGTGAGGCGGAGGCCGCCGGCGGGGGTGCTCGGCCCGAAGACGACCGCGGTCAACCAGCGTTGAATTCTCTGTGTGCAGTTTCCTTGCCCTATCATGACTCTCTCCTTTGTTTGGTGTTCTCCGAACCAAGGGATGGTGGCCACAGCTGCAAGACGGGAGTGGACACGCGCGGGCGCCAGACCTGTCCACTTCGCGTCGCCATCCAGTGGATCCTCCAGGGGAAGGTCCATCCCGTGGCCACTGGAACCGGTGCTCTGCGGGACACACGGCCTTGAACATCACGTGGCTACGGCCGTCACCGCATCCCCTGGCAACCCGAACTGGAGAAATCCCATGGCAAGCACGGCAACACTGCTAACCCGACGACAAGTGGCTGCGCTCCTCGGCGTATCCGAGGACGCAATCAAAGCGCGAGACAACGAAGCCTTCCACCCGTCCAAGGGCGCTGACGGCGGCTGGCGCTACCCGCCCGAGGAGGTCGCCGCCGTCCTGCGCGGCCTTGTTGGCGGGGATTCCGGTCCCGAACCAACCGGCGCTGTCTGCGCAGCCGCCTTCGAGCTCTTCGAAACTGGCAAGAAACTCACCGAGGTCGTCATCGCGCTAAAGCAGCCTCCGGGGCTCGTGCGCAGCCTGCGTTCCGAGTACGACGAGATGATCGCCAGCTTGACCATCACACCCGCGTCGGTCGCACACATGGCGCAAGCGCTGCAGACACCGATCCGCAACGAGGAACAACTGGTTTCACTCGTTGCGGACCTCGGCCAGCGCCTCGGTGAAGAATACCAGCGCGGTTACGATGCCGGCCTGGCTGATGCCAACGACCCAGGCGAGATCGTCGACCCCACCACCGGTGAGAGGCGACCGCTGAAGCTGGATGACGTGGCCGCCAGCTCAAAGATCGTGAAGGAGCGATGGGGGCGGACTGATGAAGGGAACCCAGGGCCCCGCTCAGGTGGTCCGAGCATCCCCCCCTTTCAGGCTGGTGGGCGGGAGCAGCAGGATCACAACCCAAACGCCCCAAGGCCGAAGGCCGGTGCTCAAGGCACGGTGATCGAACCAAGCAAGTAGTTGCCGCCCGTGGCCCGGCCCTGCATGGCCAGAAACATGGGCGGCGAGATGGCCTGCACGTCCTCCACCCGCAGCAGCGCCTGGTAGGTGCCCGACGGCAGTTGGGCCGGATGTAGCGTCTCGACGTCGACGACTGGGGCATCGATCACGCTTCTCAGGTCGAACGCCGCGGGCAACTCGATGTACGCCGGCCCGTCCAGCACAAACACCACCTGCCAGCGCAGGTACGTGGGCGCCACGTTGTCGTTCACCCATTCCATGGGGAGCACGATGATGGAAACCCACGCCCAACACCTGCCCGCGAGCGCCACCACCCAGGTCGAGTTCGCTGTTGAGTCGGTCATGCAGAACGTCCGAGGCACGCAATGCGAGGGTACCACCCGCGGAAGAGCCGCCGGAGCGGAAAGCACCTGGCCGCCACAGACCGCGCGTGAGTGGCGTCCCGTGGATCCTCCACCGGAAAGCCGATCCTATGGCCACGGGATCGGCTCCCGACTGGCATTCCAGCCTGCAAAACCGCGGGGTTGTGCTGGGAGTGGCATCCACGGGAAACACATCCCGCGGGAATTCCCGATGGCGGCACTTCCCCCAGGCGGTGATGTGAGCACAATGACTTCGGCTCCCCGCGGGCTCACAGATGACCTCGAGACCGATCCAATTGTCGCCGCGCTGCCGAGACAATCTCGTGCCCGTCGGCGGCCTGCGGCGCGTTCCGCCGTCAGTTCGCGGTCGAGGACTGAGGCGGTCCGCTGCTGGGCGGCGCTGGGTCGCGATCGTTGTCGGTACCGTCGAAGTTGATGGGCACCGCTTCCATCATGCCGTTGGCCCATTCGGTCTCGTGCCAGTTGTGAACCGCGGCCTCGTCGTTGCCGCAGACCCGGCAGAACGCCTGGATCTCGTCTCGCTCGGTCTTCGCTACCCACATCAGGCCCGTGCAGGGCTTGCCACATGGGCGCTTCCGGCACTCCATCAGCGTCTCCCGACACTCAAGCTTCTTGAGCGGTCCCCCGTACTCGATGAAACGCGCTATCCGAAGCATCTGCCGCCGAAGGCGGAGGTTGTCTGTGGGCAGGTCACCATTCGCATCCAGCCAGTGCCAGGGATCAACGACGAGCATGGTGGTTGTCTATCATGGCGCCGCCATTTGAGGCGCCCACTAGTTTCCCCATCGGTGCTCATCGCCCATGCGTATGTGGCGGGCGGTAGCCCCAGCGACTCGGAGCGAACCCTGAGCGTGGGTGGAGCCGACCAGGTGCCGGCCGACTGTTTCGACGGCTTCAGCTACGCCGCCCTCGGGCACCTGCACCGTCCTCAAAACGTCTCAGCCCGCGCGTCCGGTACAGTGGATCCCTACTCAAGTACTCGCGGCCAGGATTTCCTCGACAATGCCACAGAAGATGGGCGGCTGATGCTGCCATTCAACGAGGACGGAGGAAGCCCTGCCCGGCCGAGGCGAGGACAGGGTCGACACCCTCGGCGAGAATGCAGGCATGTGCTGGTCAGCGGACGTTCGGCCTGCACCTCAGCCAGAAGTCGGGCGCCTTCTCGGGCGGCCCGGTCTCCTCTTTCGAGAGACAGGGGCGCTGAAAAGGTCGACCGGCGTCGCTCCAAGTGCGTTGGACAACCGCACCAGGCTCTTGAGGGTCAAGTTCTCCAGCCCTAGCTCGACCTGCTGAAGGTATTTCCAGGACAGCTCCAGTTCCTCAGCCAGGGCCTGCTGGGTCAAACCCTTCTGCGCACGAAGTTCGGCTACTCGCCTGCCAACATCGGCGATCACGTCTTCTGCGTCGAAAATGCGGGCACCCAAGGTGCCCCAGTTTCGCTGGCGCGTCTTGACTAAACACCCGCCTATAGCCTAGTGTTGCAATGGTGGCGCAGCCTAGCCAGGCACCCGGCAATGCGTCGAAGGAGGTCGATGGAATCGGTCATCAAGGGTCCGCGACTGCACCAAGTCAAAACTCGGAAGCCCCGCACCCGGGCCGAATCATGTTGATGAAGGGACCTCCGCAGGAGCGTATTGGCCGTGCAGCCTGACCCCCGCATGGATGCACTGGTCGGCACGGTGCTCGAAGGCGCGTATCGCATCACGCGCCTGATTGGCGAAGGCGGCATGGGCGCGGTCTATGAGGCGGTGCAGCTCCGCCTCAGCAAGCGCGTGGCCATCAAGCTGATGGCGCGCGATCTGGCCGCCAACCGCGAAGCCCTGGCGCGGTTCCATCGCGAGGCCGAGATCACGTCACATCTCGGGCACCCGCACCTCGTGACCGTCTTCGATTTCGGCCAGGCCGAATCCGGCGAGCCCTATCTGGTAATGGAGTATCTCGAAGGGGAAGATCTCGACCACCGCCTGCGCCGCGTGGGTCGCCTGCCGATCGAAACCACTGTCCACGTGATCAGGCAGGTTGCCTCCGCGTTGAATGCAGCTCACGACCAAGGCGTCGTCCACCGCGATCTCAAGCCCGGGAACGTGTTCTTAGTGCAAGTTCCGGGCGAGCCCGATTTCGTGAAGGTGCTCGACTTCGGGATTTCAAAGATGAAGGCGGCGCGTACGCAACTGACGAGCGCATCGGCGGTGATGGGCACGCCGACCTACATGTCACCCGAGCAAGCCACCGGCATGATCGATGACATCGATCATCGCGCGGACCAGTGGGCGCTGGCCTGCATCGCCTGGGAAATGCTGTCTGGGCGATGTCCGTTCATCGCTGACGAGCCGGCTGCGCTTCTCTATCAGATCATTAACCTAGACCCGCATCCGCTGGCGCCGCGAGTGCCGGGCCTGCCCTCGGTCGTGGAGACGGCGCTGCGGCGCGCCCTGCGCAAGAAACCAGCGGAGCGGTTCTCGTCGATGCGAGAATTCTCGCGCGAGATTGAAGCCGCCGCGTTTGGCCGCCCCGCCGATGCGACACCAGCGCCGGTGATGGTGTCATCAGTCTCGTCGCCGGCCAGCGCGACGATCGGATACGGCGCCACGCCGGTGCCGCCGACACCGCCGACACCGCCGACACCCGCGCGCCAGCCCGCTGCCCGAGCGCCACAGGACACGCGCAAGCCCGACTCGGATCGCGCGGCACCAGGGAATCGTGTCACGCCATTGCATGCAATCGTTGCGCGCGCGAAGGAGATGGCACAATCAGCGATAGGGCAGTTGAATCGGATCAAGCCGATCCACGCCATCATCGCAGGGACCGGGGTGCTCCTGCTTCTCGGGGCGTTCTTGTTGCTCCGTTCGAGTCCTGCACCAAAACCGGCAGTGACAGGGGTTGCCCAGCCCGTCGCCACACCGCTGCCGCAGCCGCCGGCACCTCCGGTGGCTGCGCCCGAGCCAACAGCAGCTACGACAGCCCGACCCGAGCACAGGTCCGCCCGACCAAAGCACCAGAAGTGGATCGACACTCCTACCGACGGGGAGGCCAGCAAGCCCAATCCTTTCACCGGCGGGCAGTCCAACAAACCCGCGCAAACCACCACGCCCCGACGCAAGGCCCGGAAGAAACTGTTCGAGGAGCTGTGACATGCACGCGACCTGCCTCATCATGCTCGCGATTCTCGCGCAAGCCTCGCCGTCGACCGGAGTTCCACAGGCCAAGGCACAGGCGCAGGCCCTGCTGGGCCAGGGCACCAAACTCTACCAGCAAGGCGACGTCGCTGGTGCGCTGGAGAAGTTCAACGCTGCATACGCCGCCTACCCATCGCCGAAGCTGATGTTCAACATCGCCCAAGCCGATCGCGATCTCGGTCGCCCGGTTGAGGCTCTTGAGGCATTTGAGAAGTTCTTGGCAGGAGCCGCTGACACGTCGCTGGAGACGGTCGCAGATGTGCGCAAGTCCGTGGCCGAGTTGCAGAGGAAGCTAGGACGCATTCAGATTGACTGCGAGACGGCAGGCGCGGAGGTGAGTGTCGACGGCAAGAGCGTGGGCGTGACACCGCTGCCCGAGATGATTTGGGCCACCCATGGCCGCCACCAGGTCACGGCCAAGCATGCGAGCGCGGCGCCTGCGATCGAGGATGTGGAAGTGACGGCAGCTTCGGTGAGCACCGTGACGATGCGGCTGCGTCCCGTGGCGGTCTCGGTGGCCACCCCAGCGTCCAAAGCTGCCCCTGGCTTCGACCTGCAAGCTGCATCACGACCAAGCGGCGCAGGCGAGGGATGGCTGCTGGGCAGGAAATGGACCTGGGTGGCAGCCGGCTCGACCGTGTTGTTGGCAGTGGGCGCCATCACCGCCGGACTGCTCATGGATTCCAAGTTCGACAGCCTGCGCAGCTCGTGCGGCGCCGGCAACCCGGCCCGACCTGGTTGCAGCCAGAGAGACATCGACTCGGTTAGTTCGCGCCAGACCACGGCCAACGTGTTCTGGGGACTGGCCGCTGCCGCAGCCGTGACCACCGGCGTACTGTTCTATTTTGAAGGCCAACCCGTGACCGTGGCGCCGATAGCTGGTGGGATGACTGGTGCGACGGCAAGGGTGGGGTTCTGATCGTGAAGACGGTGTCGCGGCGAGAGGCGTTCTTCTTCGCAGCGTGTGGTCTCACGTGGCTGGTTGCCGAAGCCGGCTGCTCGTTCGATTCCAGCCAACTCCGGGCGCTCCCGGACGCAACCTCTCTCGATGCGAGCCAAATTGTGGTCTCCGATGCACAGTCGGACGGGCTGCCGGGGTTAGCACCCGACGCGGGTGTGGACGCGAGCATTGGTGCCGTCACTGACGCGCTTGTGGATGGCAGCACGGACGCAGCGTCCGATTCGGCTCTGGACGAAGTGTCGAACGACACTGCCGTGGACTCCACGAGCGGCGTCATCCCCGACGTCAATACCGGCGACATGGGTGGTGCGGGCGGCAGCGACTCCGGTGGTGGCGGTGGTGGCGCCGATGCTGCCGGAGGCAGTGGCGGGAACGGCGGGAGCACGGGCACGGGCGGGACTGGCGGTGCAAGCGGCACCGACGCAGGTACGGGCGGCTCCGGCGGTGGCAGCGTCAGCACCCTCACTACGCTCGCATCAGGGCAGAACTCCCCTTTCAACATCGCCGTTCGTGCCAGTTTCGTCTACTGGACGAACCAGGGGACGGCCTCCATCTCTTACACGGACGGTGCGGTGATGAAGGTGTCAGCGGGCGGCGGCACCCCCACTACTCTCGCCTCAGGGCAGACCAACCCCGACGACATCACCGTGGACGCCACGAGTGTCTACTGGGCAACCTACGACCGCAGCAGCGGCACGGTGATAAAGGTGCCCATCGGCGGCGGCACCCCCACCACCCTCGCATCAGGCCAAGCCGGCCCCCAAGGCATCGCCGTGGACGCCACGAGTGTCTACTGGACCACCTACCCCGGCTACACGGTGATGGAGATGCCCACAAGCGGCGGCAGCCCCACTACCCTTGTCTCAGGACAAACCAGCACCCGCCGCATCAGCGTTGACCCGACAAGTGTCTACTGGACGAACAAGGGAGGCACGGTGATGAAGGTGCCTATCGGCGGCGGCACCCCAACCACCCTCGCATCAGGGCAGACTGGCCCCCTAGCCATCGCCGTCGACGCCACGAGCGTCTACTGGACGAACAACCCCGGCGACACGGTGATGAAGATACCCACCAGCGGCGGCACCCCCACTACTCTCGCCTCAGGCCAGAGTGCCCCCTACGGCATCGCCGTTGACGCCACGAGCGTCTACTGGACGAACGATGGCAGCGGCACTGTGATGAAGATGCCCATCGGCGGCGGTACCCCCACCACCCTCGCATCAGGGCAGAACGCCCCCCGCTACATCACCGTTGACGCCACAAGCGTCTACTGGACGAACTACAGCGGTGGCACGGTGATGAAGCTAACACCGAAGTAGTGAGGATTCGGGCCATCGTGAGCAGACGTGAGGTTCAAGCGATGAAAGCATTCCCTTTCTTGTCTGCGCGCCTCGATGTCCATGGCCTTTGTCTAATCGCCGCGCTGGCTGCGGGATGCTCCTTCGATGCCAGCCAACTGCGGGCGCTCCCGGACGCGGCCTCCGACGTTCCGCCTGCCACAGCAGATGGCGTGGCTGGCACAAGCGGCCAGGCGGACGCGAGCCCCTCTGATACCTCCGGTAGCCTCGATGTGAGCCAAATTGTGGCCTCCGATGCGCGGTCGGATGGGCTGCCAGGGTCTGCACCAGACGTAGCGTTCGATGCGGCATTGGACAAAACGCCGACCGGCACTGCCGTGGACTCGACGAGCGGAGCCAGCCCCGACGTCAGTACCGGCGACATGGGCAGTGCGAGTGGCGTTGACTCCGGTGGTGGCGGTGCGACTGGTGCTGTCGATGCTGCCGGAGGCAGTGGCGCGAATGGCGGAAACACGGGCACGGGCGGAACTGGTGATGCCAGCGGTACAGACGCAGGTGCGGCCGGCTCCGGCGGTGGCAGCGTCAGCACCCTCACTACGCTCGCATCAGGGCAGAACTCCCCTTTCAACATCGCCGTTCGTGCAACGTTCGTCTACTGGACGAACCAGGGGACGGCCTCCATTTCCTACACGGACGGTGCGGTGATGGAGGTACCCATTGCCGGCGGCATCCCCACTACGCTCGCCTCAGGGCAGAACGACCCCTGGGGCATCGCCGTGGATGCCACCAGCGTCTACTGGACCAACTATAGCGGTGGGACGGTGGTGAAGGTGTCCACCGGCGGCAGCACCCCCACTACTCTCGCATCAGGGCAGCACGCCCCCGAAGGCATCGCCGTGGACACCACCAGCGTATACTGGGCAAGCAACCACTCCACCGACGGCGGGGCGATGAAGGTGCCCGTCCGCGGCGGCACCCCCACTGCTCTCGCATTAGGACAGCACGCATCCCACTGCATTACCGTTGACGCCGCAAACGCCTACTGGACAAACAAGGGGACGGGTGGAAACGCCTACACCGACGGGACTGTGATGAAAGTGCCCATCGGCGGCGGCAATCCCGCTACGCTCGCCTCAGGGCAGAGCAACCCCGAGGGCATCGCCGTCGACGCCGCGAGCGTCTTCTGGACGAACTACGGCGGCGGGACGGTGATGAAGGCGTCCATCAACGGTGGCACCCCCACCACCCTCGCCTCAGGACAGAACAACCCCTGGAACGTCGCCATTGACGTCACGAGCGTCTACTGGACGAACTCCGGCGGCGGGACGGTGATGAAGGTGCCCATCGGTGGCGGCATCCCCACTACCCTTGCCTCAGGGCAAAACACCCCCCACGGCATCGCCGTTGATGCCGCGAGCGTCTACTGGGCGAACACGGGGACATCCTCCAATTCGTACACAGACGGCACGGTGATGCAGCTGACACCAAAGTAGTGAGTGTTCTTCAGGCCACGCGACGCCTTGGTGGTCGTTGATGCCTCGACTGTCGTGCTGGTGCCAGGCGCGAGCCATGGGGTGGCGGGAGTTGTTGCAGGCGCGGGTGAAGTGGTGGGCGGTTGCGAAACCGCAGGCGCCGTAGCCGGAGGGGGACCACGGGCGGCGCAGACTCCTTGGGGCTCCGAACTACCGTAGGTCTGCTGGCTGACCGGCCGGGAGACGCTCGCCACGCGCAGGCGGGGGCGGGCTTTCGGGAATCCGCACGAGGTGCATCTCCGTGACGACGTTGTAGCCCTCCAGGTACGCCTCGCCCGGATTCTGCTCGACGGCCACGACTAGCACGGGCACTCCGGTGGCGGCGTAGACGGCCACGGGTGCGGCCCTGAACGGCGCGAGCACCTCCACCTTCTTCAGTGGGATCGACTTTCCGACCGCAGAAACCGCCAGGATCTGGTTCCTTTTCCACTTGAGCTTGATGCCCACGGCCGGCACGAGGAGGTCAGGCGCGTCTGCCGGCCAGGCGGACTTGTCGAGCGCCACGTATGCGCCGGCCTGCAACCTTGAAGCGAGATTAGGAACCACCTTCTCGGTCGCCCTTGCGGCATCGTCCTGGACGTCATGGACGGCGAAGGAATCGACCCGCTTGCTTTTCTCGTCGAGGAAGACCACATCGCAACCCTCGCCAGTGCCCTCGACCTGGTAGCGCACGACCGCCGCAATGCGCCTCTGGGTCGCGGAGTACGCCACCACGCAACCGTCGATCACGGCGCTGGCCATGGCCAGGAAGTTCGGGGCGGCAGGTGCGGCGGCGGACAGCAACAGCAAGGCCGCGATCGAAAACGCAATGGAAATTCTCCTCATGGCTATCTCGACAGCATGGTAGCAGGGAGGCTAGCCGGGCGTCAGCATGTCGATGTAGGCGCCCGGCAACAGTTCTCGGACAGGATGAGGAGTCGAGTCATCAGGTCCTCTACCCGGGCCTGGCGCCATGGATTCGCCGTCTGCAAAGACGTCTTCGTCCAGGCCCGGGCAACCCCTGCCCGCGCGTCACTGCACCCATTCCACTGCCACGACGGCGTTACTGGATCTCTTTCGAACTCACCAGCTTGCGCTCACCCATGAACTCCTGCGAGTACGTGTCCTCGAACTTCTTGCGAAGATAGGCGAAGTCGAAGCGCGTCCTTGCGATCGTGGAACCAGCGGCATCAACCTTCACGGGAATCTCGTACAGCGAGAGCTTCCACACACCGGGAAGATCGGGTCGCTGGGGGAAGAAGAGCAGGTATCCGGTGGTGGTGGTCCCGGGGAGCAGCTCTGTGTTTGGACCGATGAACTTGACTGTGCTCAATGCTGCCATGATCTTGGGCGCCTCGGAGTTGCAGACGCCCTGATTGCTAAGAGTGCGCGTGGCCGCGGCTATCGCATCCTCCTTCGACACCGGTTCGATTTGGTTCTCTGCCGGGTCGAAGAGGCGGATGATCGCCCCTTGCAGTCGGACGACGTGGTCGGTCTGGTTCGAGAGCTTGAGCTGGTAGAGTTCAGCGCCAATGGGAAGGCCAACGGCATCCTTCATATCAGGGGCCTTGGTAGTCGAGTCAACCATGGGAGTGCCGTCCGCAAAACATGCCGCCGCCTGAATCGTGAATTGTTCGGGGATCTTCTTGAGATCGGGCACCTCGACGACAAGTCCTTCTTTGGAAACCTGTCCCGTGTTGTCGGGCGCGCGCATAGTGTCCAGCCGCACCTGGGTTGACAGGGTTGGACCACACGCGATGCTACAAAGAGGAGCACAAACTAGGGCAAGAACTGCTGGAACCTGGCGAATCTGGTGCATTTCGATTTCCTTTCTTTTGGGTTTTCTCGCGGCCCTGAAGGCCTGGGGTTGCGTGCTCATCCGTCTTGGAACCAAGTCTCCTGTGCCTATCGGCGGCGCCTGATTCGGGCGCGACTGGCGCCGAGGACAATGGCCAGCATCATTAGGATCTGGAGAGCGCTTGGGGCGACTTCACGCTGGTCAGCGACACGACACGAGCAGCCGCTGCTCGAGGCTTTGGTCGAGCCCACACGGGACGCACCGTCGCCCACGCCCGCTTCGCGCCCAGGCGCTGGCGCGTCTGTGTGCGACGCAACCGCGTCTTGGCTCTGCGGACCGATCGCACCGTCCGTCGCTGCGCTGCCGCCAGTGCCAGCATCCAAGGACGGCAGACCGGAATCCCGGCCATTGGACAGGGCCATTGCATCGCCGGTCGCTACAATCGGGGCATCAGACAGGCCGGATGCCACGATATCGCCTCTTGTCGAGTCAACCAAAGGCGCGTCCGGAAGCCCCTGCGACGAGTCTCTGCCGCCGTCGGACCCCGGCTCGGGAACAATGGATGTCGCCGTGGATGTGACGGTGAGCGTGCCCGTTGTTACGCCTGTCGCCGTGGCAGCCGTGCCGGTGTTCGTGACCGTAGATGTCGCGCTGCTATTCGTGGCCGTCGCGCTTCCGGTACCGGTTGTCCCGGTCGCGGTCAAGGTAGCGGTGTTTGTCAGGGTGGTCGTGCTGCTTCCGGTCGCCGTGGCGACAGGGCCATCCTGTCCAGCATCTGACGCAGCGTCGGCGCCCGCATCGCGAGGTGGTTCGGGCGTGGGTTCGGGCCCTCTCTCCGGGCCAGGCTCGGGAGCCGGTTCCGCTCCTGCTTCAGGCCCCGGCTCAAGTCCTGGACCAGGTCCTGGTTCCGGTCCAACTCCACAGGTGGCGGCACAGTCTGGATCGGCGCAGTCGACGAGTCCGTCGCAGTCGTCATCGATGTCGTTGCCGCAGTTCTCAGCGACCGGCGTGACGACACCGGTACAGGCGCCCCACGTTCCAGTGGAGGAACAGGTCCGAGTCCCGGGATTGCACGCGCCGGTGGAGTTGCCTGCACAAGCCCCGGAGGAATCCGGCGTGCACTCCCTTGCCGTGAAGGTCCACGGCGCGCCGGTCGCCACCGTAGAGTTTGCAGCATGGTCCACCGCCATCACGGACCAGGAGTGCGAAGCGGCCGTGAGCGGTGTGGTCAGGGTGTAGGTCGTGCTAGTCGCTGCGATCGAACACGCCACGCAGGTGCTATCGATGTGAAGCTCATAGTGGGACAGGCTGCCCGTGTCCGAGGCTGCCCCCCAGGTGAACGTCGGCGTGAGGGTATCCACGGTGCTGCCATTCGCTGGGGTCAGCAGGCTGAACCCTCCCGGTGCTTCAAAGTCGATGTAGACCGTCCAGGTTTCCGTTGACGGCTGGATTTTCCCCACCTTGTCGACCGCCTTGACGAACCAGGCGTGGGCTCCCTCGGTGAGGGCCGTCGCTGGCGTTGAGCAGGTCGACGAAACGTTGGTTCGCACCGCCGCATCATCGATCCACAGCTCATAGTGGTCGACTCCGGACCCCGCGTCCGAGGCCGCATTCCAGCAGAGACTTGGCGTCGGCAGCCCAGTCCCGGCACCATCGGCAGGTGAACTGAGGGAGAAAGCGTTTGGCGGCGTCGTGTCTACCCCGATTGTGTAGGTCGGGCTGGCGCCGGAATTTCCCGCCGCGTCCTTTGCAAGAACCCGCCACTCGTGCTGGCCATCGGAGAGCGCCTGCCCTGATGGGACAGCGAAACTCGTCGCACCGACAGCCAGGCCCGGAAACGCCTTCGCGTATGGCAGCACCCGGACGTAGTCTGCGTAGAGGCATTCATATGACCAATTGCCATTGGGACCGCCTGCAGATCCTTCAACTTCAACCCTCACCTGCTGGCCAGCGAAAGAGCTGACATCGATGTCAAGGTTGCGCCACCCCTCGCGGGCGATCATGAGGTCGTTCCACAGCGACCATGTCCACCCATGGGAGTCGATCAGGCTGACGGTAGCCCAAACATCGTTCCAGTCATAGCCGGTGTCGGCCAGCGACACCCGAAATGTCGCGGCCGTCGAGGGGATGGTAACGGTCTGGCTCAGACTACTGTCGAGCGTTGTGGAGACGGGGTGGACGCTGGCCAACCCGGATCGGCCTGCCCGACTCGAGTCCCAGATCCCATTGCAGCAACTCGTGCACACATTCTGGGCCCACCCCGCAGCGTTGCTGTTGAAGTCCGAGTTCGTAGCAAGCGGCGCGCCGGTGTCGATGACAATTGTCTGGCTGGCGAGGCCGGACCCCGTGTCAGTTGGCAACGACCAAGACAGTGTTGGGTCTGGGTTTGCTGTCCATGTGCCGGGACTCGGTGTCGGCGGGTTGGTTACCACGACGGTGGAACTGGCGGTTCCCCAGTTGTCGCTAGGGTAGTCATCGGCCATCTGAAGATAGAGACGGCCGCTGCTCGCCGATATGGCCTCGTAGTTCTTGCCCATACAGATCCACGCACCGCTGCCGATGCGCCCCACCAGACTCCCTCGCCGGCAACCAGTGGTGCTGTCGATCCCGCACCCGTCGCATCCCTCGATGTTGTGGATGGTTGGATAGCCGGAGTACCCCCATTGCGCTGAGCTGTCCACAAGCACTCTCCCGCCGACGGGGATGTCCATGAGTGTGTCGGTCGCCGTGGGCGACGAAGCATTGACCGCAACGACTTTGGTGGCGCCGAAAACAGGCATGGAACTGTCCATGATGATGGTCCTTGTTGCCGTCATGGTGCTGTTGCCAGCGGAGTCCACGGCAGCAACCGACCATGAGTGAGACCCATCGGTGAGCGTCCACCAGATGTCGGTTGCCCAGAGGTGGACCTGGGGTGGCAAGAGGTTGTCTGCCTTGAGCACGCCATCCACAAACACCTGGTACTTGGCCAGGCCAGATCCACTATCCGATGAAGGGAGCCAGGTCAGGTCTAGGAAGCGCAGGGATCCCCACGCGCCGTCAGCCGGCGCGGCGAGGCCAAACGCTGCCGGCGGGGTAGCGTCGATCCGGACGGACCAGGTTGATGTCGACTGCGTGGTGGTTCCGCCGCTGTCCTTGGCCACCGCGTACCAGGTGTGCAAGCCCTCTGCCAGGGCTTCCCCGGCTGCGAGGGTGTAAGCGGGCGGGGAGGTCGGCGCGATCGCGTCCTTCTTGAGCACGGCGTCCACATAGAGCTGGTAGCTGATGGCCGTGGACGCCGCCTGCCAGGTGAACTTGCACGTGGCCATGCACCAGGCGCCGTTGGCTGGCGAGCTGAGGTCGAACGCCGCCGGTGCTGCCTGTGCCGTGAGGGGAGAGAGCAAGAGGCACAGCCACATCGAAGCCGAGGCCAACCTGACTTGTAGGGTACTGGTCTTCATCGCATTCCTCACGGTTTGGTCACTGGAACTCGCGCACCCAGGTCTCTAGGTCTTCCGGGGCTCCGGCCGACAAGCGCGGCCACCGTCATGGGCGAGCAGGCAAGGCGCCCAACAATTCGGGCGAAGATGACTTCCAGGTTCTGCTCGACCGCCTGCCGTGGAAGCCCGAGCGCCGATGCCAGGACGCCCACCAGGCGACGGTAGCGGCTCTCTGAGCACTGAATGACAAGCTCGTGGTTGTTCATCTCGCTTCCAAAACAGATGCCCGAAGTTCGGCATGGCGAAAAGCCGGGTCACACATCAATCACAGTTGTCTCTCGCCGAGTCCCGGGAGCAGCCGGTCGAGTTGCGCGGCCAGGCTGCCCCCGCCGAGCACGTCCTCGACGGTGGCGGCGAGGGAACGCCGGCACGAGGGGGACCGAAGCAGCGTTCCGCTCATGCGGCGGCCCCATGCGCGCTCGTTCACCTGTTCGGCCGCGCCCTCCCCTGCCCCTACGGATTCGACCAGCTGGCGCAGAAGCGGACGCCCACGCAGCAGTTTCGCGACCTGCCGGCCCCGGTGCGGTTGGATCCTGGCCAGGGTCCGTGCCAAGGCCAACTCCACCGGTGGCGGCAGCGAAGCGGGAAGCGCGGCCAGGGTGGTCAAGGCTTGGCTCGGATACAGGATGCCGATGACGGCATCGCGAATGCAGCGAACGGCAATCGGGTCATCGCCGCTCTTCAACGCCTCGAACAACAGCCGGTGTAGATAGCCGAGGTCCGCCGAACCGTCCACTACGATGCTGGCCAACGCTGCAGGCAGGACGGGATGGTACGTGCCCTTCTGGATGCCGAGGTCTACGGCGAGAAAGTCGTTTCGATGCGCCAGGCGCTCGTAGTCAGCGATCTCGAAGATGGCGTCGCGAATCGCCGACTCGGGCCGCGCCAGCACCACCCGGTGAAGGACCGCGTGGGCCAACATGCGAGAAAGCGCGTCGTTGGCGTGACCAAGACGGATAAGATGCGAAAGACCATCGTGCGGCTCCAGCACCGTGCGCACGAACAGCACGGCGTTGGTCAACACCCGCAGCAAGGTTCTGGTCTGCGCGGCACCACGATCGATGATGGGTGCGCATGACGCCAGCGGGCTGCACGGATCGTGCAGACAGCGCACGAGCGCGCGCACCTCGGCGTGTGGCTCGGCACGCAGTTCGTCGACCAGCGTGCCCAGGCCAGTGTCGTCGCCGAGTCGCCTCCGAATTACGGCGTCCACCAAAGGAAGGACGGCGGGCATCGTCCCCTTGATCAGCAGCGACTGGAATGGCGTCAGCCACGACTCGGACACCGCCTCGTCTGGCAGCGGGCGGCGGTGGGAACAGA
>PMBS01000004.1 GCA_003153015.1 Myxococcales bacterium
CGTGTACACAACCACGGATGTGACCAGGCGCCGAATCTACACGCTGATGCAGGATCCGACGTACCGGGCGCAGGTAGCGTTTGAGCAGTCAGGCTACAACCAGCCTCCACATGTCGGCTTCCACATCGGCGCCGGCATGGCCGATCCGCCCAAGCCCGATATTCATGTGAGGTAGACTCATTGCGGGTCACTGGAATGGGGAGAAACGCGTGCAACCAGAGCAACCAACGCAGCATCAAGTAGCTCGATTTCTTGCGGGATTCCTGTGCGCCATCAGCGTGGGAATGCTGTTCCCTGCATGCAATTCCTCGGGTCTTGGGCGAAAAGGCTCCACCACTCCAGATGGAGGCACGCTCTCCGATGGTGGAACCGGCGGAAACAGCGGGACCGGAACCGGAGGCGCAGGCGGAACGCCCGAAACCGGCGGCGGCGGCAGCGCCAGCACGGGCGGTGTGACGAACACAGGCGGCGTCATCAGCTCCGGCGGCATCACCGGGACCGGTGGTGCGACGAACACAGCTGGCGTCACCTCAGGTGGCGTCACCAGCCCCGGCGGCGCCACCAGCTTCGGCGGCAGCGCCAGCATGGGCGGTGTGACGAACACAGGTGGCGGCATCAGCTCCGGCGGCATCACCAGCACGGGCGGTTTGGCGAGCGCAGGTGGCGTCCCTAGCTCAGGCGGTGTCACCCGTACGGGCGGCATCATTGGTTCCGGCGGCGTCACCAGCTCCGGCGGCATCACCAGCTCTGGCGGCGTGACTAACACAGGCGGCATCGCCAGTTCCGGCGGCGTCACCAGCTCCGGCGGCGTCACGGAAACCGGTGGCCTCACGAACACAGGTGGGGTCACTCGTTCTGGCGGCGCCACGGCAACGGGTGGAGGACCGACCGGGCATTCCCAGATGGAGAACCTGGATCGCGGCGTGGTCGCCGTTGTGGTCACAGGCGGCGTCTATGTCGGTTGGCGCATGTTTGGCTACGAGTACGACACCACGGCCAGCAACGTTTCGTACCACCTCTACCGGGACGGGAGCAAGTTAGCGACGATCACCGACAGCACCAACTACCTGGACGCGTCGGGCACCGCCAGCTCGAACTACACGGTGAGCGTCGTGATCAAAGGGACAGAAGGGAAGCAGTCCCCTGCGGTCACGCCCTGGGCGCAGAACTACTTGCGTACTCCTTTGGATGTGCCGCCCCTTGACCCGCAAGGACGGTCGTACGAAGCCAACGATGGCAGCCCAGGGGATCTCGATGGCGATGGGCAATACGACATCGTTTTGAAGTGGGATCCGCAGAGCAGTGGAGACGACTCAATAGATGTCCCCGGTACGAACGTCTTGCTAGACGGGGTTACGCTGGCTGGCAGACGTCTGTGGCGTATCACGCTGGGACCGAACAGCCGAGGCGGAGCCCACTTTACCCCACTCGCGGTGTACGATTTCGACGGTGACGGGAAGGCAGAGGTGGTGGTCAAGACTGCGCCGGGAACCAAAGACGGAACCGGGACGTATCTGCACATGGGACCCGCTGCCAATGACGACGATAGCGCTGTCTACGCCAATTCAGCCGGCTACATTCTCACTGGACCCGAGTACCTGACGGTGTTCAACGGGACGACTGGCGCGGAAATGGCCACCGTGAATTTCGAAGTGGAGCGCGGAATCGTGGCCGATTGGGGCGACACCTACGGCAATCGCGTGGACCGCTTCCTGGCATCGGCCGGATTCGTCAGTGACGCGGACAATGGCAGCACGGCCGCAAGCGGGCGGCCGAGCATCCTGATGGCGCGCGGGTACTACGTGCGCTCGACCATCACGGCTTGGAACTGGCGCGACGGCAAGCTGACCAAGGTGTGGACCTCGGATAGCAACGCCGGCACCGACTACACCGGTCAGGGGGCGCACAGTATGATGGTGGCAGACGCGGACGGCGACGGGGCCCAGGAGATCATCTACGGAGCGTCGACCATTGCTAGCAATGGGACAAAGCTGTGCTCGACGGGCTTTGGCCACGGCGACGCACTGCACGTGGGAGTTCTCGTTCCATCGCGTCCCGGCATACAGGTCTTCATGCCCCACGAGAGCGGAACGCAGCCTACGCTCGACGTGCACGACGCATTCACCTGCGAGGTGATCTACCAGGCCCCCCCCTCGGGCACCGACAACGGTCGGGGTGCGGCGGACGATATCGATCCGAACAATCCAGGGGCAGAGATGTGGAGTTCAGTGGAAACGCAACTCGAGTCGGCGACCGACGGCCATGCCCTTGGCACCAAGCCCAGCGGCGTCGCCAACTTCCTCATCTACTGGGACGCCGATGAATTGCGTGAGATCGAGGACCGCACGTCGATCACCAAGTACGGTGGCAGCACGCTGCTGGACGCGACCGGCTGCTTGGGAAACAACGGCACCAAGAACACCCCAGTGTTGACCGCGGACCTGCTGGGCGATTGGCGCGAGGAGATCGTCTACCGCGAATCGCTCAACACGGCCTTGCGTGTGTACACAACCACCGATGTGACCGCGCGCCGGATCTACACCCTGATGCACGATCCGCAGTACCGCATGCAGGTGACGTCAGAGCAGACGGGGTACAACCAGCCGCCCCATGTCGGCTTCCACATCGGCAACGGCATGGCCGATCCGCCCAAGCCCGACATATATGTGAGGTAGACGGGTCCCATAGCCAGAACCACATGCGATCGGCCACACGACCCTGGGTTGCCAAGTTTCTTCCCAACTTTCAGCCCCCGGGGCAGAGAAAACGGATGAGCCGTACGGAGTGGCAAAGCCACTGCGTTATGAAGACCTCGATCATAGGGTCGATTACAGGGAGAACTACATGCAGTACCCAACGCACCGTGCAGACTGCGCTCTAGTGCCATTCTTGTGCGCCATCGGCGTGGTAGTGCTGTCCCCCGCCTGCAATTCCACATCGGCAGCGACGGAACCTTGAAGTGCACGACTGGACTGGGCCATGGCGATGCCCTGCACGTGGGCGAGCTGGTCGTTGGCAATGGGATCTCTGTGTTCACGGTTCACGAGGAGCAAGGGGGGTTACGATGTGCATGATGGTGCCACCTGCACAACCTACGTGAGGGTCACCGGGGGTGGGGACAACGGTCGCGGCGTCGCCGAGTATGTCAGCCCGGACGACATCACAGCCGCAACCTGTTCGAGTGCAGTGGGTGGCAACGTCAATTGCGGCACCGGTGCCGCCGTGACCCACTCGGCTGGGAGCAACTTTCTCATCTACTGGGACGCCGATGAATCGCGCGAGCTTGAGAACGGCCCGTCTATCACCAAGGCCAGTGGCGGAACCTTGCTGAGCGCAACCGGCTGCTCGGGGAACAACGGTACCAAGAACACCCCGACGCTAACCGCAGACCTGCTGGGCGATTGGCGCGAGGAACTGGTGCTGCGCGAATCGAGCAACACAGCCCTGCGCGTGTACACAACCACAGATGTGACCACCCGTCGCATCTACACGCTGATGCACGATCCGACCTACCGGGCGCAGGTGGCATTTGAGCAGTCAGGCTACAACCAGCCGCCCCACGCGGGTTTCCACATCGGCGCCGGCATGGCCGATCCGCCCAAGCCCGATATTCATGTGAAGTAGGGTCGTCGTGGGTCCCTCCGACAGACTTGCACAGGGCTTGTCCAAAATTGAAACAGTTCTTCTTTGACTTTCAGCGTCTAGAACAAGAACAGGAAAAATGGGCTGCACAGACAAGCAAAGTCAATGCTAATAGAGGCGTCGAGCCGTGGACTCGATGACCCGGAGGAAAGCATGCAACGAGAGCGCATAATGCAACGTTTAGTGGACAAAACCCTCACGTCATTTCTGTGCGCCATCAGCGCGGGGATGCTGCTCCCAGCGTGCGGCAACTCGGGCGAGGGAACCACCACAGCGGGAACTGGCGGCGCCACGCCAGGTGGAACGGGCGGCTCCATCAACTCCGGCGGTGTACTCAGCTCCGGTGGTGTAATCAGTTCCGGCGGTGCGCCGGGCACAGGTGGCGTCACGGGTCAGGGCGGCGCAACCAAACCGGCAGCGGGGGGCGGCTCCGGCCACTACCAGATGGAGAACTTGGATCGTGGCGTGGTGGCGGTAAAGGTTTCAGGCGGCGTCTATGTTGGCTGGCGCATGTTTGGCTACGAGTACACCGGAACGGACAGCGACACTTCGTACAACGTCTACCGGGATGGCACCAAGGTGGCGAGCGTGACCGATAGCACAAACTACCAGGATGCCTCCGGTACCAGCAGCTCGAAATACACGGTGACTTGCGTACT
>PMBS01000109.1 GCA_003153015.1 Myxococcales bacterium
GCGACCGCCAGACGCGCCAGGGCCTCCTCGCTCTCGCGCTGCAGGACTTCAAGCAACGGCCGGTCGCTGGCGTGCAGGAGCATGGCCGGGACCTGGTTCACCACGACCGTCCGGGCCGCGATGCCCATCTGGCGCGCCTTGCGCAGAAGCTCGAGGGTCTCGTTGACCGGCAGTTCCTCGGGCAAGGTGATGGTCACCATCTCGCAGCGCCTGCCGTCGAGCAGCAGGCGCTGAACCCGCTCCGCCGCGTGGGCGATGGGCCCGATGCGGAACATGCGCTGCACGGCGCGCGGGGTGTCCAGGAACGACAACGCATGGCCGGTGGCCGGCAGATCCACGATCACCGGTACTCGCCGGGCGGTGCTCTCGTCGACCAAGGCGCGCAGTTCGTCGAGCACGATCATCTCACGCATGGCGGGCGAGGTGCGAATGAACTGCCGTAGCACGCGGTTGCGCAGGACCGCCTGGGCGAGCATGGGAATATTGATCAACCGCCGCAAGGCCGGCTCCAAAGCAGTGTCCAGATCGATCTTGACCACCCTGACGCCGCTCTCCGGCGCGATCAGGTCAGGCAGGCGCTGGTACACAGAAAACTCGACTGCCACCGCACCCCCGCGGCGCCGGGCGGCCAGGGCGGCCAGGGCGGCCACCAGGGTGCTCTTGCCCGTGCCGCCCTTGCCCGTAACCAGGATCACGTCGCGCTGGTCAACCAGAGGTCCGAGTGAGGCGACGTCGAGCATGGGGGTTACCATCCATGGTGGCGGCTTCCCGTCCCGCTGACAACTGAGAATTGCGACGGGGTGACGAACCGGAGACCGCCCGTTGGGGGCGACGATAGGGCGACCGCAGGTGACCGCAGGTCGCCCCTACGGGCGGTTGCCCGATCGTCCCTCACAAATGTTCGGCCAGGGCTGCCAGCCCCTGCTGAAAGGATACGGTCGGGCGAAAGCCCAGCTCGCGCTCGACCTTGCGGTTGTCGTAGCGACAGTCGCTGGCCATGAGGCGCACGCCGTAACGGGTGAAGGACGGGGGCGAGCGTCGGCGCAGAAGGCGCGCCACGCCTTCCATCGCGGCTGCGGCAGCGTAGATGAGAAAGAACGGGACAGACCAGCGCGGTCGCGCCGTGCCCAAGAGCGCGGCCAGGCCATCGATAACCTCGCGTGCGGTCACGGTCTCACCGTCGGTCAGGTGATACACCTGGCCGGCCGCTGCTGGGGTTTCGGCAGCAAGCCGCAGCCCCAGAATGAGGTTGTCGACATGGGAAAGCGCAAGGTGGTTGCTCGCGCGGCCGATGTAGACCGCGCGCCCGCGGCGCAGCAGGGCCGCGATGCGCGGGGTGATGCTGGGATCGCCCGGTCCCCAGATCGCCCCGGGCCGTACCACGACGGTCGAGAGATCGCGCTGACCATTTGCCTCACGCACGACCTTCTCCGCCCCGATCTTGCTGGCCGTATACGCATCGTGCGGCGCCGGATCGTAGGGGCTCTGCTCGTCCACTGCGGCGCCTCGGCGGGGCAGACCCAACACGGTCAGCGAGCTTACGTGCACCAGGCGCTCGACGCCGGCGTCCTGGCAGGCCGCCACCAGGTTGCGCGTGCCATCCAGGTTGACTCGAAAGAATTCGCGCCGCGGGCCCCAGTCAGGCACCTTGGCTGCGGCGTGAAACACCACCTGCTGACCGCGGGCAGCCTCACGCAGCGACACGAGGTCGCATACATCACCGCGCACAATCTCTACGCCCAGGCCCGACAAGCGACGCAAGTCGCTAGTGGGCCGAACCAATGCACGCACCCTGACCCCGCGTGCGCAGAGGGCCGCCACCAAATTGCCGCCGAGAAAGCCAGACGCCCCGGTAACCAGCGCGGCTTTCATTCTGGATGCATTCTAACCCATCGCGCCTCTGGACTTGGTCGCGAAACTTGACGAAGCGCACTTTGTGGGTTCTTATCCTACATAAACCCCCTTTGCCTACCATCCTGAAAGGAGAGGTCGCCATGAACTTGGACCGTCGGTTCGATGATCGTCTACCTCTGGAGACACTGCTTTGCGCCTACGTCCTGGATCGGCCCCAGCGCGGCCTTGCCGTCGACATTAGCGAGCGCGGGGTGTTCCTCAATACCTTGCTCCAGGATCCGAATCCTCCGCGCACGCCAGTGGGTTTGGAATTCAAGCTGCCCGGCATGCCTGAGATCATTTGGGCTGCAGGCGAAACCTGCCGCGACACCATGGATGACTACTTCTATGGCATGGGTGTGCGCTTCACTGCCATGGCGTCTTTGCACCAGCGCATGTTGCACGCCTACTGCCGCCACGTGCGCCGTCAGCGCAGCGGTCTTTGGGCCTGACCCGCGCCCCGGCGCCGGTCAGACAGCCAAGGGCTGAAAGGGCTCCCAGGCAGAGCTGGGAACGGAAATGGCTGGAGACGAAAAACCGGATCGGCGCAAGACGGTTCTGTGGTTGACCTATGGCTTGCCCTGGCCCACTGACCGCGGCGGCGCTATCCGCTACTTCAATCTCATTCGTCAAATAGCGACCCGGTACCGCGTCCTGCTCTTCGCCATGCTCGAATCGGCTGATGAAGCCCGCCACCTGCCCAAGCTGGCGCCGTTCTGCGAACTGGTCGAGTGGGCTGTCATGCGTGCCGGCTCCCCGATCGCGCGTGCACGCGACTTCTGCGGACACCTTCAGCAAGGTCGGCCGCTGGTCACCTGGCCGTATTGCTCGCGCTCGCTGGAGACCAAGCTGCGCGACCTGGTCAGCACCGGCACCATCAACATTCTTCAGATTGAGCATTCCTTTCTCGCGCACTTCCGCGATGCCGTGCCCGACGGCTCACCCTGCCGGACCATCCTCTCGTTCCACAACTTCTGCGAAACCCAGTCCCGCAGCATGCTGCGCATGCATGTGGGGGCAGTGGAAAAGCTGGGCTTGCTGGTCAGGGCATTCCTTATGCGCGGCTGGGAGGCCCGCCATGCCACGCGTTTCGACCGTTGCCTGGTGGTCTCCGAAATCGAGGCCCAGCGCCTGCGCGCGGTGGCCGCCGGCACTGCGGTGTCGCTGGTCCCCAACGGTGTGGATACGGCGGCTTTGCGCCCGCTCCCCGTGGCCGCAGCCGGCAACCGGCTGATCTTCGTCGGGCATTTGCGCTACCCGCCCAACGTCGATGCGGTTCGTTTTCTCGGCCGCCACATCCTGCCCGCTCTGCGCGCGCGCATCCCCGAAGCCCGCCTCACCGTGGTGGGCGAAGGCACGCCCCGGGTGCTGCGCGAGTTTGCTGGGCGCGACGACATCGAGCTGGTCGGCCGCGCCGGTTCTCCCATTCCTTACTATGGGGACGCGCATGTCGCGGTTGTGCCCCTGCGCGCGGGTGGGGGAACCCGCCTGAAGATTCTCGAGGCCATGGCGCTAGGACGGCCAGTGGTCTCCACGCAGTTTGGCTGCGAGGGCCTCGCGGTCGAGGAGGGCAAGCACCTGCTCATCGCAGACGATGCCGAAGGTTTTGCCGCAGCGGTGGCGCGCCTGCTGACCGACCGCGCGCTCGCCGCCCGCCTGACCCAGCAGGCGCGCGCGCTGGTGGAAGAAGACTACGATTGGACGGGAATCGCCGAGCGGCTTTTCCGCGTCTATGACGAGTTGTTGGCAGGTTGACCCCAGACACGCCCTCTTCCTGGATGGCCACACGGGCGCACCAAGGGAGGATTCTCCGACGCAGGAAAACCCCGTTCCAAATGGTTATGCACCGGCGATGACCAAGCCAAGCGTCTTGCGCCGTGCCCTGTGAGACGGCTGGAGCAGACTCTTCAGGAACGGGCGAGTTCTCTCTGGGTTCGCCGGAAGCCTCCTGCGTCTGGTAAGTGATCGAAATGATCCATCTCTTTCAGGCTCGATCTGATCGGCGGTCAGGTTTCTTGCCGCTTGTGCATCTTCGCGGCCTAGTGATAAGGTCGCCCGCGTACTGGCTGGATTCTCGGCGGACGGGATGGGGCTGGAACCTTGGGAGAGTACAAATGAAGTGCGTGTTCATCCTGGCTCTAGGTGTGGCGATGGCGACCATGTTCACGGGCACCTCGGGCAGGGCCTGGGGCCAAAGTCCTGCCTGTGTCTCGTTGCCAGGTCTTTGCACCGGGCGTTGCATGAGCAGTTTGCAGGAGAAAGCCGCTGAGAACACGGCAAGACGAGAGGAAGAGAAGCTTCGCAATGAAGAGAAGCGCCGGGCGCTGGCCGCTCCGATAAAGCCCGATCCCGAAGCCAGGCTGCCCTGCGGCGACGACGCGCTAATCGATGATGGCGAGGATGGTGATGGCTTGCTGCTCCCCCGACAGAAGAGGAATGGTCGCTGGTACACCACTCGCGGCTATTCGAGCCGACGGGTCGATGCACCAGGTGATAGCCAATTTCGAATGACCGACAGCGGTGCCCGCGGCTCGCGCAAGGCTGCAGCTCTCAGTTGCACCGGTGCGAGTGAATCGACCGGCACGTGCGGGCTTGGTTTTGATTTCGTCGCGCCGCAGCAGCCCTACGATGCCTCGGCCTACGGTGGCATTGCCTTCTCCGCCCGTCGCGGGCACGGCTCCGCAGCGACGGTCAGATTGCATCTGCACGATGCCAACACCGAACGAGAGAGTGACATCTGCGTCACCTGTGGCCAGCACCTGGAGGTGCCTATCGTCTTGGCCGAGACGTGGCAGTCCTACACGATTCCTTTTCACCAGTTTAGGCCGAGCGCATCCATTGGCCAGGCCGCGGACCGCCAGCCTCTGCTGAAGGGACTCTATGGACTATCCTGGGACATCACCGCCACGCGAGGTCAGTTCGAACTTTGGATAGATGACGTGCGCTTCACAGGATGCCCCGCCAAGAATTCCGCCGCCTGGCTCTTTGCGAAGGAGAGGACATTGCATTTCCAAATCGACGGAGATCGGGAAGTCAACGATTCAATAGCAGCGTTTGGTCTGCTCAATGACGAAAACGCGTGTAGCACAACTGACGGCACTGAACGATGCCGCTATCCTTCAACAGGAGACGGCTTCATACTGCGATCTCAAGGAACACACTTGGTCATTTCTTTGGAGCCGCGAAACGTCCCAGCCCTACTTGCGCTGTTGCGAGAAAAGGTAGGCAAGGCTCTGAGAGTCGAGATAGGCGGCGAAGCAGAGGTCTGCTCTGCCATAGGAGCCTTGGGCCTCTTGGACAACCCAGACGCTTGCCAAACCACGAATGGAGTTGAGATGTGCAACTATCCTCCCACGAAGGAAGGATATGTTCTCAAGTCCAAGGACGACCATCTGGAGATATCTTTTGCATTCTGATTGAGGGTTGTCCGATGCGAAAGAGCCAAGGTCATCGACGTGAGAGAGCGCGACTTGATAGCCGAGAAGTCACCCCCCGGCTTTTCGTCGACCGGTGGCGCTGGTCACTCGGCTAGCCTCGCGGCCATGCCTGCACCCGTCCGGATCTCTCGGATTCTCGAACTTCTGGTACGTCAGTTGGCAAGTACCGTCGCGCGGCCCAAGCTCCGTGTGCTGCAGTTCTGCCTTGTCGCCTGCGCTATTCTCCAGCTGCCCGGTTGCGCATCCTATGCGATTCCGTCCAAGACGGTTCAGAATAGTTGTGACGGCTTCGAGCCTTGGGAGACGTGTGCGCTACGTGGTCCGGCGAGAACGACGCATTATGCGAGCGCAGCGGATGCTCTGTTGGCGTTCTACCAGGGCTCACTGCGAAGACCGTCACTGCCCACAGAAGGTTGCATCTTCTATCCTTCGTGTTCCGTCTTTGCGCGCCAGGCGTTCGCACGCTACAACGAAATTGGTGGCACATTGCTGACGCTCGATCGGCTTTTCGTCAGAGAGCATCCATCTGCAATCACTTACTATCCCAGGATTCAGGTCGGCAATTCCACTCGTCTCTACGATCCAGTGCCATGAGTCTTTCCAGTCGAGTTCTACTTGCCAACCTTGCGCTTGCAACGTTTGCCAACATTGGTTGGACGCAAGAACCGGCGAGTGATACAGGCTCTAATTCAGCGGATCACGACCTTTTCGAGCCTAGGCAGCCCGCTGCCACGCCCTGCTTCGCCGAGGGCGCCGAACGCAGTGAGTATCTCCAGGTCTTGGGCGACCATTTCTTCCGGCGGGGTCAGTACTATCGAGCGATCGGCACCTATGAGGAACTCGCGCTGTTTGATCCAAGGCCCAGCGCGAAGTTGGTAGCTCGGCTTCGCATCGCAACCGCATATCATTCTGCGGGCCAACTTGAGAGTAGTATCGCGGTTTACAATGAATTGCTCCACGGCCACCATCTCGAGCCGGTTGTCGACACAGAGGTGCGCATTCAGCGGGCCGTCGCGCGTGGGGAGCTGTCACTGGCTCTCGGGGATTTCGATGGTGCGGCTTTTTCGATCGACGAATTGCAGGTATTGTCGTCGGATCCTACACCTGCGGCCAGCTGGGCCGGCTACCACGTGGCCCGCTTGTATCTGAAGGCTGACCATCGAGAGCGCAAGGGCATACCGCTGGCCGGTCTCGACCTATCGTGTGGAAAGCAAGACGAGCCGCCCTGTGCGCAGGTTGAACGCCTTCGCGCTGTTCTTCGCATGCCTGGCCCCCGCTCCCGAAGCCCGGCAGTTGGTCTGTTGGCATCAGCGCTCGTACCTGGCCTAGGCTCCGTGTACGCAGAGCATTACGTAGATGGCATTTACTCTTTCGCATTCACAGTTGGCTTTTCCGGACTTGCCTATGATGTCTTCGAACCTAGACGGGCTCTGCTGGACCAGAAGGCGTCATTCTATGTTCTGGGCGTGACAGGTTTGTTCTTCTATGTCGCGAATGTCATCCGTGGATACCTGGACAGCGCGCGTTTCAATGAAGCGGAGCTCTTTAGGGTCAAGCAGCGCGTGAGCGACGTCGTGCCGGCGGATCTGCCGCTAGCGCCGCAGCCAGTTGCACCGCCGAATGCTTCCAGCAGCTTCAACTAAGGGGGGTTCCTACCGCGAAGCCCGAGCTGACCACTTGGCCCGCCGCAAGGCACGCCTACTGCCGCCGCGTGCGCCGTCAGCGTAGCGGCCCTTGGGCCTGCGCGAGGCTCGGGTTCTTGCCGCGCACCGAGGCCTTTCGGTTTCTTCTCTCCTACGCCGGGAACTCGTCCGCCTGGTCGAGAATGAACGCGGCTACGACAAGGCGCGAGCTTCCGCGGTCCGTCGTCTAGGCCGAGGGCAGGCGCTCAAGGCCGGCAAGCTACCGCGGCGGGAAGATCTCTACAGCCGTGCCGGCCTTCGTTGATACCAATGTCCTCGTCTACGCCGAGGATGGGACCGCGGGACGCAAGCACGACCTGGCGCGCGATCTGATCATCAACCTGTGGAACGACCGAGATGGCGTGCTGAGCGTGCAGGTATTGCAGGAACTCTACGTCACGCTCACGCGCAAGGTTGGCAAGCCGCTCCCGCCAGGCAAGGCGCTGGCCATCGTCAGAGAATACCTGTCATGGGTTGTGGTGGACAACACGCCCGGGCTGCTGGTCGCTGCGGTTGGATTACAGGGACGCACGCGGATCTCGTTCTGGGACGCTCTCGTGGTCCAGGCGGCTCTCGACGCTGGATGCGATCGGCTGTACTCGGAGGATTTGAACGCGGGTCAGAGGTTCGGTTCGCTGCTCGTGGTCAATCCACTTGCCCAGCCCGTGCGATGACTCGCCCGTCGGATGCGGGTCGTTTTCTCCACGCCGACAACCACGAGCCGAGCCGGTGAAGCTTTCACCCGACCACGGCCACGACGTCCATCTTGATTTGTGGGACCCGAGTCATGACAGTTGGCTCCGGCGTGATCCCCGGGTAAAGATGCAGGCATGGCGTTTGACGGGCCGCGCCTGCGGCGCGATCTGGTTTCGACCATCTTGCACGAAGATGGTGTCAGGTGCGTCGACGTCCGCGATCCCAGGCGGGGTTCGAGCTTCCGTCTCTTCGACTACGAGTATTCCGTCGCCCTTGCGTTTGATGGCCGGCCCCTGGGCAAAGTCATCCCCTGGGTGCGGCTCTCGACCGGGCTCGATCTGACGGCAGCGCAACTCACGGCGTTCGCGGAACGTCTTGAGCAACTTGGCTTTCTCGAGTCAGACAAGGAGGGGAAACCGGGGGTCGTGCCAGCAAAGACGCCGGCGCTGGCCACGCCCCCGGCTGCGGTATTCCCACAGACGCTTTTGCCAGTCCCATCGCAACCAGCGACTGTGCAAACGCCCCTACCGGTCCCGTCGCAATCGGCGACTGTGCAAACGCCTCTACCGGTCCCATCGCAGCCCGTGACTGTCGAGACGCCCTTGCCGGTTCCCGAACAACCCACGCCTGGTGGCAACGACGCGCCGGCGCTGGCGCTGCCGGAGGCACTTCCTGCGGCGGAATCGCGCCCGGCGACGGCGGAGCGAGCAGCCGAACCAGTTCTGCCCGAGGCGGAGACGGCATTGACCGAGACGGCCTCCGTGGAAGTGCTGGCTGCGGCCGGGCCGCCCATGCTGAGCGCATCGCAGCCAGATCGTCCGGCGCAGAGCCAACCGCCACTGCCAGACGCAGACGCGACGCCCCCGCTGGTCGAGATCGAGCCGCCTGCTGCGGCGAGCATGCCGGCGCCCGAGCCGTCGCCGATTCCGCCCGAGACGCGGCCCCTGGACGTGCCTGACCAGCCCCCGGAGCCGGCGCCGGCAAAGACGCCGCCTCCGCTTCCGGAGCCACAGAGCCGCATGTCCGACGGCGAGGCGGTCGAGCGCGCCAGCCGGCCGTATCCCATCCAAAGCGGGGCTCGCATGTTGACCCCGGGGCCCCGCCGGATAGTGACTCCGCCGCCGATTCCGACGTCCCCTCCCCTGCTCACGCCGACGCCCGCGCGGATTGCGACAGTGCGCAGCGGCCCATGGATTCTCTACGCTCTGCTCGGTACCCTGGCGGCCTTGTTGGTGGGTGTGCTGGTGGTGCCCGTGGCGCTAGGCCCGCACGCACCCGCAGTCGTGCGCGCGCACGTTCTGGTCGCCAAGCCTGGAGCAGTTCTGCGCTGGTTCGAGGGCAGCGCGCCGGTAGAGGCATTGCCCAACCAGGTCCTGAGTTTCCCTGCGGGCGGCAAGGTGATTCGGCTCGCGTCCCCGGGGATCGCGCTGCGGCCCGGTGATGTGGTGGCCACGACTGACGCGGCCCGGGGCGTGCTGGCCGACCTGGCCCGGCAGCAAGAGCGGCTCGCGCACTTCGAGCAACTGGCGAAGGGTGCGCAAGACGCGGGCGACGACAAGCGGGCGAGCGGGGCCCGGGACAAAGCGCAAATCTACGCCCGCTTGGTCGAGGAGACGCAAGCCGCCCTGTCACGCGTGGCAATCGTGGCCCAGGCAGCGGGCCAGGTCGAAGCAACTTTGGCCATCCTAGGTCGGACCGTGCAGGCTGGCGCGCCGGCGGTGCGCATGCGACCGGCGGGCTGGCGCGCCAGTTTCGAGCTGCCGCGCGTGGTGGCTGCGCACCTCCGGAAACAGGGTTGGTGCGGGGCCGAGATCGAAGGGCGGCCCGTTGCATGCAGCCTTGCTTCCGATGGTGGCGACGAAACCCACGTGGTCATCGAGCTGGCGCCCGAAGCGACGACAGTGGCCGGCCTGCCAGTGCGTCTGGTGCGAGCGCGTTTTTCCGAGGCGTTCCTGGTGCCGGCTTCGGCTCTCTCGCGCGTGGGTGACAGTGACCGCGTCTTGGTAGTGGCGCCGACCGGCCGGGCCGAGGCGCGCAGCGTGGTGGTGGCGGACCGAACCGCGGCCGAGGCGGTCATCACTCAGGGCCTGGATGCCGGCGACGCCGTCATCATCGAGACTTCCCACCCCGTCGGTGCAGGGGCACGGGTGCGGATCACAGAGGCGATGCGCGAGTAGTCGGTCCCCCCTAATACCGCGACAAGCGGAGCGACGGCGCGGACGACCTTGAAAAGACAGGCCTTTCCATGATCAAGCCCCGCACCCAATGGGAGCGATCGGTGGTGGTCGTGGACGTGGTCCTGGCCGTTCTCGTGGCCGTGGCCGACGGTGATCACTCCGGC
Organism: Myxococcales bacterium; assembly: GCA_003153015.1. Lineage (GTDB taxonomy): Bacteria > Myxococcota_A > Polyangia > Fen-1088 > Fen-1088 > Fen-1137. Next base: position 10,050 of record PMBS01000109.1, read on the forward strand.
CACGGCCACGACCACGGCCACGTCTACGGCCACGACCTCCTGCGGCTGTCGCGGGATTGTGGAGTCCCCACCGCGACTCACCCCCATAGCCAAGACGTGCTAGGTTCTAGCGTATGTTCAAGGGAGTCATCACCGCACTGGTCACGCCATTTCGCGGCGACGCCGTCGACGAGGAGGCCCTGCGCCGCCTGGTCGACGAGCAGATCCGCGCGGGCATCGACGGATTCGTACCGGTGGGAACCACCGGCGAGTCGCCTACGGTCTCGGTGGAGGAGCATATCCGCATCATCAAGATCGTGGTGGAAGAAACCCGCAAGCGCGTGCCGGTCATCGCCGGCACGGGTGCCAACTCGACCCGCGAGGCCATTGAGCTGACCTGCGAAGCGCGCGCAGTGGGCGCCGACGGCACCTTGCAGGTCACGCCCTACTACAACCGACCCACCCAGGACGGGCTTTTCCGTCACTTCAAGGCCGTGGCCGACGCGGCCGGGCTGCCCATCGTGGTGTACAACGTGCCCGGGCGCACGGGGTGTGACCTTCTGCCCGAAACCATGGCACGCCTGTGCGAGGTGCCGCTGGTGGTGGGCATCAAGGAGGCCACCGGCTCGGCCCAGCGGGCGGCGCAGATCATCGCGCGAGTGGGCGACCGGATGGTGGTCCTGTCAGGCGATGATGCGACGGCCTTTCCCCTGTACGCCCTGGGCGCGCAGGGTTGCATTTCGGTCGTGTCCAATGTGGCGCCCGCTGACATGGCGGCCATGTGGGACGCGGCCGCCGCGGGCGACTGGAAGAAAGCGCGCGAGCTGCACTACCGTGTCTTTCCCCTTTCGGAAGGACTGTTCATCGAGGCCAACCCCATTCCGGTGAAAGCCGCGCTGGCCATGATGGGCAAGATCACCGACGAGATCCGGGCGCCGCTCTACCCGATGGCAGGGGCCAATCGCGAGAAGGTGCGCAAGATTCTCGCTGACCTCAAGCTCATCTGACGGGGAAATCATGGCCGATCCCGTGCGTATGGCTGTATTCGGCGCCGCCGGCAAGATGGGCGGCGCGATCTTGCGCGCAATTGCCGAGACGCCTGGCGCCTGCCTGGTGGCCACGATCGAGCGCCCCGATTTCCCAGAGCTGGGTGCGGATGCGAGTCGGCTAGCGGGGTTGCCCGAAAGCGGCGTTCGCTTGCAGGCGGACCGGCCTGGCCGAGGTGCGGCCGATATGTGGATCGATTTTTCTGCGCCCGGCGCCGCTGTGGCCAATGCCATCGCTGCAGCCCAGGCAGGCGCTGCCATGGTGATCGGCACTACCGGGCTTTCGAGCCAGGACAAAGAGGCGATCGCCTCCCAGGCGAAGCGAATCCCCATCGTGCTGGCGCCCAACATGTCGGTGGGGGTGAACGTGATGTTGCGTTTGGTGGCGGACGCGGCCCGTGCGCTGGGCTCGGCCTACGACATCGAGATCGTGGAAGCTCACCACCGCGCCAAGCGCGACGCCCCGTCGGGCACGGCCTTGCGTCTGGCCGAGGCAGTGGCCGAGGCCACCGGCCGCGACCTTGGCAAGAGCGCGCGCTTCGAGCGGCATGGCGAGATTGGGCCGCGCAGCGCCGACGAGATTGGCATCCAGACCGTGCGCGGCGGCGACGTGGTGGGCGACCACACCGTGTTCTTCCTCGGGCAAGGCGACCGCATCGAGATCACCCACCGGGCCTCCTCGCGCGAAACCCTCGGCCGCGGCGCAGTTCGCGCGGCACTCTGGCTGCACGGCCGCGGCCCCGGCCTGTATGACATGCGCGACGTGCTGGGACTGAAGTAGCAGTCCCGACGGCGTTCAAAATCAGCCGGACAGAGGGCGGATCTGTCAATTCCTCAACACACAGGGCGCGCTGATGCGCATCTGGCCAGGCCATGGGCGCTGGTCCCGCGTTTGCAGATTCCCGCATCACTATGCATTCACTTGCGATTGGCACCAGCAAACCATCTCGCGGCACGGGTTGGCTCAGCGGAGCCCTGCTGGCCGCGGGCGTGGCGGCCCTGGTCGTCCTGTTGCGGCGGGTGGGCGCGGAGCCGGTCTTGCGCGGCATTGAACGGGTCGGTCCTGGATTTCTCTTGGTCATTCTCGCGCCCATTGTCGGGATGGCCTTGCGCTGTTGCGGCTGGCTCGTGCTGCTGCCTAAGTCGCTGCGCCCGCGGCCGGCGATTGCGTTCGCAGCCTACGTGGCATCCCAGGCCGGTGACGAGCTGGGTGGTGGTGTGGCAGGCGAGCCGCTCAAGGCGCTGGTGTTCCCACCCGGTGTGCGCAGCCGCACCCTGGTTGCGCTGGCGCTCGACAACGGCACTCAACTCGCCGCTACGGCGCTGTTGCTGGCGGGCGCGGCTCTGCTCCCCTGGGCCTCCCCGTCGCTCATCAGCGCACGAGTTTGTGCTTGGGTGGGCGCGGCCAGCCTTGCTGTCGTGCTCAGCGCCGTGATCATCATCCTGGTCGCCCCGCTGCGCCGCATGGGCATGGGATCCAGTCGGAAAGCCCGATTCGCGCGTGGGTTGCATGCCGCCCGCACCGCCTTGCTTTCGCGGCCCCGGCTCGTGTTGGGCAGCGTGCTGCTGCATCTGGCAGGCAAGCTGTGGATTGTTGCCGAAATGGCGCTGCTCCTGGCGTTGCTGGGGCTGAACCCGGCGCTCGCGCCGTGGTTGGGGGCCGCATCCTTGGTCGCATCGGTGCTGGGCGCTGCCATCCCCGGGCAGATGGGCGCAATCGAGGCCGCCGTCTTCGCCGCCTGCACCGCGTTGGGAGTGGATGCTCCCACGGCTATGGCGTTGGTGTTGTTGCGCCGGTTGCGCGGCGGATTGTGGATTGCCCTCGGCCTTGTCTTGACCAGAATGGTCCTTGCCCACGGAAAGGGCTGCCCGGACCCCGCCCGTCGTCAGGGGCGCGAGGCCCTGTCGTCCAGCCCGCGCTCTACTGGTCTCGCCGACTTGCCAGCAAGATCCGCTCCGCCCGCTCTGCGAGTCCGGCCGGCCATGCATACGCCCTGGGCGTAAGATTCCGTCTTTCCATTCGCGCGCTCCTGAGCGACAATTGTGGCCGATGGCGCGGTCTGGCCCCCACCCCGAAGACGGCTCACTGCAGGACGCAGAGAACCCGCGCGCAGCCATGCTGGACTCGCTTCCCCCCGAGGAGGTGGTCAAGCTGTTGTTGGAGGACGAGAACAACGCCGTGAAGGCGGTGCGGGCGCGGACCGCGGCGTTGGCGGCAGCGGCGCAGTTGATGGCCGACAAGCTCGCGGCGGGTGGACGCCTGATCTACGTGGGCGTAGGCACGGCCGGCCGGCTGGGCGCGCTGGAGGCGGCCGAGTGCGTGCCGACCTTCGGGCTGCCGCAGTCGCTGGTGATGTCGATCATCGCCGGCGGCCCGCATGCCCTGGCTCGGGTGGCCGAGGCGGCGCAGGACAACCCACGGGAAGCTGACCAGCGCATGCGGCGGGCGGCGGTGGGGCCGCAAGATGTGGTGTGTGGGATTGCCGACACCGAGATCTCGCCGTTTCTGCAAGCCGCGCTGGACTACGCGCGTTTCCGGCGCGCGGCTATCATCTTGCTTACCTGCGCGGGGCAAAGTCCCTCAGCCGAGACCCTGGCTGACGTGGTGGTCGATCTGGCCCCAGGGCCCGAGATGATCGCCGGCTGCACGCGACTGAAAGCCGCGACCGCACTCAAGCTGGTACTGGAGGCGGTTTCCAGCACCGCTTTCGTGCGTCTGGGTAAGACCTACGGTGGCCTGATGGTGGATGTGCGGCCCACCACGCCGCGTGGCTGGCAGCGTGCCACCCGGGTGGTGACCCGACTGACCAACCTGCCGGCCGAGGAGGCCGTCAAGCTGATCAAGAAGGCGGGCGGCCGAGCCAAGGTTGCGTTGGTCATGCATCATGCACGGGTGAACGCCGCGCGCGCCAAGGAACTGCTCATCCAACACAAGGGCCTGCTGCGGGCGATTATCGGTGATCTCGATCTTGTGGGCTAGCGGCAGCGCGGCCCGCATGCGCAAGCCAAACTCAGTCTTCTGCATGGGCGGCACTCTCTACACCGACGAATCCATCGTCGTACGCCGCGCGCGGCACCGCTCTCTCCACAACATTATGCCAGGCAAGGCCAAGATCGCCGCGGTGATGCAAGCCAGCTCGCCCAGGATGGCCATGGCGCCAAAACCTTGCAGAGCCCGGTTGCGCGCGGCGAGCAGCGAGCCGTAGCCCACGATGGTGGTCCACGAGCAAACCGCCACGGCCGCGCCGGTGGACATCACCGCGTGAATCATGTCGCGATCCTGTCGGTAGCGTACCGCCACGTTGAGGCCATACTCGGCGCCGATTCCGAAGGTAATCGGCAGGGCGATGAAATTCAAGAAGGTGATTCTCACTCCAAACAGGCCCGCCACGCCCATCATCCAGGTCACGCCCACGAGCAGCGTGGCGATCGCTGCGCCTGCGGAGGACATCGGCCGCATGATGAGCAGGATCAAGACCACCACGGCGAGCAGCGAGGCGACCGTGGCCCGGGGGCCATCGCGTAGCACCGAGCGAATCATGGCGGCGAAGACCACTGCGTGGCCTGCGGTGTCGATGCTCTTGTGTTCGTCGTCGAGGTGGATGGTCTGCAAGACACGGGCAATCCGCAAGAGATCCTTGCCGTTCCACACCGAAATGCCTTTCTCGATCGGGTAGACCAACACCACTCGGCCTACCGTTCCGTTCGCTTCGGTAAACGGTCGTCGTGCCAGCGCGGGCAGTTCCTCGGGGACCAGGACGTGCAGGTGTGTGGGCGGGTCGAGGGCGTCGATCTTCTTGCGCTCGTCGGGCGTCAGCACATCGAGGGCGGGATCGTGGACCAGCTTGCGGATATTCGCGAGTAGGGCGAGCTTGCGCGTCTGCACCTCGGGTCTGCCCGGCAGAAGGTCATACACGGTTTCGATCTGACCGATCATCTGCCTGTCGCCGGTAGCCCGATCCTGTTTGCGGAGCGCCCGGCGGATGGACTCAGTCTCTGCCAGTGAATCGGCCAGAACGATGGTGGGAGAAGGCCAACGACCGAAGAGCGAGTCGACGCTGCTGGTAAACGCCTTGTCATCCTCGGTGGAATCCAGTTTCGCGTTGAGCTTGCGGAAGTCGTACTCGAACGGCGCGTCCGCGAAGTGCAGGAGGCCGTAGCCACAAAGGGCGGTGAGCAGTCCGGCTGTCAGGGCGACGCGGCCGGGATGTTTGCCCAGCAACGGCCGCAAGAAGGCGAGACTGACCGGTGGCCGATCCGGCGCGCTGCTAGCGCGGGTCCGGCGGTCGAGGACCAGGAACAGGGCGGGCAAGACGAGGAAAGTGAGCAGCCAGCAGAAGATCTGGCCGAAGGCCGCCATTACCCCGAACTGGTAAAAACCCCGGAAGCTGGTCAGCATCAGCGTGGCATAGGCGGCCGACGCGCATACGGCTGCCACTCCGGTGCTGCGCATCACGCCGGCCAGGGCTTTCTCCAAAGCCTTTTCACTGGGCAGACCGTCGGCGCGCAGCTCTTGGTAGCGCGAGATGAGAATGATGCCGTAGTTTATGCCGTTGCCCAGGATGATGGTGCCGAGGAACGCAGTCGACGAGTTGACATAGCCAAAGAGCAGATCGGCCATGGCAAAAGCCATGACCGTGCCGATCGCCGCGGAAACACCCACCAGCGGCACCGCGCGGAAGCGACGGAAGTAGGCCCACAACGACGCGGCCACGATGAGCAGGCAGGTGACCGTGACCCACAGGATGTCGCGCTCCACCGCTGCACGCGAGGCAATCAGGGTGGCCACCGGACCGCCCAAGTGCGCCACCATCTGCGGGTGATACTTCTTCGGGTCGTTGTCCCTGACCAGTTGCTGGGCCGCTTGGAAGATAGCCTCGCCCGCCCGCTCACCGAACAGCCCCCCGGGCGGCAAGGCCGCCACCCAGACGTAGGTGCCGTCCTGGCTGCTGAACACGCCATCGGGGAAGCGGCCACCCAGCCAGTCTCGCTTGGTCAAACGGTCCTTCATCTCTTGGACCGATTCCTCGTCGTCTAAGGTCACCAGCAAGGGATTCTTGCGCTTGCTGATCTCGCGGCGGAGACGGTCGCGGATCTCAATCAGATCGTCCTCGCTGGCGTAGAGCCACTTGTTCGCTTCGAAGAACGAGCGCAGATCGCGCACGTTGCAGGCGGCGAACTCCACCACATTCTTGGGCAAGGCGCGCAGTTTGCGCGTCACCATTTCGGCGTAGCGGATGTTGGCGTCGCGGTCGGGTGATCGCACGCCGATGAACAGCAGGGTCATGTCGCCCATGCGCTTCTGCGTCTTGCTCATCGCCACCACCCCTGGGTCGTCGCTGGGCAGAAGCTCGGCAAAGGAAGTGCGCAGTTCCAGGCGCGCGGCCAGCGCCGCGGCGACGACGAACAAGGCGGCCGCCGCAAGCAGGATTGTGCGGGCGTGGCGGGAGACGAAACGACAGTAGCGGGCCGGGAACGACGCTTGGGGGACCATCGGCGGAAGTAAGCTACTCGGCAACCGCGGCGGGCACAACTACCACGCGGATGTCGCGCAGGTTTTTGCAGGGCGTAGGCGGAGGAACGGCACGGACGGTGCTAGAATGTTGCGCGTATGCGCTTCCTAGTTTCTTTTGCCGCGCTCGCGTTCAGCTTGATCGCTGCGCAGGCGTGGGCGGTGGATGAGGTCATCACCGACGTTCGGGTTCACAACGCGGTTCGCACCGACGAAGAAACCGTCCGCTCCATCGCCGGCCTCTCCATCGGCCAACTCCTGCAGCCAGACACGCTGGACATCGTGCGCGAGCGTTTGCACTCCTCCGGCTTGTTTGCGGACGTGAATGTCTATTGGGAGCCGCACCAAGACGGCGTGCGCGTCAACATCGTGGTCAGGGAGAAATTCCCCTGGGCGCCCCTGCCCACCTTCTCCTATTCGCCGGGCAATATCTCGGGCGGGGTGGTCGTCGGCCACGGCAACCTCTTCGGCAGGGGCAAGCGCGGGGTCATCGGGGCTCGCCTCTCCAATGTCGATTCAGGCGCCCTGGTGGCCTACGAGGACCCAGCGGTGTGGGGATCGTGGATCTTCTTTACCATCAAGGGGAAGTTCCAACTGCAGATCATTCCCGAATACAGCAACCAGTACCCCAACTTTCCCAACATGCCGTTAGAGCCTATGCGCAACACCAAGCTGCGCTCCTACGGCGGCGAGATCAACGCGGGGGTGGCCTGGTTCCGCAAGGTCCGCACCTCGGTGGGATGGATTCTTGATCAGAACGACGTGTTCCCGTATTCGGCAAGCAGCTACCCGCAAGACACCGGCATCATCACCCTACCCCTGCCGCAGGCCGCGGAAAGCGCACGGCGGGGCGCTGCCACCGCCAATGTGACCTTCGATTTTCGCGCCCGCGAACACGCGGTCATGTACGGAAATGCGCTGGGCTTTTCCCTGGAGGTTGGGGGTACCCGGTGGGGTAGCGACGATAAGATCAGCTACTGGAAGGCTAGTGTCGGGTACGAGCATGGGATTCGCTTCTTTCGCCGGCACAACCTGATCGTGCGCGCGGGCGCCACCGCGGGCGACAACTTGCCGCTGTGGGCGGAGAATTCGGCGGGCGGCACCAATCTGCGCGGGTATCTCTACCGGCAGTTTCAAGGCGACACGCACCTGCGTACCCAGGTCGAGTACCACTTCCCCCTCTTTTCGCTGTGGGGGCTTGACGTTCGCGGCTTGGTGTTCGACGACGCGGCAGCCATCTGGTATCGCAATCTGCCAACCCCGACCGTCGATGCCAGCGGCAATGCCGTCTACCCGCAACGATCCGACGGTCGCCAGTTCTTGCCACCCAGCCTGCTCCGCCAGGGGTTCCAGGCGGACCAGGACCTGCACAGCTCGGCGGGCGCGGGCCTGCGCTTCTATTTGCGGAGCGTGGCCATACCTCTGGTGGGCGTGGACGTGGGCAACGGCCTGGGTACCAAAGACGTGCGAGTGATCCTGGTTCTGGGTGTCTAGATCTTCCTCACGACGAGGTCGATCGACACAATTTGGCCCGGCGCGCAAGTGGCAGCTACCGTTCCTTGCGCCAACGGACTAGCATCTAGGCCATCTGCAACTAGCCCGAAATCAAGCTGCGCGCCTGCGCCACAGCAACTGCTGTAGTCCAGAGTACCGATGTCGTACGGGGTTTCTGGAGCGCGGCAGGCAGCCGCGCCCGAGAGCTTCACCAACGCACGATCCTCCAAGACGGTGCCTGCTTCATTGGCAACTTGGAGGCGGCAGCTGTCGATTTCACGCCTGGTGACATCGTCGACTGAAGAATCCAGGAGGACGTGCACGTTGTAGTAGGAGTACTGCGACGCCTGGCAGGATTGAGGATACTGTCCGTGATCTGGGCGACCATCGCCAAAACAACCCAAGGGAATCTCAAAGCATTCGCGGGCCGAGGATGTGTCGTCGCATGACGATAGGAGAAACGGCAAGAAGCCTATGACCGCTATGGTTGCCAGTTGCGTGCGGTTGCCAGGGATTGATCGACGCATGAGTGCCTCCTCTCCAGCCGTTCCGAGTTTGCCCAAACGGCACGAGAAAGCAACACGCAGATCAGAAAGTCAATAAGGCAGGTTGCAAATCACATCTGGGCGGCTGATTCTCGGCGGCGATGACCGATAGGTCGCAGCACCAGCCGCCCGGGCTTTTTCTGCTGTTCGGGGTCGAGATGTGGGAGCGATTCTCCTACTACGGGATGCGGGCGTTCCTCGTGCTCTTCCTGGTCAGCACTGCCGGCGGATTTGGCTGGTCCAAGCAAGAGGCCGCCAATCTCTACGGCTGGTACACCGGGCTGGTGTTCCTGACTCCGCTCTTCGGCGGCTACCTGGCGGATCGGTTCTTGGGCACCCACCGCGCCCTCATCATTGGCGGCATCGTCATCGCCTCGGGCCACTTCTGCCTGGCGGTGCCCAGCCGGCCGACGTTCTTCCTCGGGCTGGGGCTCATCATTCTGGGGACGGGGTTCTTCAAGTCCAACATCTCGACCATGGTGGGGCAGCTCTACAAGCCTGGCGACCGGCGACGGGATTCCGCCTTCACCATCTTCTACATGGGGATCAACACCGGAGCGGCGCTGGGGCCCATCATCTGCGGCTATCTGGCCAAAAGCGAGCGCTTCGGCTGGCACTGGGGCTTTGGCGCGGCGGGAGTGGGCATGGTGGCGGGGCTCGTTACCTACCTGGTCTTCAAGCAGCGCTACCTGCCCGGCATCGGGGAAGCGCCCGCCGGTCGAGCCCTTGCGCGGGACGGGCCAGCCCGTCAGCCGCTTTCTTCTGACGACCGGCGCGGCATTGCCGCGATCGCCATCCTGGCCTTCTTCAACATTTTCTTCTGGATCGCCTTCGAGCAGGCGGGCTCGTCCATGAACTTTTTCGCCGAGGAGCGCACCGTGCGACAGTTTCTCGGCATAGACTTTTTGGCTCCCTATTACCAATCGGTGAATCCGGTTGCCATCATCGTGCTAGCGCCGGTGTTTGCCTGGATGTGGGGCCGTCTGGCGGCGCGCGGTCGCGAGCCGAGCACGCCGGTCAAGTTCGCCACCGGCTTGTTTCTGGTCAGCGCCGGCTTCGCCATCATGGTGGTGGCGGCGCGCCTGTCCGATGCCGGGGTTCGCGTGAGCCCGCTCTGGTTGATCGCGACCTACGTGCTGCAGACCTGTGGTGAACTATGCCTCTCGCCGGTCGGGCTTTCTATGGTGACGAAACTGGCGCCCGCGCGCTTTGCCTCGCTCATGATGGGCGCTTGGTTCTTCTCCTTTTTCATCTCTGATCGCTGCGCGGGCATGCTGGCCGGCCAGGTGGAAAAGGTCGAGCGCGGCGAGGTGTTTCGCATTCTGGGCGGCCAGGCAGACTTCTTCCTGATGTTCGTGGTAGTCACACTCATTGCCGGCGCGGCGTTGTTCGCGCTTTCGGGCACGGTCAAACGGCTGATGCGCGGAAGGGCGTAGACGCGGTGTTGGCCTTCTTGCTGAGCACTCTCATGGCGACAAACATCCCCACCCGCAGCGAGCCTGTGCAGGAAACCATCCATGGCGTCGAGGTTGCCGACCCCTATCGCTGGCTGGAAAACGGCGATAGCGCGGAAGTCCGTTCCTGGACCGCGCAGCAGAGCCGGCTGCTACGCCAGACCCTGGACGCAGTGCCGGGCCGCAAGCGATTGGTCGAGCGGCTGTGGGCCCTGCACGGGATCGGCGCGCTGGAAGCGCCGGTACCCAAGGGCAAGGGCAAAGTAGCCCGCTATTTCTACGCGCGGCGGGAAGGCCAGCAGAATCAGCCGGTGCTCTACTGGCGGCAGGGGCTTGCCGGAGCTGATCGCGTTCTGCTCGATGTGAATGCTTTGGCGGCCGACGGCACCCAGTCGCTCGATTGGTGGTACCCGTCGGAAGACGGCCGCCTGCTAGCCTACGGAATTTCGGCGGGCGGCAGCGAGGAATCCACCCTGCGCGTGCGTGACGTGGACACCGGCCAGGATCGGCCGGACGTCATCCCTTGGACCCGGGCCTGCTCACTGGCCTGGTTGCCCTCGGGGCGCGGCTTCTACTACACGCGCTACCCGGCGTCGGGCTCGGTGCCGGCGGGCCAAGAGCAGTACCAACGCCGGGTCTTCTTGCACCGCTTGGGCACAGACCCCAGCCAGGATCGCAAGATCTTCGGCGAAGGTCTGGGCCCGTCTGCCTGGGCCTCGGTGCTACTTTCGCCCGACGGCCGCTGGCTAGGCATCGAGGTTTTGGACGGCCCGGCCAAGACCGAGCTTTTTCTCATCGACACCAGCAAACGGGGCACGCCGTCGCCCATACCCGTGGTCACCGGCCGGCCGGCCCTCTTCAACTTGGTCGATATGCTCGACGATCGCTTGTACGTGGTCAGCAACGAGGACGCGCCTCACTACTGTCTGTTCCAAATCGATCCACGCAAGCCCGAGCGCAAGAACTGGAAGCCAATAATCGCCGAGGGCCAGGACACGCTCGAGTGGGTCGCGGCAGTGGGGGGAAAGCTGGCCGCGCTCTACCTGAAGGACGCATCCTCGCGCGTGCGCGTGTTCTCGCGCGCAGGCAAGCTGGAACGCGAGATCCGGCTGCCGGGGTTGGGCACGGTCACGGGGTTGCATGGCCGGCACCAGGCGCGCGAGCTCTTCTTCGGCTTCACCTCATTTTTCACGCCCACTGCGGTCATGCGCCATGACCTCGGCGCGGGTCGCGGCTGGCGTAGGGGCGACCTGCGGTCACCCGTGGTCTGGCAGAAGCTGGCTTCACCCATCGATGCAAATGCCTTCTCGGTCGAGCAGGTGCGCTATCCGTCGAAAGACGGCACCCTGATTCCCATGTTTCTGGTGACGCGCAAGGGACTGGTACGCGACGGTCGCGCGCCCGCCCTGCTGTACGGCTACGGCGGTTTCAACGTGAACATCACACCAGGCTTCATCGCATCGGTAGGGCCCTTTGTCGAACAAGGCGGCGTGTACGCGGTGGCCAACCTGCGCGGCGGCGGCGAGTACGGCGAGACCTGGCATCGCGCGGGCATGTTGGGGCAGAAGCAGAACGTATTCGATGACTTCATTGCGGCGGCCGAGTTCCTCATCCGCGAAAAGATCACCTCACGCGAGCGGCTGGCCATTTCGGGGCGGTCCAACGGTGGCTTGCTGGTGGCCGCGGTACTTACCCAGCGGCCCGATCTTTTTCACGCGGCCATTTGTGGCGTCCCGTTGACCGACATGGTCCGCTATCACCTCTTCCGCATCGCCAGACTTTGGATCCCGGAATACGGCACTGCCGAAGATCCCGAGCAGTTCAAGTTTCTCTACGCCTATTCGCCCTATCACCATGTCAAGGACGGGGTGGCCTATCCCGCCACGCTGGTCTTCACCGCCGAGTCGGACACGCGCGTCGATCCTCTGCATGCGCGCAAGTTCGTGGCGCGGCTGCAGGCGGCGCAGACCGGCCCCGGGCCGATTCTGCTTCGCCTGGAGGACCAGGCGGGCCACGGCGCCGGCAAGCCGCTGGCAAAGCTGATCGAGCAGTATGCGGATGAGATGGCGTTTCTCTTTGGCCAGTTTGACATCAGGGCACCGTGATCTGAGGTAGACTGTGGTTTCGAGCATGAGGCCGCAGTCCCCTGAAACCCGAGTCGGAATGGTGACGGACTGCCTGCATGGGGTCGAGGTGAAAGACCCCAGATGACTCACCCAAATCCCAACCCAACCACGCTGGCTTCGGGCCTTTGCTTTGTCGACCTTCGCCTTGGCGAAGGAGCTCTGGCGGAAGCCGGGGACCGGTGTGCGGTCCACTACACCGGATGGTTGCGTCGAGGCGAGGAAACCTTCGACAGCTCGCGGGAACGGGCCGAGCCATTCGTATTCCGCCTGAGGAAAGGCGACGTGATTGATGGATGGATCGAGGGCATTCCCGGTATGCGCGTGGGGGGAGCGCGCCGTCTCGTCGTGCCCTCTCACCTGGCCTACGGCGAGGAAGGCAGGGAAGGCGTCATCCCGCCTGGGGCCGAGCTGACCTTTGACATCGAGCTTCTGAGTGTCGCCAAATACAATCCTCAAGATCGTCTTCTGCTGGCGCCGCAAACCCGTGTGCGATGGCAGGGGAGCACGATCGAAATCTATGTTCCGAGCGAACCAAGAACGGTGGAAACCACGGACGTGGAGGTCCTTCAGTTGCTGCACCACTTTTCCACGCCCAGCCGGCGAGGCGATGTGGTGGCCCAGTTCCCGGACTTGCCGTCCGAAAGCGTCGAGGCCGTGGTGGATGAGTTGGAGGCGGCCAATATCCTCGTGACAATACCCGCGCAAGACACGTCACCCGCCGAAGAAACATCCGGTGTGCCCCGGGTTTTGCCCGGCTCGGGGAAGGCGCGTCTTCTCTTCGTGCTGCCTCCCGATCTCAACGACTACGGTCAACTAGACGTTCCTTGCGCCTTGCTGTTCTTGGCTTCGTTGGCCGAGCAACAGGGATATGCGACGGACTTTCAAATCGCTTGTTCGTCGACCAAGGCCCAGCCCTCGCCAACCCGCGCGTTTATGGGTCCCAGCCGCGAGCGACTGCCGATGATTCTGTTTTTCCAGAGTTTCGCCGATGAGCTGCGCAAACGAATCGAGGCAATCCGCGAACGAGGCGAACAACCCATCCTCGCCCTCTCCTGCTTCTCGTCCGCTCTTTACGCCTCGTGTATGATCTTGGGGGCGTTGGTGCGGGATCGCTTTCCTGACCTGCACATTCTCACCGGTGGCTACCACCCGACCGTTGATCCGGGGTCGATGAACGCCGTCGTCGGTAGCCAACTGGGGGTTTTGCACGACGATCAGAAATGGCGTCCCCTGGCGGGCGAACTTTTCCAGGCATTAGACCAGGCCACCGCGCACATCACGGAGCGCGGAGATTTCGTCTTTGACTATGTCTTTGAGGGCCGCGCGGACCATTCCTTCTTGCCGGTGGTCGACGAAATCGTGCGCACGGGGAAGAGGCCCGACCGGCCCAGTGTCATCCCCCCGGCGCCCATGAGCGACGAAGAGATCGTGGCCTTCCGCTACGAAGCGGGAGTGCTTTCACGCCTGGCCACGGAACAGTCTTCCCTATCCGCTGGGCCAATGCGTCCTTTCTGTCTGTGTTTTAGTTTTGGATGCCCCTACAGTTGCTCTTTCTGCATCAACAGCAAGACCCACGAGCGATGGCAGGGCATGGACTCTCGGCACGCCGTCGACACCCTGGAATTCTTGCACCGCTCGTGTGGCATCAATCGCTTTTCCCTGCTGGACGCGACCTTCGCGGCCCACAAGAGTTGGCGAGAGGCTTTCTACGCAGACTTGAAGGAGAGGGATTGGATCGAAGACATCCACATTGACATAGAGACTTCGGTCATGAACTGGGAACTGGAGAATCTCGACGTGCTCGACCGATTGAGCATGACCGTGCAGATCGGCCTGGAATCCTGCTCGCCCGAGATGCTTCTGTGCATGGAGAAGAGCAAGAAGCCCGAACAGTACCTGGCGCGATTGAAGGCTTTGATCGAGACGCTGGCTCCCCGGGTCGATCAGCTTTTTCTCATGATGATTTTCGGATTTCCCGGAGAAACCCGACACACCCTCAAGCAAACTCTCGCCTACCTCTTGGACGAGTGCCGGGTGCTTTGCTACGGCAACGTGGAGATCTGTCCCCAACTTTATCTGCCCCTGGTTGGCACGCGCGCGTTCGAGCAGACCGACGAATTTGCTGCGCGTTTCGGGTACAAGCCCAACCTTGGTGAGTGGTGGAACCGGGATGGCTCGGATCGATTCGCGGGCCTGCGTCCTAGTCGCACGCTCTCGGTGGATACTTGCGTCCGGCTTATAGACGTACTGGGCACCTATTTCCGGGGCGGCGGCGGTGATGGTGCTGACGAGGAACGCCTTGCGAGCAAGGAACTGAACGTGTGCAGGACGGTGAATCGCTCAAAGATCGAGCAGCGCCAGTTGCGCGCCGAGCTCTGGCGCATTCTGGACGAGGGAAACCCAACTACTTCAAAGTGACCACCGGTTGGCGTGCCTCGCGCGCGCACGAGGCGACCACGGCCACGGCCACGAGATCACCAGGCCACAAACTGGAAGCCGTGGCCCGCGGGTAGTAGGGTCAGGCTGTGAACAAAACCCGCGTGATCCTTCTCTTTGGTGGCCGATCGGCAGAGCACGAGGTGTCGCTGCTGTCGGCGCGCAACGTCTTCGTCGCGCTCGACCGCGACCGTTTCGAACCGGTGCTGATCGGCATCGACAAGCAGGGCCGCTGGCGGCCGGAGGCTGAACCGACCCTGCTGGGTGCCACGGGTGATCCGCGCACCCTCAGCCTGAAGGCGGTGGGGCGCGCGTTGGAAGTCCCGGTCTACCCTGACAGCGGCGGAGCGGTGACCACCCCGCGTGCCTTGCTCCGCCACGACGACGTGGTGTTTCCGGTTCTGCACGGAACCTATGGTGAGGACGGAACCGTGCAGGGCCTGCTGGAGTTGGCGGACATCGCCTACGTCGGGCCGGGAACCCTCGGCTCGGCCATCGGCATGGACAAGGATGTGGCCAAGCGCCTGCTGGCGCAGGACGGGATCCTGGTCGTGCCGTGGCGATTGGTCACCGCGCGCGCATTCGCTCACGACCGCGCGGCTACGATGGCGCAGGCCGCGGAGCTGAGCTTGCCAGTGTTCGTGAAGCCGGCCAACGCGGGATCGTCAGTCGGAGTCAGCAAGGTCACGTCCGCCGTTGAGCTGGAACCGGCGCTGCGGGCCGCGCTGGGGTTCGACAGCAAGGTCCTGGTGGAAGCGGCGGTAAATGCCCGCGAGATCGAGTGTGCGGTGTTGGGCAACGACGAGCCGCAAGCTTCCGTGCCGGCGGAAATCATCGTTCATCACAAAGACGGCTTCTATTCCTACGATGCCAAGTACGTGGACGCGGACGGCGCCGACGCCAAGATCCCGGCCAGCCTCCCACCTGAACTGACCGAGCGTGTGCGCAAACTGGCGGTGGAGACTTTTCGGTGCTTGGAACTGGCGGGAATGGCGCGGGTGGATTTNNGTCAACACCATCCCAGGCTTCACCGCCATCAGCATGTACCCCAAGATGTGGGAGGCATCCGGCGTGTCGCAGAAACAGCTCGTCTCTCGCCTCATCGACTTGGCCATCGAGCGGCGTGCGGACCGACGCAAGCTCAAGACGCAGATCTGATCTACTTCTGATCCAACACTTCAATCGGCGGCATGGCCTTGCCTTCGAGATACTCCAGGCTGGCGCCGCCGCCGGTCGACACATGGGTCATCTTGTCGGCCAGGCCCATCTTTTCCACCGCTGCGGCTGAGTCGCCACCGCCGATCACGGTGATGGCACCGCGGCCGGTGGCCGCTGCAATCGCCTTGGCCACGGCCAGGGTGCCCGCCGCGTAGTCCGGCGACTCGAACACGCCCATGGGGCCGTTCCACACGATGGTGCCGGCCTTGCCGATGATGTCGCTGAAGGCGGCCACTGTCTTGGGGCCGATGTCCATGCCCATCAGTCCGTCGGGGATCGCAGCGCCGGGGACGACGGTGGGCTTGTCGCCGGTCATGGTCTTGAAGTCGAAGTTGGCCGCCGCGCTGTGATCGCAGGGCAGCACGATCTTGTCGCCCGCCTGGCCCAGCAGCTTCTTCATCTCTTCGACCTGGTCTTCCTCGACCCGGCTCTTGCCCACCGACACGCCGCGCGCTTTCAGCAACGTGTAGGCCATGGCCCCGCCGATGAGGATGTGGTCCACCTTGCCGAGCAGGTTGGAGATGAGCTTGATCTTGTCGCTGACCTTGGCCCCGCCCAGGATGGCCACGAACGGCCGCTTGGGGCTGGAGACCGCTTCGTGCAGGTAGCGAATCTCTTTTTCCACTAGGTATCCGGCCACCGCGGCGCCGCCCTTCTTCTGGATGGCCTTGGCCGCGCCGTACATGCTGGCGTGTTTGCGGTGGCAGGTGCCAAACGCGTCGTTGACGTAGACATCGCCCAGCTTGGCCAAACCGGCCACGAACTCGTCGTGGGTCTTCTGCTGCTCTGCCGTCAGCTTCTTGTCAGGGTTCTTCTTGGCTTTGTCGGGCATGGTCTCGCCCGCGTGGAAACGCACGTTTTCCAGCAGGGCCACCTCGCCCGGCTTGAGCGACGCGACCAGGGACTCGGCGGCCGGACCGATCACCTCCTTGGGGCCGAGCTTGACCGGCTTGCCCAATAGCTCACCCAGGCGCAAGGCGCAGGGTTTCAGACTGCCCTCTGGATCAAAGGCGCCGTCGGGCCGGCCCAGGTGGCTCATCAGCACCAACTTGCCGCCCTGGTCAAGCACCTGCTTGATGCTGGGAAGCGCGGCGCGGATGCGCCGGTCGTCGCTGATCTGGCCGCCTTTCAAGGGCACGTTGAAATCCACGCGCATGAGCACGGTCTTGCCGCTGACGTTGATGTCTGCAAGGGTCTTGGTCGCCATGGTGTCTGCCTCTTTCTGATGGTTCGTCGCAGCCCCGGTGGGGCACGCGGGCAGATAGTAGCGGATCTCGGGACAAAACGCAGGCCCTTCTCAATGAAGCCATCATCTCCTAACGGGTCTGACAGTCGTTGCTACGGCTGGCCCGTGGTCGGCTGCGAGCACAGAGTCTGCGGCCAGCCGGTTGCCTCCAAGGCGGCGGCCACTCGATCCAACTCGGCGTCGACCAGGGCCGACCAGTCGGTGCAGGTCCCGCCCCAGCCCAGACGGCGCAGGAAGGTCTGGCGGAAGGCAGTGTTCTCAAATAGTCCGTGCAGATAGCTGCCCCACACGTTGTCCTGTTGCCAGCCCAGCTCGTTTGCCAGCAAAGGCCTGGCGTGCGGGCCGGCGCTGGTGCGGCCGTGGTGGATCTCGTAGCCGCGCACCTCGCCTCCGTCCAGCCATCGCGTCTGGCGTAGCGCCACGGCCTTGTCCGGTGCCAGCGTGGTGGCCACATCCAACAGTCCCAGGCCCGCGAGGTCGCCGCCCTCGATGGTCAGCGGGTCATGGATCGCTTTCCCGAGCATCTGCATGCCGCCGCAGATCCCGACCACGGGAATACCTAGTCGCGCGGCGCGTGTGATCTCGGCGGCCAGGCCGCTGCCGCGCAGGTGGCGCAGGCTGGCCACGGTGTTCTTGGTTCCGGGAAGGATCACGGCGCGAAACGAATCGAGGCTGGTGTGGTCGCTCACGGGAACCACAGTGAGGCCGGGCTCGTGGATCAGGGGATCGAATTCGTCCAGGTTTGCCGCCCAGGGGTAGAGGACAAGAGCGATGTTGAGCGCACCCGACGCGGGCAGGGCTCGGTGGAAGAAGGCGTCCTCCTCGGGCAGGCGATGGCGAAGGTAGGGCACGAGCGCCACCACTGGTACGCCCGTGCGCGCCAGCAGCCAAGCGTCCGCGTCGTGCAACAGGGCGGGATCACCGCGGAATTTGTTGAGCACGAATCCACGAACCAGACGGCGCTCCTCGGGCGTCAGACACTCCCAGGTGCCAAGCAGGTGGGCGTAGGCACCGCCACGGTCGATGTCGGATGCCAGGTACACCTCGGCGCTACACTCTAGCGCCACCGCCATGTTGACGATGTCACCGGCGCGCAGGTTGATCTCGGCCGGGCTGCCCGCACCCTCGATCACCACGCAGTCGTGCGCGGCCATCAGGCGTGCCAGGCTGTCGCGCACCGTGGGCCACAACCGATCGCGGCGGGCCATCCAGGGCAGGGAGGAGATGTCCGGGTCCGCCCGCCCGCACACGATCACCTGGCTGGCTGTGTCCGCGTAGGGCTTGACCAGCACCGGATTCATCAACGTGGACGGCTCGACCCGGGCCGCGCGCGCTTGTAGCCACTGCGCGCGCCCGATCTCACCGCCGTCGACCGTGACGGCGGCGTTGTTCGACATGTTTTGCGCCTTGAAGGGGGCCACGGACAGGCCGCGGTTGGATAGACAGCGGCATAGCGCGGCTACCAGGAAGGATTTCCCGGCATCGCTGGTGCAGCCCATGACCATGATGGGAGAGCGCTTCATTGCATCGCCGCGACCAGAGTATCACCGGCGGTGCTGTTTCTCGCCAGCCGGTCATCCGGGCGCCGGACGGAGGTCCATCCTGGGCGAGCGGCAGGTTCGACGTGGGGGAAAGCACTCCATCGACGCTGCCCCACACGCGGCTTCGCCGCGCACGCCATCTCGAATGCTACGCGCTGACCAGCCGGCTTGACGACAAGGGCCGTGTTGGGCCAAGAGTGCGACCGTGAGGCTCCGACTTGCGCTGTACAATGACGTGGTCAGCCCCCGGAATTACGCTTCATGACCTTTGCCCGCACCCAACTCGACGAGCTCTTGCACCGCCTTTTCATCAACGCGCCTGCCACGAGTCTGCGGGACGAGGATCGGCGCAAGTCGGACGAGATGGCAGGGCTGCTGGCTGAGGTGGCGGCAGCGGTGGCCCGCCGAGCCCCCAAGGGCGAATTCGTCTTGGTGGATGCGGCTGCGGGCAAGGCCTACGTGGGCCTCTTGGCCGCGGAGTTGATCCTAGCGCCGCGCGGCCGGCCGGCGCGCGTGCGCGTGATCGAGCGCAAGCCGGCGCGCGTAGCAGATTGTCGCGACGCCATCGCGCGCCTGCGACTCCCCCAGGGTTCCCATGTGAATATTGAAGTGGTGGAGGCCGATGTCGCGGATCTGGCAGCCTGGCCTAGCGAGCCCGACCTCGTGGTCGGCCTGCATGCCTGCGGGCCGGCCTCCGACGTGATCATTGACCAGTCGCTGGCCGCGCGTGCCCGGACGTTGCTGCTGGTTCCCTGTTGCACATCGAAAGACGTGTCGGCCGCTGTCCTGGCCCAACGCCGCGCTGACCAATTGGGAATACCTCGTCACGCCGAGGTGCGACGCCGCTTCATCCAGTCAGTGGTGGATGCCGAACGCACCCTGCGCCTGGAGGCTGCGGGTTGGCAGACCACCGTGGTCAGCTTTGTGGCGCCCACTGTGACCCCGCACAACCTGCTCTGGCGCGCCAAGCGCGTGGGCGAGCCAGGCCGCATGGCCGAAGCCGCGGAGCGCTTGGCGCGCCTGCGCGGCTGAACATCGACGTGCTAGTCAGGATCTCGTAGAGCGCGATCCAATACGTTGTTGGCTAGCTTTTCCCACCACGGAGAGCACAGAGAACGCAGAGATCGGATGCGAAAAGGAAATCCGGACTGCGCAGAACCCAACCCTTCCCTTTCCGGTCCGGCTCTGTGGCCTCTGTGCCCTCTGTGGTGAAATAGCTAACTCTGGCTAAGCTCGCGCCGGGATGCGCACCAGCTTCACCGCCTCGCGGAAACGCAGCTCCAGCTCCTTGATTTGCATGTGAACCTGGATGAGGCGTTTGGTTACTTCGTCGAGGCGACTGGATGCCTTGCTGAGCCGGGCGGTCAGCGTCTTGCGCAGATCCTCGGCCGCTTTGTTCTTTTCAATGGCTCGCAAGTTCTCGCGTGTCTCTTCGGTGGAGGTCTGCAGATCGTTTTGTTCGACCTGCAGGCGTTCGGCCTCATCGGCCAGCCGCTTCCAATCGTTGCGGATCGTCCACGCGGCCCGAAGCTGCGTGCCTGCCTCGCCCTTGCCGTCTGGTCCGGCCAAGTATTCCTTGACCGCGTCGTCAGCTAGATTGTTCAGCCATTCTTCCGCCTGCTGCTGGCCCTGGCGCTCGTCGATCACCAGCTCCTTGCTGGCGTGGCCCGCGATCTCGACGGGAACCAGGGCGCTGCCCGCGCCCACGTTGTCTTCAGTGCCCTTGGGTGGCTTGACCAGTTTCGCCCCATTCTGGCGCGGGTGCTTGAGCCACAGGGTGTGCGGCTGATCAACGCCGCTCTTCACTTTGTAGCGCGTGCGCGGTCCCACCTGCCGCTCGATAACCAGGTTGCCCGCCTCGACCTGAAAGAGTCGCGCGCCTTCTTGCACGTATTCCGAACTGCGCTCCACCGCCAGGCCGCGCTCGAGGCCAAAGGGCACGGTAGCGTTGGCGCCGTCAGGCAGCGGATCGATCACGCCCTGGCCAAGAAAGCCGCCCTCGCCGAAAAAGGCCAGGGGCCCGCGCTCAAGCAAACCGCCGGTCTTGTTGGTGAAACGCGCAACCCGGAAGGGATGGGATGCCGAATCGGGCACGCCCGCATCAGGGGCGAACAGGTAGGTGGATTCGCCCGGCACTTCTTTGTCCGCCAGCAGCAGCATGGTGGCGTGATTGTCGGGCACGGTGACCGGGTTGGGCAGCTCATAGCGGGTGGCGCCGCCCGAGACTGCGACCGCGGCCAGCGCAGCCAAATTGCGTGCCCGCGAGGGGGCTGCGGCTGGCCTGTTCAGCATAGCGTCCGCCATGGCTGAAGCAGACTCTTCATCTTTCACTGCGCCGCTCATGCGCCGGCGTGCCGCAGGTCGCGGCTGGCGCATCGATTCCTTCTTCTCTACAGATTTCGACGCCGGGGCCATCATCATGGGCGCTACCGCCTCGGCCTGCTGAGGCGGAAGTGGCTCCTCGGCCAGCGTGGTCTCCGCCTGCGGCAGCACAGCGATCGCGCCGCCGTCGTCGGTCAGCACCGGCCGGCCCGGAATCACCGGCCGCTCCAACTGTGTGGTCAGGGCGAGCGGCGCATCGGCCACCAGGGTCAGCTTGGTGTTGCTCCAGTCCTCGCCCGACAGATTCTGCACGATGCCCCAAAGCTGCAGATGCGCTGTGCCGTTGCCCAGCACCAGCCGGTACGAAGGCCGCCACACCGGCGCTTCCGCGATGTAGCCCACGGCGAGCTCATGCTCGCGGCCGTCCATTTCCATGACCACAGTCTCCATGCGCCGCTTGGCATCGGCCGGCTTACTCCCGGTTCCCTCGGGTGGCGTCGCCGGCTCCTCGCGCTTGAGCGGGAAAGAGGCAGCGCGCACCGAGCTGCCTCCCTTCTCGATCACGGCGAAGCTGGCCAGGAAATCCCCGACCTCGTCGCCCCGCACCTTGAAGCGGACGCGTTCGCCCTGCACGCGACCCTCCCTTTCGAAATAGGCCACGCCGTTGCGATAGATGACGACGCGCTTGAGTTTGAGATCGTCGGCGGCAACCGGCGGTCCACTGGCGCAAGAAGAGCCGGCCAGCAGCCCAAGAGCCATAACCACGGTCAGGTGTTTGGACATTATTCTCCCCCGGACGCATTGTCACCCGGCTCGTGGGTCGGCACAAGACGGTCGTGTGCCGGCGAATGATATCAACCTCGGGCGACAGCCGCACTCCTCGTGTAGGCTTCCCCTTTCCCGAAAGAGTCGCTTGTTTCCAGACCCGCCCACCGATCCCTTGCCTGCTGCCCAGCCAAGCTCAGCCCGGCGCGCTTCTGCCAGCCTGCTTGAGTCGGCGACCTTGTTTGCGGTCATGGCCATGCTGGCGCGGCTGGTTTCGCGCAGCATCCCGGGGCCGCAAGTGGCGCTGGTGCGCTTCTCTATCGGTGTCGTGGCTGTGCTGGGCGCATGGACTATCTTCCGCGTGGAATTGCGGCCGCACCGCTGGCGCTGGTTGATTGCGCGCGGCCTTTTTGGCGGCACGTCTGTGCTGCTGTACTTCACGTGCATCGAGCGACTGGGCGTGGGCCGGGCCACCTTGCTCAACTACACGTCGCCGGTGTGGTCGCTTCTGTTTGGCTGGGCTTTGCTCAAAGAGCGGCCGCGTCGGCATGCCGTGCCCGCGCTGGTGCTGACCCTGATCGGCGTTGTCTTGATCGTGGGCAGCGGAGGCGGCGCTTGGCTTGTCAGCGGCTGGGACTTGGTCGCAGAGCTGTCAGCGGTGTCCGCGGGCATTGCGGTCACGGCCATCCGAGCTGCGCGCCGCTCAGGAGACGATGGCACCGCCGCCGAAAGTCACTGGTCCGTGTTTGCTTCGTTCACTCTGCTGGGCGTAGTCGCCACCCTGCCACCGGTGCTGCCACCGTTTGGGCAGTGGGTTGCGCCTAACCTCCGCGAATGGGTGCTGCTTCTCTTCGTGGGGGTGACTGGCGTGTGGGCTCAGCTCATCATGACCCGGGCGCTCAAGTATGTGACCGCCACAGCGATGGGCATCATCCATCAGGTCACGGTGGTGTTGACCGTGCTGGGCGGGCTGATCTTCTTCGGCGAGACACTGACCCTGCGTTCCGCCGTCGGCAGCGCCATCACCGTGGCCGGGGTATTGTGGGTCGTCTACTCGGAGTGACCAGCATCTCGTGGACCGCGGATCGAAGTTAGCTGTTTCACCACAGAGAACACAGAGGCCACAGAGCCGGATCGGAGGAAGATGGTTGGTTGCGCCTACGGATCGTTGCCAGGGCTGCCGAAGTCTTTCAGCATTTGCTCGATGCTTTGCTCGGGCTTCGGCGCCGGAGCGCTCTCGGGTAGATCGGTCTCGCCTTCCAGTTCGGCGGCCTCGCCGCCAGTTTCTAGATCCTGGTCCGGCATGGCTTCTTCGGCGGGTGCAGGGCCAAGGGTGCCGCGCGCATAGTGCATCATTGCGTTGACCGCGCTGACTTGGGCGCTGCGCACGCTGGTGACCGCGCGGCGACGGTGGCCCTCGACCATGATGGAAAAGGCCACCACGTCGGACTTGTCGCCCACGTAGCCCGATAGACAGGACACGCCATTGAGCGTGCCGGTCTTGGCGCGCACCCTTTCCGCCGCGGAGGAGCCACGAAAGCGATTGCGGGTAGTGCCGTCCACGCCGCCCACGGAGAGCGACTGCAACAGATCAGGCCCCACGCGTGGGTCGAAATACAATCTGCGCAGCAGGTCCGCCATGGTGGCCGGGGCAACGCGATTCTGGTGGCCCAAGCCCGAGCCATTAGCCGGCAGGTAGCCCGACGAGGGCACGCCCAGATCCGTGAGCGCCTCCCGCAAGGCGCGCACGCCCTTGGCGGTGCTGGCGCTGCCGCCATAGGTTTCGGCGCCCGCCGCCTCCAGCACCCGCTCGGCCCACTCGTTGTCCGAGTTCTTGTTGACCCGGCGAATGAGCAAGGGCAGAGGGGCTGACTCGTGCACACCCAGAATTGCAGGACCAGGCGACCGGCTCGCGCGCATGAGGGCCACGGGCGAATCACCGAGGCTGCTCGCCGAGGCGAGTTGCAGGTTGGCGTCCACCGGCGCGGCGACCAAGCGATCGCGCCCCTCGCCCGAATATACGCCGGCCAGGCCAGTCACCTCGATGCCTGCCTGGACCAGGGCCGCGCGCATCAGGATCGCCGCGTACAGCGTGTCGCCGGGAGGTGCCCGGCGGATCACCATGCCATGACGACCAATCCCGATCTTGCCCGTGACCAGGACCTGGATGTGTTCGCCCAGCCGTGACACGGACACGCCGATGCGGTTCCGACCCGTGCCGGTCACGGCCTGGTTCACCAATCGCAGGGCATCGGAACCAGGCCACACCGAAGCGAGCGCGCTGGCGCCGACCTTGTCGCCCGGCCGAACGCGCACTTCAATGGTCGACCAGCCCACCCGCACCGGCGAGCGGCCAGCCACGAAGGCTTCGTCAGAACCGATGCGCCGTGGATCGCCCAGCACGCGGCCCTCGACACGCCTTGTGCCCCGGCGGGCCAAGTCCTCGGCCATGGCATCAAGGTGAGCCTCCCGCAGCGACGGATCGCCGCTGCCGCGCAAGATCAAGTCGCCGGCAATCGTCCCATCCCCGTCGGGCGGAGGTCCTGACAGCTCGGTGCGGAAGCGCCAGGTGCTGCCCAGGCGCAGAAGCGCCGTGGTGGTGGCCAGCACCTTCTGATTGGACGCGGGATCCATGAGCACCGAGCCGCGGCGGCTGAAAAGCACGTGGCCGGTTGCCAGGTCCAGCACCCGCATGCCTACGCGCAGCCGGCCCAGCACCGTGCCGTGAACGATGCGAGTCAGCGCCTCCTGCAGGGCCAAGATGCGCTCGCGATTGGGATCGTCGGTGGCTGGTGCGGGCGTCTCGTTCTCGGCAGGCCCGGCCAAGGGGCTGGCCTTGCGAGCCGGAGCAGCCGAGCTGGCAGCGTTGCTCAGCGAAGGCCGAAGCGCGGATCTCGCCGGCGCGGCAGGGAGCTTGCCCGAGGCTGGGGCAGACCCAGCCGCCGGCCTATTGGCGGACTTGGGAAGGATGGGCGCAGGTCGGGTTGTGGCCGGGTTGCCAATGACGATGGGCGTGGGGCGACCGAGCTTGGCAGTCGGTGCCAACCTTGGCTTGGCTCCGTTTTGGCTCGCGGGAAAGGCGGACGCCGTCGCACTGAAAACCAGGAGCGCGAACATGGCGGCTATTGGATATCGATGCTTCATGCCCTCATCTCGCTACACATCGAAATCCTAAGTCGCCGTCGCGATGCTGAGGATCCCAGGCGTTTCGGTTGGCGGCGCGAGGCTCGACGAAGAAGCTGCAGCAGGAACCGCCGCGCACCACGCGCCGGCTAGGGTCGCGATCGTACTTGTCCGCGGTCCACTCCCAGACGTTGCCGGCCATGTCGTCGACACCATACGGGCTGGCGCCCTGCGGGTAGTTGCCCACCTTGGTGGGACGGCCTGGGTTCTTGCCCGCACAGGGACCTTCGTTTTCGAAGTTGCCCCAATTGGCGCGGCCACAGTCAAGGTCGTTGCCCCAGGGATATTCGCGGCCCTCAGGCCCGCGCGCCGCCTTTTCCCATTCGTCCTCACTGGGCAGACGGCCGCCGGCAAAAGCGCAGAAGACACGCGCCTCGTACCAGTTCACCTTGGTGACAGGCAGGTCAACGTCCTGGGCCAGATCGATGGCCGGCTGCGAACAGCGACGGCTGGCTACACAGCGCGCGTACATGGCGCGTGTGACCTCAGTGCGGTCGATCCGGTACGCAGGCAGAGAACGCTTGGCCATCGGCCGCTCGTCGTCAGCGCCACGATTGGACCCTTTCACAAATGGTCCGGCGGGAATCAGCACGCGCTCGGCGTTTGGTCGCGTGGGGAGCCCGCCGGCTTCGCCGGCGGCGTACCATCGCGGGAGGGTATGGGAACCCTTCGAGGGTTCCCATATTGAACCAGCCAGGAACAGAACCAACGGCAACATGATGCGTATCACGCGAGAGCCGCCTCAACTGTCAGTGCCAGTTTCGCCTTGCGGGGCAGCGCCTTGATAGCAGCCTCGCGCCGCAGGGCCGAACCCTGGGATTGCTTGCGCTCAACATGCACCAGCGCCACCGGTCCCCGGCCCCGGGTGTAACGCGCGCCGCGTCCCTGGTTGTGCGTGGCCACGCGCGCGTCCACGTCACGGGCGACTCCCGTGTATAGGGATCCATCGCGGCATCGGACCACATACACGAACCAGGCGGACATGGGTTTTTCAACTATGACGACTGAGGAGGAAGAGAGCAATTTTCTGGGATCTAGGTCAGTTGTGACTCCCCCTACATCGGCTGCCGACAGGCATCGCTCAAGCCTGGAGGCGCTCTAGCCGAGCCAGCGCCTCTTCCACCCAGGGCGCAAGTTCCTCGCCACCGTCGGCGGCCAAGGCCATGTAGCGCCGCAAATGCTCTACCGCCTGACGCTGGCTGCCCAGATTTTCAAGGGCGGTGGCCAGGTTGTAGTGCGCGTCAGCGAAATCCGGGGCGGCTTGAACAACCCGCCGCAGCTCAGAGGCAGCCAGCTCGACTTCGCCCAGCTCGTGAAGGATGCGGGCCAGGTTGTAACGCGCCTCCGCCTGCTCGGGATCGAGGGCCAAGGCTGCCTCGAACGACGCGCGCGCCGCTCCGGCATCGCCTGCGTTGTAAGCCAACGCGCCCAGATTGGTGTGAGCCGCGGACAGTCCTGGGTCAGCCGCCAGAGCTTGCCGGTAGGCCGCCACTGCCTCGTCGAATTTGCCACTTGCTTCTTGCGCCAGGGCGAAAGTAAACCATTGGTAGGCTGACCGTTCGATCCCGTCGACCTTGGTCAGCGTGGGTCGCGGGGTGGGCAGGGCCGCCACCGAGGCAGCGCGGGCCGCCAGATCGCCCAGGCCGAAGTCGAACAGGCGCTGGCCGTTGACTTCAAAGGCAGCGCCGTCGGTGACCAAGGCCAGGGTGTTTCCGTCCCAGGCCACGCGCAGGCGTTCGAGCGGCCGATTCACCGCCGGAAGCGCGGCGCGCACGGCATCCAGGGCCTTGCGGATCTGCGCGGGCGCGAAGCCGCGCTCGACCAGTTCCTTGGCCGCGCGCACTGCCACCAGATCCTGGAAGGTATATGTCTGGCGCGCCCCCCGCCGCCGCGACGGGCCCACAAAGCCGGACTGCGACCAGTAGCGCAGCTTGGCCTCGGCCACGCCGAGAATGCGAGAAACCGTGGCAAAGGTGTATTCCTGCTCGATACTGCTGCCCATCAGAAAGTCGCCTCCACGTCAGCGTCGATGAACACGCAAGGCCCTTGCGCGCGAATCTGGATCTCGGTGCGCACGCCTTTGGGCCGCGCCTTGGTTATGCGCAAGACCTCGCGGCAGGCCAGCGCATCCATGCGCGCCTTGACGGTGAGATCAGCGCGCAGGAGCGCAGCCAGGCGTTGCGCTGTGCCTGCATCGCCCGGCTCGCGCAGGACGGCGCCGAGGCTGTCCAGGTCGACGGTCACCATGGTCGACCCAAGATAGGAATCCTTGCCGCTGCGTTCCGCTCGCTGCCCCTCGGAGATCACCTCGGCGCGGTCCAAGATGGCGTCGAGCGCAGCGCGCGATAGGCGCTCGCGCACCTCGCGTTCGAACATGGCGATGCGCATGGCGCACGCCATGGGGCGAAGCAGGAGAGACTGCCCGGCGCGCTTGGGACGCGCCGGGCCTTCGGCTGCTGTTGCGGAACACGACTCTGTGAGGTCATGTCGTGCCATGTGGATAAATGTAGGATAATGCGAAAGCTCCAAGGCACCAAATTTCTTGATCTACGAAACCTCCACCCTGGCGTCTGGGTCAAAGGGATTGGTCCGCACGGCAAGGGAGAAGAGGTAGGGGTAGGTGGCCTTGAGATGCTGCATGTGCCGCAGCCACTCCCTCACCAGCCAGTCATAGGCGCGTCGAATGTCGTTCTCCAAGTGTCTGCGATCCGCGTCAGGCAGATTGGTCACGCTGGGCCGATGGGCCAGCTCGTCAGCCAGGTGGAACACCGACCACAGCATCTCGGTCAGGGTCTCGTGTTCGAGTAGGTTGGGGTTTTCCAGCAGGAGCAACAGGAAGTCGCGCTGGTGTTCCAGCGTGACCTTCAGCAGCACCAGATCGCCCTGGCCCGCGTCGATCGCCGGTTCGTGGCTGCGCAGCACGGCCTGCATTCTAGCGAAGTGGGCCTCGGTCCAGGCCCCGTCGATCCTGAGGTGTTTGCGCACGTCTTCCGCATGGCCGTCAAAAGCAGAGAGCAGCCGCAACAGCGGGGTGCCGACCTGACTGAAGAACACGCCGATGGCCACGTTCAGTTTTCGCCGAATCGCGTGGCGTTCATGCGCGTTGAGGAGCTGATCGAACACCAGGGTGGCCAGCACCGCCTGCACGAACAGGAAGGCGACGTCCATGAGCAAGTAGAAGAAGATGTCGTGGGCGTTGCGGAAGATGGCCCAGTGGAGCGCGTAGGCCGCTGCCGACGGCAGCAGCAGCAAGATGGCGAGCAGGATCTTCTGGCGGGGTTCGCGGTTTTTCATGGAGTCACGCTACATTGAAGTTGTCTCATTGTTGGCAACGCGCCTACAGATCCTCCAGACGACACGAGCTGGCTCGGGTCTTCCCCTCACGCGCACCACCAGATCATTTCGGAAAGGTTACGTCAAGGCTTGGGGCAAGCCGGGTTGACCAGCCGAACGAAGCACGCACGCCGGGTGGTCGGCGGTTTGACCCGTTCTTCACCTTCGCGCTACTCATAGGGGTAGTGAAGCTGGTCAACAGCACGAGCGGTCAAGGGACGCAGGATGCTCTGCTGGAGCTGGCGCGCCTGGCTGGGACTCGCGATCGCCACGCGACGCAGAGACTGGTGCAGGAGGTAGGGCCGGCGATGCTCCGTGCTGTGCGCAAAGTTCTCGGACACGCCTTCATTGACGTGGAAGACGTCTTGCAGGAGGCGGTTGAGGGATTGCTGCTGGCGCTCGCGTCATTTCGGGGCGAGTGCACGGTGCTTCACTTCGCGTGTCGCGTGGCGGTTCTGACCGCGCTCGCGTCACGCCGCCGGGCAAGCTTTCGCGCCCAATGGACCCTGGACGCGCCCGACGCGGCAGCGGCTTCGACGAGCCCAGAGCCATCTCCGGTCGAGGGCTTGAGCGCAACCCGACGGCGAGAGACCCTGGGCATGCTGCTCGACGAGTTGCCACCCGCACAGGCGGAGGTACTGGTTTTCCACTGTGCTCTCGGTTTCACCGTGGAGGAGGTCGCGTCTGCCGTCGGCCGTCCAGCGGAAACCGTGCGCAGCCGGCTGCGCCTGGCAAAGCAGGCATTGCGAGAGAAGATCGAAGCGAGCAGTGAGCTGGCAGAAATCCTGGAGTTGAAGCGATGACTATTGGAGATCGACAGTGTCCTGACGACTTGCTGGTGCGCGGGAGGCGCCAGCAAGTCTCGGAGCTTGAACGGCGCGTTCTCGACGCCCATCTTGGGCAATGTGCCTCATGTCGAGCCGCATCGGCGCTGGCGGCGTTGTTCGATGCCGTCCCCGAAACCCTGCCAGAAGATGGTGAGTTGCTGGGCCGGGTGTCGAGTCGCGCGACACGAAAGCAGCCAATCGCCCGAAGCTGGACCCGGACGGTGGCAGTGGCTGCCGCAGTCGTTCTATTCACAGGGGGCGTGGCCGTGGCGTGGGTCGCGGTGGGTCGCAGAGTGCTCGAGGCACGGCCGGCCGAGAAGGTGGCCATGGCCCCCCCGGCTCGTGCACGCTTGTCGCATCGTGCCCCGGTCTCCTCCCGGGAAATCCCCGCCCTGGCGCCGCCGGTCGAGGCATCGCCCGCGGCACCAGCGAGCCCCGAGATCGCGCCTCCAGTGGTGGCCAGGAAGCGTCCCGAGCCGCCGCAGTCTGTGGCTGTGCCCGCGCCGTCAATTGAATTGCAGCCAACAGCCCCTGGCGAAAGTTGGCCCGAACCGCTGGCAGCGGATCGGATGTCAGCAGCCGCGACCCGCGCGGAGACAATCGAGCCAGCGGCGCCGCGGTCGCCGAGCCAGTTCCTGGCGCTGCCCGAACGGCGACGCGAGGACTCGCGCTACGCGCCGCCAGACGCGCGATCCCTGTTCGCTGAAGCAAACGCGGTCCGCCGGGCGGGAGAGCTTGGGCGAGCGGTCGGCCTCTATCAGAGGTTGAGGCGAGACTTCCCGGGATCTGCCCAAGCCCTTCTGGCGTCCGTGTCCGCGGGAGAGTTGCTCCTCCGACTCGGCGATCCGGCCGGCGCAGTCGCCGCCTACGACTCGTACCTGGAGCATGCTTCCGGCGGCGCCTTGACGGAAGAAGCCCTGTTGGGCCGTGCTCGCTGCCTCGCAAGACTGGGCCGCAATGCGGAAGAGCAACAGACTTGGGAGGATCTCCTGCATCGCTTTCCACGGTCCGCCTATCAACCCGCGGCGGTCAAGCGCCTGGGGGAACTTAGGCATTGACCGTGCAGAAACGCCACGGCGGAGGGCCGTGGTCCCCGCGCTGGAGGGGCCGGCTGCTTGGAACCATTCCGGTTCTGTTGCTGGGCGCGCGCTTTGCCGCTGCCGCAGAAGTAGGCTCTACCCCGGCGGCTCCCAGGCGCGCCAACCTCACGTTGCTCGGCCAGAATCCGGCGGGCGGCGGCGTGCGCGAGGTCATCGCCGAGTTGCTGGCCCGGGAAGGGTTCGCGGTGTCGTGGTCAGAAAGAGACAGTTTTCGGCCGCAGGATTTTCTCGACCGCAAGGGTGAAGAAGAGCTCGCTGCGATGGACGTGTGGATTGATCTTTCGTCCCCGTCTGAGGCGCACTTGTACTTTCGCGACTCCCAGGCGAATCGGTTCTTCATCCGGTCTTTGCCCCTCGGGCAGGGGATTGATGAAATCGCCAAAGAGGAAATCGGTCACATTGTTGCTTCCGCGGTCTTGTCACTGAGCCAGGGAAGCGGCCAGGCACTGACTCGCTCGGAGGCGCGCGTGGCGCTACGCGCGCAAGCGGCCCAAGACTCAGCTCCCAGTGTGCCTCCGGTTGCACCTCGGCGGCTGCGGCTCGAAATCGTGGTTTCGGGAGCTGCGCAGGCGCTCGCGCGCGAGATTCCCGTGGTCGGGTTGCTTGCAATATCTGGCGCCGTCACGCGCGGGCCACGCTGGGGGCGGGCTGGCGGCCGGTTTGGGGCGTGGCTGGATCTGGGCTATCAGATTCCCGCCAGCTACCAGGGAAGTGCTGTGGGGGTTGCGCTGCAGTCGATGTCGCTGCGAGCCGGCGGGCACTGGGAGATCGAGCGCCGGCGTCTCTTGCTGTTTCGTCTCGGTCTTGGCGGGGGGTTCGACCGGGTGGATTTCCAGCCGCGCGGAGACGCCAAGATGGTCGACCTGGCACCCGGGGGCGCATTCTTTGTGCCGGCGGTATGCTTCTGGGGTGGAATTGACATCCGTTTGTCCGAACACTTTGCCGTGGCGACCAGGGCGTTCGCCGACATTGCGCTGATGGACGTTCACTACGATGTCAGAAACCGCAGCGGTGCGAGCACCCGAGTGCTGGCGCCGTTTGCCATTCGCCCGGGCGCGTCCCTGGGAATGGCCTTTGTCTTTTGACCCGATCGACGTGGTCAGGACACTAGCTAGACATGAAAATCAACTCAAGCGACCTATCCCGAATCTGTGTCGCCTTGGCACTTTGTGGGCTCGCCTCGGGCTGCCCCGACTCTGACCACACACTGGGAACCACGAATGATCTGAAAGACGGCGCCGCGGGGACAGGTGGGGATGTTGATCTGGCTGATGCGTCCTCAGGTACGGGCGGCACCGTTGGGAGTGGCGGCCAGGCCGTAAGTGGCGGGAACCCCGCGGGCGGCGCGATGGTCACGGGCGGT
>PMBS01000297.1:0-2916 GCA_003153015.1 Myxococcales bacterium
CTGACACATAAGCTGTTACATCACCCTAGGACGGACCCCGATTGACTTAAGCCCAGGCGCGACGGAACATCACCCCATGGGCACGTCACCTCCCGAGCCGATCGAACTTTGCCTTGAGGAACTTGATGATGCGAGCGACGCGGATCCGTACCTGCGCTGTGTTGCGGTGGCTGGGGGCTCCCCGGGTCTCTGTTTTTCTCCTGCAGGTGAGGTTCTCTGGCGTTTGAATGAAACTGCCTTGGCCGAAATCTGGGTGTCGCTGGATGGCCGACTCATGTTCTTCCGCAAAAGCCCGCAGGGCCAGGTGTCGCTCACCCGAGTGGAGCGGCATCTTGAGTTGCCTCTCGGCAAGCCGGTCATCGTGCTTGGCGGTGACGAGATCAGCGTCGCCGCCAAACGCTTTCGCGTCCATGTCCACGGTACGACTGTTGAGGTGAGACCTCCGGAGCGTCTGAAACTGCGGCGCGCACGCAACCTGGCCGTCGCCGCGGCGATAGCTCTTGGAGTGCTGACGGCAGACTGCAAACGGGGTGTCAAGCAGGGTGCAACGGGAGGCTCCACAACACCCATCGAGATTCGCCAGCAGCCCCCCATAATTGCTCCGCCCATCCCCCGCAACACCTCTGCGAGCGATACGTCCAGGGATGCGGGGGCTCCGGACGCCGATCATACGAAACCAATCCCAGCGACTCATACGAAACCAGTCCGAGCCACGCCGCCCATCGAAATTCGCCGGCATCCACCCAAACTCAGCAACCCCAGGCCACCCAAACCGTCATGGGGTTCTGACAATCCTCCAAAGGGTTTCTAGGATGGCGAATCACGCGCCACCCTCTGGCGAGGCTCGCCTCTTTCCAGTGGACAGCGTCCTATTGCCTCTTGCCGATGGCCACCTATTGGTATCTCGCAGTCACGCGATCTTTTGTCGAATTCCCGTCGCCGAAGTCGATGCCGTGCAGACAGCACTGCGCGACGCCTCACGTGAGGGTGAGCTCTCGCAGGCACTCGTCGCAGAGCTGACCCGTCACGGATTTGGCATGCCCGCACGCCCAGCGGCACCCGCGAGTCCATCCGTGCAGCTTCAGCTTACCAACGAATGCAACTTGAACTGCGCTTACTGTTGCACCGATTCCGGCCTCGCGCGTGCCAATGAGGTCAAACGCGACCAGTTGTTTCAGGTCGTCAATGAAGCCCGCAGCACCTTCGGCTCCGAGACGCGCTTTGGAATACTTGGAGGAGAGCCCTTCCTCGTGCCTTGGGCGATCGAGCTAGCGGAATACATCTGCGAGCTGGGCTCGCCGCTTGTCATCTTCTCGAACGGGCTTCGGCTCGGGGAGCCGGATCTCGCACAGCGGGTGGCGAGCCTGGTAAAGCGCGGCGCCGAGCTGCGCATCAGTCTTGCTGCGGTCACGAGAGAGCTCTGTGACTCACTTTCCGGTGCCGCGCGATTTGACCGGGCCATTGCCGCTGTCAACGCCCTCTGCCAGCTCGGAATCATGCCCTTTGTGGATGTCATGTTGATGCCCGAAGCGGCGGTTTCCGCCGCGCAACAGCTTCCGAGTTTGCGCGCACAACTTCCTGCGGGCACGCCCATCCACTTCGGCATTCTCTACCGCGGCGGCCGGGAACAGGGTGCGCACCTGTTTGATTCGCGCCGCAGCCTGGAGGCTGCCCTCGACCAAATTACCTTTGAAGCTGGCGAAGTGATCCCTGGTGATCTCAAGCAACCCATCGCCAAACGGCGCGAGGGCTGTACATGCGCCTTGGGACATCACTTGAACGTGCGCAGTGACGGCGCCTTGTTCGGTTGTTTCAAGATGGTGGAACACATCGGGGATCTCGCAACTCAATCGTTTGCCGACCTGGCCAGAGGTGCGCAGTCACGGGCGCGCCCCGCCCATGTGTTGCCGTACTGTCGAGACTGTGCGCTTGCCTCGCTTTGCGGGGGCGGTTGTCGCACCGAGAACCTGGAAATCACGGGCGATGCCGAGACGCCCGCATGCGGAGACTGGCGCGTCCGACTGAGCGCCGAGCTGCTTGCCGAAGATCGACCCTATGCCCTGGAATGGCCGGTCGCGCACTTGCTGGCCGAGGCCCGCGCGCGTGCCATTGCCACACCGAGCGACCTGTCCGTGCCCAACCAACAATAGTGAAGACCGCCCCAGACCGCGAGTATCGCGCCTGCGAGGACGAGCGCGCACAGCCATCTCGCCGATTGCTTCTGGAGCACGCGATATACCAGGCCGCCAGCCCCCACTCCGAGACAGAGCGCGAGGGCGTTTCCGAATTTCACGATGTCCCAGGTGCGGGTGTACTTGAACAGGTTGAGCACGATGGCGCTGCCGCACGCAAGGATCCCGAACAGGAGCCGTTCCCGAGGAAGCCGCGCGAGCCCGAGGATTCCCAGCAAGGCAAGCACGCCGAATGACTCCCAGTTCCACCGGATGCTTCCCCACAACGTCGGCGCAATGCCGCCGCTGGGCACGATTCCCCGTGACAGGCAACTCTTTGGCTTTGACCTAGACCTCGTTTCGGGCGATGAATTGTACGCGCCCGGCCCGCTCGGGCGCGCGTTGGCCACCACTCTTCGAGGAATAGTGCGATGAAGCAAGGCGTTCTTTGTTGTTCCGTGGCTCTCGTCCTGCTCGCCTGCTCGAGCGGGACCCCGAAGGGAGCGAGCGGGAGCGGCGGCTCAGTCGCGGATGGAGGCGCTGGCGGTCTCTCATCCGGCGGGACCACCGACAGCGGCGGCGTCAATACAACCGGCGGCAGCAGCGCCGGGGGCATGGCCAGCGCCGGCGGCCTCAATACAACCGGAGGTGCAAGCCCCAGCGGTGGTGCAACCGGTGGTACGAGAACTGGCGGTGCAAGTTCCAGCGGTGGCGCCGCGGGTGGTGCAACCGGTGGCACGAGAAC
>PMBS01000297.1:2943-13406 GCA_003153015.1 Myxococcales bacterium
GGCGCGACCGGAAGCGGCGGCGCCACTGGTGGTGCGACCGGTGGCGCGAGCACTGGCGGCGCGACCGGAAGCGGCGGCGCGACCGGCGGAACAGCGGGTACTGGCAGCGTGCCGACCATCGACGGCTGCAACATCTTTCCCGCGGACAATCCCTGGAACACGGACATCTCGGCCTATCCGCTCAACGCCGACAGCGCGACCTACCTGGCCAACATGTCGCCGACCACCGCCTTCCATCCCGACTGGGGGACGGTGACGGATGAGTATGGCATGCCGTTTTCGACCGGCACCGGCGCCACACCGCAGCCGTTGACCTGGACCCAAAGTTGGGGTGCGACCGAGAGCGATCCCCTCCCCTGTCCCACCGGGGGCAACCAGTTCTGCTACCCGATTCCCCTCACCGCTCCAATCGAAGGCGGCACCAGCGCCTTGTCCGGCAGCGATCGGCATGTGCTCTACATCGACACCGCGGGAGCGCCCAACAATTGCACGCTCTACGAGCTGTACAATGCGCAGAACCCCGGCGGCATCTCGGGCTGGACAGCGGCCAACGGCGCGATCTTCCACCTCGGATCGAACGTGCTGCGGACCGCTGGGTGGACCTCTGCCGACGCGGCTGGGCTGCCGGTTCTTCCGGGACTCGTGCGCTACCAGGAGGTCATGGCCGGCGAGATTCGCCACGCCATCAGATTCACCGTCAGCCGCTCATACCAGGGCTACATCCACCCGGCCACGCACGCGGCGGGCAACTCCAGCACCACCCTGCCGCCGATGGGACTGCGCCTGCGCCTGAAGGCGTCGTTTGCGACGACCTCGTTCTCCGGTCCGACGCTGGTCATCCTGACGGCGATGAAGAAGTACGGCATCATTTTGGCCGACAATGGCAGCAACTGGTACATCACCGGCGAATGCAACGAGGGGTGGGCTTCCTACATGGACGGCCTGGTGTCGGGCCTGGGCAAGGTACATGGCAGCGACTTCGAGGTGGTAGACACCGGCCCGGTTTCGACCGCCGGGCTCTAGCCAGGCTCGCTCTCCGGTCAGGCTCTGTACTACCAACGTCGAACTTCTTCGTCCGCAGGAGGCATCGATGGCGGCATAGGCGACGCCGGTGGGGGCGGAGGCGCGAGCGATGCCGGTGGCATCGACGGTGAAACGAGTGGTACGGATGGCAGTGGATGCGCCGGCCGTCGCGGGCCTGCGGATCACGGCCAGGATTTCAGCCGTACTCGCTCGACCGCGATCGGCGTCGACAAAATGGCCTGGCCCTGCCGGGCGAACCACTCTGGATCGTCGGTGGTGGCGTAGTGCCGGGTGCCGTTGCGCCAAAGCCGCCGCTCCATCTCGGGGTGTCGCAGCAGCCAGTCGGCCAAGCGATCAGCGACCAGCCCGCCTTGCGCGATGATCTCCACCGCGGGTGGCACCATGGGGCGAATCACAGGCAGCAACAATGGGTAGTGCGTGCACCCGAGCAATACCCGGCTCGGCGGATCAGGCGCCGCAAAAAGCGGATCCAGGTCTTTGCGCAGAAAATACTCGGTGCCAGGGCCTGATAGCTCGCCCGCCTCGACCAGGGGAACCCACAGTGGGCAGGCCTGCTGAATCAGGCGTAGCCCGGGCGCCAACTTTGCCAACTCCAGGGCATAGGATCCCGACGCCACTGTGCCCTTGGTGCCCAACACCGCCACTGTGCCCTTGGTCAGTGCCGGCGCGGTCACGCCCGGGATGGCGCCCGGGGGCAGCCCGGCCAGCGCCTCGGCCGATGGCCTCACCACGCCCAAGACACGCCGGTCGGGCCGGTGCGCGGGCATGTGCCGTTGCTGGAGGGTGCGCAGGGCCTGTGCCGAAGCGGTGTTACAGGCCAACACCACCAAGGGACAACCGGCATCGAAGAGAAACTCCACTGCCTCGCGCGTGAAACTGTGTACGACCTCCAAACTGCGCGGGCCATAGGGCGCCCGCGCGCTGTCGCCAAGATAGAGATAGTCATAGACGGGCAGCCGCTTAAGCAGCGCCGCCAGCACAGTCAGACCACCGAAGCCGGAATCGAAGACACCGATCATGCTTGCCAGCATCGCATGGGGCGTGGATCAAAGTCAGCTGTTTCACCACAGAGGACACAGAGGCCACAGAGCCTGACCGGAGAGGAAAGGGTTGGGTTCTGCGCAGTCCAGATCCCCTTTCCCCATCCGATCTCTGTGCCCTCTGTGCTCTCTGTGGTGAACAAGCTAGCCAGCAACGTATTGGATCGCACTTCGCGAGGTCCTGGTTAGTCCTCGACCAGGGACGCGTATTCGTCCGACAACATGAACGCAATGATCTCCCGTAGCGATGTCGAGCTACGGACCCGCTCCTGCCGCGCGCCCTCCTCGGCTGGGGAGGTTCCGTCGTGTTTCAACTGGCCGGACAGTGCTCGCAGCGCCAGCAAGGGGCTGCCACAGCAGAACAGTCCGACCCGGTCGGCGGTGTAGCGACAGCCACGCACGTAGCCTTCCAGATCCGGCGGCCGCGCCAGTGCCTCGCCCGCATCGACCAGCAAGTCAGCGCGTACCTTTCCCGTGGGCATGAACCTGGCGATGCGGGGCTGCGACAGCAGCGACGCCCAGTTAGCTGCACGATCATTCTCGCTGTCCTGCCCGCCGGCTTCCGCCGGCGACGCTCCCAAAGACACCGCGCGAATCACCCCGCGCAAAAGCCCGCGCAGGTTGTCGACTGACAGGCGCGCCACCGCCAACGTCCCTGCCCGCGCCTGCTCCAGCGCGCGCCCGACGAAAAAGCGCAACTCGGCGACCTCCAGGTCCTCAGCCTTCTGTCCCACGACGACCATGAGCGGCTGAGAAGCGGCAAAGGTGACATCCGCCCCCTCGCCCCGCACCACGGCGCGCAGGACAGGAGCCCCCAGTCGGTCGCGCAGCTCCTGGAACACAGCCTCGGCCTTGGGCCCCAGTGGCGCCCCTTCAATCGGACCGCCGCCAGCATGGGGCACCTCAGCCAGGGCCGGAGCCAGCGCGCGCAGAACGTGGCGCAAGGGCCCGCGGCACAGGGGATGCTCCGTTGCCGACGGACTCCACGCCGCCGCGAGCGCATGGTTCTGGGCACCCAGGTTCGCAATACTTCCCTTCAATGCCAAATCCGGATCGAGGAACAGCGCCAGATCCCGTGCCGCGCGCGCGACGGCCAGCCCGCCAGATCGCTGCTGCAGATAGGCCGAGAGTAGCGCCAGCCCAACATCCGCCGGGTCGCCCAGCACACCCCGAAGCGCGGCTGCGCACAAGTCCGCCTCGAATTGCAGCGGGGTTGCCATGCGCATGGACGCAAACACCACGTCCAGTTTCTCGAAGACGCCTCGCTCGGGCGGCAGCCTGCGCATGCCACTCTCGCTGCCGCCGGCCCCGGCCATGCCCGGCAAGCCAGGCTCGCACGCCAGGCGGGCCAGCTCGCCCAAACGGCGTGCTATCGGGTCCGCCTCGAATTGCACCTCGTCGAGGGCGCTGCGGGCCAGTTCCTCGTCCTTGCCTGCCAGGATGGCGGCCAACGCCACCAAGAATGGCAGGTCCGTCTCGCCCGACGGCGGCCTTGCCTCCGCGCGCAGCAAACTACTGCCCACCTCGGCCAGGTTGGCGAAATCTCCCCGCTCCCAGTAGTAGGTCACCAGGCGAACCAGGGTGGGGGCAAAGCTGGGATCCAGATCCGAGGACCGCAGGTAGGCGTCGGTGGCCCCGTCGAGATCGCCCAGCCCGAGCCGCAGAATCTCTCCTCTGCGATACAGCGCCTCAGCCCGCTCGTGCGGATCGACCAGCTTGCGGGCCAGGCGCTCACAGCTCGCCGCTGCTTCGCGATGCAGGCCCAGCCGTTGGTAGGTGTCGATCAGGCATTCGAGAACTCCCGTGCGATCAGGGTCGCTGGCCAGCGCCATCTCCAAGTTCTGCCGGGCGGCCACCAGATTGCCGAGAGCGAGGTAAGTCTCGCCCAGTCGGTGCCGTACATCGGTCAAGCGCGCGACCGCATCCCGGGGCAAGATGCGCAGCACCTCCTCCAGTCTCGCGGCGGCGCCGGCACGGTCATTGCGCGCGAGCGCAAATCCCGCCAGCGCCTCGCGCGCGCCGGCGTGCTGCGGATCCAGGCGGGCCAGCTCCTGGTATGCGTTCTCCGCCTCCCCGAGGTCGCCGAACATCTCGGCCAGCTCGGCACGGCGCAGGGCCAGCTTGTCAAGAGCGATAGCGGTAGCCGCATCAGGCAGCGTGGCCAGGCGCGCGTAAGCCTTGCATGCCTTGTCCCAGTCCTGCGTGCGGTAGGCCTGCTCCGCCTGTGCGGCCAGCGCGGCCGCATGGTCGGGCTGCAGCGCCAGCGCCTCATCAAGCAAGGCGCGCGCCTCATCGAGTTGGCCCCGCCCCGAGGCAAGCCGCGCCTGTACGGTGAGCTGGCCGGCGCGAGCCTGGGCTCCACTGTCGAGCGCGTTGGCACGCGCCAACTCCTCCTCGGCCCAAGGAGTGTTCCCGCTCCGCTCTGCGGCTTCGGCCTGGGCCAGGTGCCAGCGCGCATGACAGGAAGGAGGCAGCCCCGGCACTTTTTCCAACAAGGTGGCCCAGGCTCGGTCGCGCTCCTGCACATCAGGCAGCCGCCCGTACACCGCAAACAGGGACTCGGCCAGCGCCACATCCGTGGGATTGGCGGCGTGAAGTTCCTCCAGCATCGCTCGCGCGGTTTCCGTTGCTACCGTGGGACGCACCACCGCCGCCGCCAGCCGTCTATCAATTTCCTCTCGTGCCGCGCGGTCGTCCTTGCGCAGGGTGCGCAGGCGTTGCCAGCAGGCGATGGCGTCGATGGTGTCACCGGCCTTCTCCGCCAGGTCGGCGCGCAGGCCAAGCGCATTTTCGGGCAGCAGGGCGCGCCCCACCGACTGCAAGAGTGCAAGCGCGGAGCCTTCGCCTTCGGGGCGGTCCAGATGCAACCGGGCTCGCTCGACCAACAGGGCCGCTGCCGCCGCTCCGTCGGTCTCGCCGTCCACCCGTTGCAACAACAGGGCATCCGCTTCGTCAAGCTCACCCTTCTTGGTGAGGAGTGTGCTGAGCGCCTCGATCGCGGGGCGGGAGCCGTCATCGGACAGACGCCGTAGGATGGATTCCGCTTGGGTGCGGCCGTCGTCCTTCTGTGACAGCAGGCCGGCCAACTCCAGCCCGATCGCCTCGCGTTCTTCTCGCGCAAGCGCATCCTGACCCTGAAGCACCGCCCACAAGCGATCGAGCAGCACCACCAACTCGTCGCCGCGGGATTGCTGGCGACAGATCGCGACCAGACCTTCGAGGCCGCGCACATGGTCTGCAGCCTGCTCTAACAGACGCCGGCAAGCCGCTTCCGCCTCATCGAGCTTGCCCATCTGCCGTAGCACCTCGGCCAGCGCCGCCGTGACCTCAACCCGCGCCGGGCCCTCATCCAGCGCTTGCTCGCGCAGAACCAGACACTCGGCCAACTGGGTTTCCCGATGCAGCGCCTGCAGACCCTCGACTAGCAGGTGAAGGGGTGCCCCATCTGGCTCAAGCGCAAGCGCCGCGACCAGGGAGGTCTCAACCTGCTCCGCCTGCCCCGCCGCCTGCGCTGCCTGGGCGATACGCAGGTGGGCCTCGCCCATCACGGCGATGCTGCACCCCGGACGGGTGAGCAGCTCGCGATACTCACGCTGGCTCTCCTCCCAGTCCCCTACCCGCCAAAGCAGGCGGGCCAGGCCCAGACGCGCCTCCGCATTTCCCAGGTCGAGATCGAGCAGCACCTGATAGGTGGCCAACGCGTCTCTTTCGTCCTGCAGCCTTTCCCCCAGCACCGAGCCCAACCGCTGCAGCAGCGCCTTGGCCTCTTCTGGCCTGACCTCAGCCAATCGTCGGTGCAACACCTCGGCCAGCCCGACCCAGTCGCCGNNACACGCAAGGCCGATTCCAGCAGGCTCACCACCTCCTCTCCCCCCGGCACCGTCTCGTGTAGCAGCCGAGCCGCCTCATAGAGGTGCGCCGCCCGTTGTTCGCCCGAATCAGGGGTGCGCGCATCGGCTGCCCACGCCGCCAAGGCTTGCGCCGCCGCTGCGGCGTCGCCTCGTTGCGCGTAGACGTCCACCAGGCGCTGCCAGGCCGACTGTGCGATCGGTCCCGGCGCTTCCCCCTGCAAACAGTCGTTCAACCATTCGATGGCCGCCTCCTCGTCCCCCAACACCAGGCACAGCGCGGCCATCTGGCGCGCCGCCTCGGCACGCGGCACAACCGGATCGGGCCAGGTTTCGCGCAAGAGCAGGTCGTCGAGGCTGTCCACCGCCTTGGCGCAAAGATCAGGCTCGCCCGAGGCAACCGCCAGCTCGGCCATCTCAATGGTGGCGCCCACGTCGTCCATCGATCCGGACTGGGCGTCCAACGCTCGCCGCCCCAGCATAGGCAGGATCTCGTCCCAGCGACCTTCCGCCCCAAAACGCAAGGCCAGGGCACGAAACGCGGGGCCGATCCCAAAGCGTTGGCCGAGCGACTCTTCCAGCGCCCTACCGGCGCGGTCCATCTGTTCGGCCTGTGCCCATTGGCGCGCCGCCGCCAGCAAAGCCGCAGCCCGATCCATGCGCGAACCGTCGCTGCTTCCCGCCAAACTCTCGAACAACTCCGCCGCCTGCACAGGGCGACCATTCTCGCTGGCGGCGACTGCTTCAGCCAGTTGCGCGCTGGCAAGGCCAGGCCAGCGTTGCAGCGCGGCCGAGGCTGTGGTCTCGGCCTCGGGCAAGGTCTCTGCCGCCGAGGTAAGCAGATTGAGCAGGCGAGAGGTTCCCGCTTGATCTCCAGTCTCCACCGGCGCCGCCTGTCGATAGCTCTGCAGCGCGCTCGCCACTTCCCCGGCCAGCAGCGCGCTCTCCGCCGCCGCCATCCGGCTCATGACCGCAGTATGATCAGCCAAGCGAGCCGGCATCAGCGAGGCGCCCCCTGGCGGAGAGGTGTCCGGGGACGGGAAGAAAGCCACCGTGAGGCGTTGCGACGCCGCCTCGGCACGCAAGCTGGTGCCGTCCAAGTGCCGCCGCTCAGGCATCCGCCACCCGTGCATGGGCAAGAGCGCAAGCAAGGCCAGCTCGCGCACATTGATCTCCAAGTCAGTCGCGCCCTCGAGATGCAGCAGCGGCGCGACACCCTCTTCGGGCTCGCGCGACGGGGCAGCGCCCACGGCGGTGAAGAGCGCGGTCACTAGCAAGGGCGGGGGCACGGGAAGAAAGCCGTACACCCGCACGTCGAACATACAGAGGCGGGCGCAACCCGGCTGCACCATGGTGAGCGCACCGGTGGCAGTGAACTCGGCCTGCCGATCCCCGAGCATGGCCCGCGCCCCGATGCGAACCAGGCCATCATCGATCTCCACCTCTGGGCCGAAAAGGCCGTAGTCCGCCAGGCGCGCTTCCCGCAAGAAGCCAGCCAGATCATCGGCCGCAAACGACACCACCATCTCGCGCAACTTCAGGCGATGATTCTTGAAACGGTTCACTCCCCCCGACAGATCGAACGGGAAGCGCAGGTCGGGGATCTCCAACTCCAGCTTGTCTACCCGGCCGAACGCAGAGAGGTCCCGACCGGCCAAGCTCAGCAGGCCTCGCCCTTCGACAAAGGTGAGTCGGAATGCCCCTTCGGCGTCAGCCATGATCCGCCTTGATACCGTCATTGTAGAACAGGCGGCCGCGGCGTCCACCGAACGTGACGAGGAGCAAGACGCTGAACAAGACGCCGAGCGCCGCGGAGAGAAGGGGCACTTGAATCATGAGGGTGGAGGCCAATTGCGCCAGGTCGGCCGCAGCGGGCGGCGCCTCCCCGATCCGTGCGTGGGCCTTGGTGGCCACTTGCTGCAACACCGGCACCGCGTCCGCTATGCCCCCGCGCACGACCGTCAGCACGAAAACCCCGCTCCCTACGTACAAAGCCATACTGGCCCAAGCGGCAAGCACGCTGGCACGGCGAGCCCGAGGATCGTCGGAAAACACCGCTGCCACAGCGAAGAAGAACACCAGCGCCAGCACCAGACGGGCTGCCGCCTCTACCCTGGCTGCGACCGGATGAGCCCGATCCACGGCCTCGTCGAGGGCGAGCTGCCCGCGGATGAGCACCTCCTGATCGGCATCTACCACGCCGTCCAAGCGCACCTCGGCCATCGAGCGCCCGGTGGCCAGTCTGCGCAGGTCAGTCAAGCTGCCAAGAAACAGACGCGCGCCAGCCAGCAACATGAGCACGGCGAGCACGGTGACCCAGCGGGGCCGGCGCGTCGCTAGCCGAGAAGCCTCGCCGGAAGGCCGCTTCGTCCCCTCCCCCGGTCCATGGTTGGCGCTCATGGGCTCGGGCGGGACCTCACTTCATTCCCCTATCCCACGCTAGAATCGCGGCGGGGAACAGGGCTCGTAGGCCACAGCACTTTCGGGCCCGCCCTCGTAGCGCAAGAGATCCAGGTTCACGTCGAGCTTCTTCGCTTCCTTCGCCTCCTGGCAACGCCGCCGGGCCCAGTCCATCACGATCGCCTGACCCTTCTGCTGGGCGGCGTCGGCTTGCATCCGATGCTGCTCTTTCTCGAACTCGGCCATATCGGGCTTCTGGCGCTCCTTGAGCCGGACCACGATGAAGCTGCCCAGTTCCTTGAAAGGCCCGCCGAGGGGTGCTTCGCTGGTTAGCTCGAAGGCCGCCTTGGCCAAACTGGGCGCAGGGCCAATACCCTGCACCATGGAACCACGGCGCGCATACAGGCCAGTTTCCTCAGCATGGAGAGCGTTGCTCTTGCCAGCCACGTCTTCTTTGTCAGGGGCCGGGAAGAGATCCTTCAGGCTCTTGCTGGGCTGTGCCTTGCCCTTGGCCAGGGCCGCCTCAGCCTCGACCTTGGCGCGCGCCTGCGAACGCTCCTGGCGCAACTCAGATTCGGCGATCTCCAGGCGCGCCTGCTCGAACGGAATGTCGCCCTCGCGGGTGGCCTCGGGCACGACCAATGCCAGACCGCCTTCGATCTTCACCGGTCCGACCAACTCGCCATCCTTGGCCGCCCACACCTTGTCCTCGACCTCAGAACCCAGCGTCGTGCCGCCCTTGCGTTGCCATCCCAAATCCCCGCCCCGCGCCCGGCTATGGGAATCATCAGAAAGCGTCTTGGCCAGCTTGGCCAGGGGCTCGCCCTTGCGCACGCGCACCGCCAACCCATCTGCCCGCCTCCCCGTCTCGGCGAGCTTGTCCGGGTCGGCGTCGCTCGGAACGGCGACCAGCAGGAAGCGCAGCTTGCGTTGCTTGGGCTGCTTTTCATAGAGTGCCGTCTTCCTCTGGTCGTACTGCTTCTTCAATTTTTCGTCGTTGGCCTTGGCATAGGCCGCGATCTCGTCGGGTCGCAGTTCGACCTCATCCTCGTAACGGTGAATCGGAAAACGCAGGTACTCCAGGTTGACCCGGTCAGACTGGCGCAGGTAGTTGTCCCTGACTTCGTCCGGCGACACCGCAACCCCGGAACGCAAGAGATCCCGCATGCGCGCCGCCATGAGTTCGCGGCGCTGCTGCTCGATGAAGGACTTGGGCGACATGCCCAGGTGGTACTGCGCGAACTTGCGG
Organism: Myxococcales bacterium; assembly: GCA_003153015.1. Taxonomy (GTDB): domain Bacteria; phylum Myxococcota_A; class Polyangia; order Fen-1088; family Fen-1088; genus Fen-1137. The sequence continues at coordinate 12,525 of PMBS01000297.1, forward strand.
AAGGCGTCGTAGGAGAACTTGCCTTCCTGTTCCACGTAGGGGAGCTTCTGCTCTCGCCCCAAGCTGAGCATCTTGGCTTCGGCGATGAGGTCCTCGACCTCCTCGTCGCCTACGCGAAACCCCAATCGCTCTGCCTCGGCCGCCAGCAGCTCACGATCGATGAGCAGATCCATGATGGTTTCTTTCAGGCGGATCTCCTTGGCCTGCTGCGGGGAAATCGATCCGGCGTTGAGTACGGTGTAGGCGTAGCTCCAATCCTTGAGGGTCAGCATGTGGCCATCCACCCGGGCGGCGTTCTCGGTCACCCGGTTTGGCATGCGCATGCCACAGCCGCCGATGGACTGCGGGCCGAAGTTGACAATGAACACAACGATCACGATCGAGAACAGCAGATAGATGAGCAGCGATCGGGATTGTTGACGCATCTGCTCGAGCATTTAGCAAGGCCTCCGTTTCACTGGGCTTTATATGGCCAAAAGGTGCGGCAATCTAGCACGGCTGCGGCGGAAAGCGCACCTCCACGCGTGGAGTAACGCGAACTGCGGGTGGCTTATAGGGCGGCTGTGTGATAATACCGCTACTCTGGCGGCACGGCTCTGCGCGTTGTTTCGGCAGCCAGGCCGCCAGCACACGGTACAACCGAATGCTCCTCGACTGGGTCTACGGGCTCTTCTCGAACGACCTTGCCATTGATCTTGGCACGGCGACGACGTTGACCTTCGTTCGCGGCAAGGGAATCGTGTCGAACGAGCCCTCGGTGGTGGCGGTCCAGCGGACCGGCAACGGCACCAAGAAGGTATTGGCCGTGGGCAAGCAGGCCAAGGAGATGTTGGGGCGCACGCCGGGAAACATCGTGGCCGTGCGACCCATGAAGGACGGGGT
>PMBS01000049.1:0-19217 GCA_003153015.1 Myxococcales bacterium
CGACTGAGACCTACCAGTTCAGTTTCTCGAACATCACGTGGGCTACGGGCAGCGTCAAGGCCGTGGGCTACGACTCCAGCGGCAAGCAGGTCTGCTCGCATGAAATCAAGACGGCGGGGCCAGCCACCGCCATCAAGCTAACTCCGATGCTTAGCCCCAATGGTCTGCAAGCTGACGGTGCAGATGTGGCCATGTTCGACGTCGAGGTCGTGGATGCGAGCGGACAGCGGGTCCCCTCCAGCGGCTCCACCGCCACGGCATCGGACAACCAACCAACTGGCGAGCCCAAGATTACTTTCACCGTGACCGGTCCCGGAACCTGGCGAGGTGGGGTCAACGAAGGCATGCTCAATTCGACCAACAACCTCTATCTGTACACCGAGGGCGGAATCAATCGCGTCTTCATTCGTTCGCAGCTGACCGCGGGAGACATCACGCTGACCGCCACCGGCTCCAACTTGACCTCGGCCACAGCCACGGTGACGTCCAAGGCGGTCAACGTCGTGAACGGGTTGCTCCCCAGATAGCCTTCCGGCAAAGTCGCACAGTTGCCAATCCGTAGCGCGTGTCAAAGCCGCCGATGGCCTCGCAAATGAGTCGAGGTCTGGGTAAGGAGATTCTTATGAACAGCAGGAGCCTATCATCGACCGTCCCTCTCCATAGCTTCGCAGGTCTGGTGCTGCTCACCGCAGCCTTCACTTCCGGCTGTTATGGCTCGAGTGCCACCCCAGGGGGGCCAACCATGACTGGCGGGAGTGGGAACGGCACGGGCGGAATTACGACCAGTGCCGGCGGGACCACCACCGCGGGCGGGACCACCACCGCGGGCGGGACCACCAGCGGGACGGGCGGGACAAGCGGGACGGGCGGGACCACCAGCGGACCGGGCGTATGGGGAACACCGGTGACCGGCGGTCCTACGGGCACGGGGACCGCGGCCACAGTGACCGTGGACCTCGGTACCACGGTAGGGACGATCGGTGCAGACTTCACCGGCTTCAGCTACGAGAAGACGCACATCATGAATGGGTCGTTCACCGACAAGAACACGAACATGATTGCGCTCTACAAGCTCCTTGGTACTCCGATGATGCGGATTGGAGCCAACGATGTCGAAGTTTGCACCTGGGTTGGCAACGGGACCGCACCCTCGACGCCAAATGGGCAGCCATTCAACACAAAGATCACGACCGGCGGAGTTGACCAACTCTGCGGCTTTCTGGCCGCGACGGGAGTTAAGATTATCTATGGCGTCAATTTCCAGAGGGGCGAACCGACCGTTTCCTCAGCAGAGGCGGCCTATGTCATGAGCCAGTGTGGGTCGAGCATCGTCGGAATCGAGATCGGCAACGAGCCCGACAAGTTTGGGAGCTGGGCCTCCCAAACAGCCGACTACGAGCGCTTCGCGGATGCCATCCTCGCCACGCCAGGCGCTCTGTTGGTTGGCCCGGCCTGCACCAGTAAGGCTGACGTAACGTTCACTGCTCCATTTGCTGACACCATAGCGCCGAAATATCCGGGCAAGTTGACCATTCTTGCGCAGCACTCCTACGTTGCCGCAGCCGGTTCGTCGGGATGCTCAGTGCCCAACCTCCAGATAACGACGAGTCAACTCACCGACATATTTGATACGATCCAGGCTGCAGTGACAAAGAACAAGCTCCCAAGCTGGCGCATGGACGAAAACAACACCNNGAGGTTGCCAAGCGTGGCGGCAGCGGAATCAATTTCCACAACGGCGAGGATGGAATGGATGGAGTGGTTCCCCACTACTATGATGCGATCAAGGAGAACGGTGGCGTGGTGGTGCAGGTTCGGCCGGTATACTACGGTATGCTCCTCTTCACCCAAGCCGGCACAGGCCCGATGGTTTCCACGACCGTCACCCCCAGCGGCCAGAATTTCACCGCGTGGGCCATCAAGGCGAACGGATTCATCAGTCTGGTGCTCAACAACCGGGACGCGTCGAGTGCTGTCAGCGGCACGGTGGACCTCGGAGCTGCGGTGAGCAGCGCGAGCGCGATCTATCTGCAAGGGACGTCTACCGGCGGACTGACGACAGGGGCAGGGGACGTGACCTTTGCTGGCGCCCAGGTCTCGGCGGCGGGCGATTGGCCTCGCAATGCACCTTACATTCAGACGGTCTCGGGAAACACTGTTTCAGTGTATGTCCCAGCCGGGAGCGCAGCGCTCGTCCGCGTCCTGCAGTAGGCATGGGACCCGCAGCTTGGAAACTCCTTGATGATGTTCGTGACTTCCAGAAGAATCCTCCAGGGAAAGCACTCTTGCGACGAACGCCGTGATCGGCTAACCTTTGATTTCAGTGAGGGATAACATGTTAAGAAACAACGTCGGACTACTGGTTTTAGTATTAGGCGTAGCCTCTTGTGTCTGGTCCTGCGGCAGCAGCAAGACAGGGGAAACATCCACGGGCGGCACCACGAGTACTGCTGGCGGCGCCTCGGCGGCAGGCGGAGCGACTTCGGCTGGCGGTGCCTCGAGCGCAGGTGGTGCTTCGGCCACTGGCGGGACAAGCGCAACGTCCGGCGGCGCGTTGGCCTCTGGTGGTACTAGTGCTACGGGCGGCGCTTCCGCCGCAGGCGGTTCGGCAACGACCGGAGGCACAGTCTCATCAAGGGGTGGTATTCCGGCCGCTGGCGGGGCAACCGGAACGTCTACAATGACAATGACGTTGGCCGACGCTTGTGCAAGGAATTGCTCCCTTGGTGCTGGGTTGGACGGTTGTTCCACCACATATGATGTGTGCGTGCAGAGCTGCATGACTACGTTCGTCAACACGTCCAATGTCAATCCGGATTTGGGACGGCAGTATACAGAAATGATGGTTTGCATCGCGACTGATCCATTCTTCGACCTGTCCACTAGCTACACTTGCGCGAAACCGGACCGCGCTTTGAACAAGTGGTCCCCCGTAGTTGACCCCAACACTGATTCACCATGTAAGCAGCAAGCCTGTGATTGGAACTGCAACGACGGCACACTCGGGAATTTTGATCCCTGGGTGGATATCCCGTGTCATTGCTCAAGTGTCTGATGAGTGACGCCCGGAACTAGTGTCTTCGGGCGTCCAACAGGATCAGGGCGAGCGGAAGGGAACGGACTCGCGCTGGCGACGGCGCAAGGGATGCGTGCCTTGGCTGTACCTCCGGGAGGCCGCTGGTCTCAAGAGTCATCACCGTGCCCTATGCGGCTTCTCGACGGTGGCGGCCCTTTGGCGCCATGCGGCGCGGATTCGCTTTCTGAGATTCCCCATTTTTCTGGGGGATCAAGATGACCCGTATTTCGGAGCAGTCGCCCCATTACTAGGCAGAGGGAGTTTCTCGTGCGAGGCAAGGGTGCCCGCTTGACTGTCACGAACGGCCTCACGTAGCCCGGTTAGTCTCGGGCGAGCCGAGGAGTGGATCGCATCCCGCTCCTCGGCTTTTTCTTGTCTTCCGATGCCGACTTGGACGGTCTTGGCACGAACTCGAACGCGGTAGCCGCAAGGCGGCCATCTGTCCTACAGGACGTAGCCGGCCTTTTCCGCATCACCGCGAAACATCTGCACGGTCTCTAGCGAGTACTGGTCCAGATCCTTGCCCACCAAGGGCAGCTTCTTGAGGATATCGGCGGTGACCGTGATGATGTGACAGCCGACGGCGTCCGCCTGAAATATGTTGAGCAACTCGCGCGGGCTGGCCCACAGCAGCTCGACGTGCGCAATCGGACGCAGCCTCTGTACAGCCGCAGCCATCATGGGAACCGGATCCCTTCCGGTATCCGCGATACGGCCGCCAAAGAGTGACACGATAGAAAAGGCGCTTCCTTCGGCCAAGGCCTCACCCGCGGCACTCACTTGCTCGACTGTGGTCAGACCGGTGACGTTGAGCTTGATTCCATCGCGCGCCAGGCGCTGGATGAGCGGTGCCGAAGAGACGTGCTTGGTGTTCGTGATCGGGATCTTGACGTTTGCGTTCTCACCCCACGATGCGATCTTGCGCGCCTGACGTTCCATCTCGTCCATGTCGTCAGAGAGCACCTCGAACGAAATCGGCCGATCGCGGATCGCATCCAGGACTTCCCGGGCGAAGTCCTCGTAGTCGCCTACCCCGTCCTTGCGCATCAGGGTGGGATTGGTGGTGAAGCCCTTGATGCGTGGATTGCGGTAGAGCTCGACCATCGCCTTCCGGTCTGCTCCGTCGGCGAAGATCTTGATTCGCAGCGAATCTAGATTCGGTTGCATGTCCGTCACCTCTGTGTGCGCGCGCCTATCCACTCCACGGCTTCGGCCAGGCTGTGACACCGGTGGTCCGCCGCTGTGGGCGGGCCTTGTTCATCATAGCCGCAGTCGATCCAAACCGTACGGCACCCCGCCCGCACGCCGGCTTCCACATCCCGCCACCTGTCTCCGACCATGAAACTCCTCGCCAGGTCCACCCCGTGCCGCTCCGCCCCTTCCAGCAGCAACCCGGGCTTCGGCTTGCGGCACGCGCATGCGTCGGCGTCGTCATGCCAGCACACCAGCACGTCATCGATCTCCAGCTCGGCCCGCAGGCGGTCGTGCATGGCTTCGACGACCTGCCGCGCAAGCGTTCCGCGTGCGACGTCGGGCTGGTTGGTGACGATGATGCGAACTAGCCCTAGGGCCCCGGCTTGTTTCAGTGCCCTTCCCACTCCAGGCAGGACGCCGAGCTGTTCCACGGAGCGCGCAGGAAACGGCTTGCCGCCCTGAACCACGGCCCGGCACACCACCCCGTCTCGATCCAAGAACAAACCCGCCCGCCCTGTCATCGCAAGCCTTCCCACTTGGTGCTGGCTGCTTTCAGCTTCGGATGCGAAACCAGGAGGTGCCAAACCACTGCCTGAAATGCCTCGGAATGTGGCGTGACGTGAGCGGCATTCACCGTCGGAACTACCACGCACGCGTCAGCCACTTTGGCGGTGTACCCGCCGTCGCGGCCGACAATGCCTCCCACGGTCGCTCCGACCTGTTTGGCATATTGCAGCGCCGCCACCAGATTTGGGCTCACGTTTTTCTCGAGACTCCCGCCCCCGACCGAGAACACGAGGACCATGTCGTCAACTCGCAGCCGGCTGGTGCGCAGCCACGCGGCAAAGACACTCTCCCAGCCTTCGTCGTTGGTCCGGGCGGTCAACTCGCTCACGTTGTCGGTGGGTGCGTAGGCTTCCATCCCGGCCAGCTTGCGGAAGTCGTTGACCGCGTGCGAGGCATTGGCCGCGCTCCCGCCCACGCCCAGGATGAACAGCCTTCCCCCCCGCGCCCGCGTCGAGGCAAGCGCATCCACCAACGCTTCGATCCCCGGTCGATCGAGATCGCGAATGACGGCGGCCGCCTCGTCAAGGAACTGGTCGGTGAATGTCACGGCTTTGCTGCGCGTCTGGTTTCCATCAAGGCGCGGAATTCCTGCAGCCCGGCGACGGAACCGATTTCGTGGAATCGCTCAGCTACCTCATAGCCTGCCAGTTGCCCTTTGGCCAGCAGGGTTTGGTAGAGCTTCGCCAAATCCAGACCGGCTCCTTCTGGCACGTCTGCGAACGCCTCGCGCCGAAACACGCCCAGACCATAGTCGATATGATGCATCGCCGGAGAACGTTCGGACTTGTCATACCGCCGGATCGTCCCAGCGTCATACTGCACGTTGCTCGTGTCGTACTGGCCCTCGTTCCGATAGATCGTCATCAAGGCCAGCTTGCCCGATGCACGAAAGCTGCTGAGCACAGCCTGATAGTCGCAAGGTAGGTACGAGTCGCCGTACAACACGAAGAACTCATCGCCGAGCATGCCGAGCGCCCGACGCACGGCCCCGCCGGTGCCCAGAAGCTGTTCGCCGTCGAGCGCGTAGTGCACGCGCAAGCCAAAGGCGGATCCTGTGCCGACAGCCTGCTCGATCTGCTCAGCCCGGTATCCCACACACAGCACGACATCGCTGATTCCGCGAGAACGCAGCAACCTGAGCTGGTGGGCGACAAAGGGCTCGCCGCACACGTCCACCATGGACTTGGGAATCGTCTCGGTGATGGGACGCAGCCGGGTGGCTAACCCTCCTGCCAGAATTGCTACCGGTGGGGTCATTGCAACAGGCTCGGCACGAGTCAGGGACCTAGTGCTGCCCGCCAGAAGTCGAAGAAAGGATGCCCAGGGTCTCTTCGGGCAGCACGCGAGCGCAAAGCGCGAGCCGCGAGGCCGTAAGGCCGAGCGGGGGAAGGGGGGACCCGGCGGGCTTTGCCCGACGGGGGGAGGGGCTCTCCCCTCCGTAAATCGAAGCTAGTGCCGCCTCGCCTCGTGTTCGAACGTCCCTCGTTGTCGTGCGCATCGGTTGGAACCCTTTCGTCCCTTCTGGCAAGCGGCACTAGGATAGCACGGCATGAACCACGACCCCTTGGCACGGGCGGCCGCGATGATTTACCACGAACCGCGACCTTGACCAGCCGGCCAGCAGGGCGCTACATGAAGATGAGCAAGATTCGCGGCTGCCAAGCGCGGCTGCGGCCACAGGCTGATGCTTACCTACGCCAACGACTACAAAGAAGAACTGCAGCGCCTTGGCCCAGCGGGCTTTCGGCGCGTCTTCTTCCAGCCTGTCCTGGTGACGCTGGGCATGGCGGGCGAGATCAACCATGAGGCATCGAGCGGTGGCACGAGTGTGGTCAACCTCAACGACGGGACCTTTGCCTGCACACGGCTGACTGGGCGCGTTTTCCCGGTAGTGAAGCCGCGCAATTCGATGCGCGGACCGATCAGCGTGGGACGCACTTCGGAGAACGACATCGCGATCCCCGAGTACTCGGTCTCGAAGAGACACTGCATTATCGCCCGGGTGGAGAGCGAGTATCGGCTCACCGACATGGGCTCGACCAATGGGACGATTGTGGATGGCGTGCCGCTCTTGCGGCAGAAGCCCCGGCGCCTCAACGGCGGCGAAACCATCTCGCTCGGCCGGCTGATGTTGGTCTTCTACTTTCCTGAGGGCTTCGTCCGGCACTTGCAGGCACTGTGACTCTACTTTCGCTTCGCCAGATCTCCCGCCCGCACCATCACCAGTCCGTCGGGCTTGATGAACTTCTGCGCCGCCGCATTGATGTCAGCCGGGGTCAGCTTCTTGATCTTGTCGTTGAGGTCGCGCCAGTAGGCGAAGGTGCGCTCCAGGAAGAGGCCCTGCGTGAGCTCTCCCGACACGAAGTCGTCGTCGGCCATTCGGCTGTCCCAGTTCTTGGCGTAGCTCTTTTTGGCCTCGTCCAGCTCCTTCTCGCTGACGCCGTCCTTGACCAGCCGGCGAATCTCCTCCTGCATGGCTGCCAGGCTCTTGTCTATGTTCTGGGGAGCGCAGATGGCCCAGGCCAAGAAGTGCCCGCTCACGTCGATGGGGTGGGCGAAGATGCGCGAGCCAGCGCCATAGGACAGACCATCTTTCTGGCGCAGACGATCGAAGAGCCGTGAGGTCGGGCTGCCACCCAACATGTAGTTGAGCATGGTGAGCGCGGGATACGCGGGGTCGTCATCGCGCAGGGACAGGGTGCTGCCGGCGATGACAAAGGCCATCTCCTTGTCCGGGGTATTGATAGTCTCGTCGGCGGGCTGGTTGGCACGATAGACGAGCGCGATCCGCCGGTAGGCCTTGGGCGACTTCCAGGAATCGAGATCCTTCTCGATCTGCGCCTTGACCGCAGCCGGGTCGAAGTCGCCCACGACTGCAAGCTGCGCGGCACTCATCCCCCAGAGCGCCTTGTGCATCCGGGCCAGCTCAGGCGCCTGCACCTTGCGCAACCGCTCGATGCTTTCCTTCACGCTGGGCACGTAGCGCACGTCGTCCTTGGCAAAAGGGAACAGCTTCTGCATGAGGACCACCTGGCCGTTGGCGCGTGGGTCTTGCAGTTGCTCCTCTAGCCGCGCCAGCATCTCCTTGCGCAGGGATTCCAGCTCACTCTTGCTGAACGTCGGCTCGCGCAGGATTTCGGTCAGAAGAGCCAGCACTGCAGGCAGATTCTCCCGCGTAGTCTTCACCCGCATCTGGCTGACATTGACCGTGCCGGGAGAGGAATGGCCGCCGCCAAAGTCCGCCTCGGCGCGAAGCTGATCGAGCTGGTCTTTGATCTGCTGGAAACTGTGCTTCTTGGTTCCGCGCATCAACATGCTGGGCAACACCGCCGCAGCGGTGGTCTTGCCCTTGACGTCCTGCTCGCTGCCAAAGCGCAGGGTCAGCACCAGACGAACCGAGCCGCCCTTGGTCTTCTTGGGCAGAAGCGCCAGCTTGAGGCCGTCGGCCAGATCGACCCTGGTCGTGCGTTTCTCCACGTTCTCGATGGTGGCGGCAAATGCCTCGCCCTCGGCCACAGCGGCACTGCCCTTGTAGTCCTTCATCATGGCCGCCACGTCAGGCGTCTGCGCCAGCGGTGCGCGGTCGGGCGCTTTGTCCGGCAGGAACATTCCCAGGGTGCGGTTGGACTGCTTGATATAGGCGCGCGCTACCCGTTCCACGTCGAGCGCGACCACCGCCTTGACCCGGTCGCGTGCCAGGAAGAGCAGGCGCCAGTCGCCCATGGCCGCAAATTCCGACAGCAGCACGCCGGTGCGCGCCGTCTCGGTCAGGCCCAGGTCGAAGTCTTTCATCCAGCCCGCGCGCCAGCGCTCCACTTCCTCCTTGGTCACCTTGCTTCCGGCCAGGCCCTCGACGACGCGGATCATGATGTCGCGCACCTTCTCCGGCGCCACATCTGCGCTCACCTTGGCCGACAGCACGATGACGCCCGGCTCGGCCATGGGGTAGACGTTGCCGCTCACCTCGCTGGCCAAGCCTTTGCCCACCAGCGCCTTGTACAGGCGCCCGCTCGGCTTGTTGGTCAGAATGTCGGCGATGGCGTCTTCGGTCATGCGGTCAGGGTCCGCACCTGCCACGCCGTGATAGACGAGGGACACCAGCGCCACATCGCCGGTTCGGCGCAAGGTCACCTGGCGCTCGCCGTCCTGCACCGGCTCGACCGTCCAGGTGGGTTGCAGGGCGCGCGCTGGGCGCGGGATGGGACCGAAGCACTTGCCCACCAGCTGCAGCGCCTGGGCCACGTCGAACTTGCCGGCAATGATCAGGATGGCGTTGTCGGGCTGGTAGTACTTGCGATAGAAGGCGCGCAAGCTGCCGACCGGGACGCGCTCGATGTCGCTGCGCGAGCCGATGGTCGACTTGCCGTAGTTGTGCCACTGGAAGGCCGTGGCCATCATCTTGTCTTCCAGCACNNGGCCGGGTTGTTCTCGCCCATCTCGAACTCGTTGCGCACCACCGAGAATTCCTTGGCCAGATCCTCGGCGGCGATCTTGCTGTGGATCATCCGGTCCGCTTCCAGGGCCAGCGCAAACTCCAGGCTTTCCGGCGAGGCAGGCAGCTCTTCGAAGTAGTTGGTGCGGTCCCACCAGGTGCTGCCGTTGAAGTTGGCGCCCTTGGCTTGCAGCAGTTTCCATATGTCGGGCCGGCTGGGTGTGCCCTTGAACATCATGTGCTCAAGCAGGTGCGCCATGCCGGTTTCGCCGTAGCCCTCGACCCGCGAGCCCACCAGATAGGTGACGTTGACCAGCACGGTCGGCTTGGTGGGATCAGGGAAGAGCAGCACGCGCAGGCCATTGGGCAGGTGATACTCGGTGATACCTTCAACCGTGGTCACCTTGCTGGGAACGGGCGGGGCGTCCTCGGGCGCGGCTTTGGCCGGCGGCGGGTTGGGCGCCGCCCCGTTGGGCGCGGCCTGGGCGGACAGGGCGGTTGTGGTCAGCAGAGCAGTCATCAGCGTGAACCTACAACAGATCATGGGTCCTCCCGAGGCAGGATTCTTCCCTGTCCAAGGCCGAGAGGCAAGTCAGGTGTTCAGTGAGTCAGCGCCCAGCGAATCGCCGATTCCAGATCCGGATGGGCGAACGAGAAACCCGAAGCCAGGAGTTTCCTGGGCATGACTTTCTGACCCGAGAGCACCAACTCGTCACCCATTTCTCCCAGCAGCAGCCTCACGGCAAAAGCCGGCACCGGAACCAGGGTCGGGCGGCCCAATATCTTTCCCAGGGTGCGCGCGAACTCGGCGTTGGGGACGGGTTGGGGAGCCGTCAGGTTCACCGGCCCGGAAAGCTCCGCCGCGCCAATCGCGTACTGAATGGCAGCCGTCGCGTCGCCCAGCGAGATCCAACTCAACCATTGCCGTCCAGTGCCCACGATGCCTCCCGCGCCCATCTTGAAGGCCAGGAGAACGCGCGCGAGCAACCCGCCCTTGCGGGACAGCACCAGGCCGGTGCGCAAGTGAACCGTGCGGATGCCGGCGTCCCGCGCAGGCGCGGCAGCTTCCTCCCACTCCTGGCAGACATCCGCCAGAAAACCTGTGCCCGGGGCCGAGGTTTCGTCCAATGGTTCATCCCCGCGGGATCCGTAGAACCCGACGGCCGAAGCGGCGATGAAGACCTTCGGTCTTCTGGGCAGCTGCGCCACAGCCTCGGCGAGCCTTTTCGTTCCCCGCACTCGGCTGTCGCGGATGGCCCTTTTTGTCTCCTCGGTCCAACGAGAGGCGATGGGTTTGCCTGCCAGGTGCACCACGGCGTCAACCCCATCCAGGCGCGAGGAATCCAGCACCCCAGCCTCGGGATCCCATCCGATTTCGTCTTGCGATTTCTCGGCCTTGCGCCGCACTAGAGTGCACAGGGTGTCGCCAGCGGAACGCAGGCGTTCGGTCAAGCTCCGGCCGATCAGACCCGAGGACCCCGAAATCAGGATGCGCATGACGACCCTAACGCTACAGGGCCGCAAGGACCGGCGCCAGCAGAACGAAGTGACAAGCAGGGCTTTGCCGTCGTAACGTCCCCGAATGGTCTTCATCTCGACGCGAAGCGAGCATGCAAAGACCAGGGAGGACACCATGAAGCGAACCGCACTTTTCTTGGGGGCCGGAGCTATGTTTCTGGCCACCGCCTGCACCGAGCAAGCCCCGCCACCCAAGCCCGAGCGCACGCCGGCCCCTGCCAAGCCAGCCCCGCCCGCGCCCGCCGGCCCGGCCACCGACGCGCGACCCGCCGATGCGCGCCTGGGCATGATGGAGCGCTACGCGCTTTGGAAAGCCAAGAAAGAGGCCGACGAGAAGCTGGCGGCCCAGCTCGCAGCCGAGGAGCAAGCACGCCTACTCAAGTTCGACAAGAGCAAGATGCCCAAACATCTGGCCTTGCTCGCCTTCGAGAAGAAGACCCGCAAGGCACTCGACGATGCAGCCGAGAAGCTGAAGGGCAAGTCCGATGCCTCCGAGCAACTCAACAAGCTGGTGGCCTCGCAGCGCAAACCCATCGAAGCCCAGGCCAAGATCCTGCGCGCCATGGATCCGCAGGGTGGTAATTCCAACATCGCTACCGATCACGACGTCAGCTTGAACGCACTGGCCAACGGCTATCCTGAGGCCATCGCGGCTTCTTTCCAAGGCGACGAAAAGCCCCTCGCCGCTGCGCGCGCCGAACTCGACAAACGCGAGAAGAAGATCACCTCGTGGCTGGCCGAGGTGAAGAGCAAGAAATAGCGTCGCTATTCCACTACCAGCGCATTGAAGGCGGCCACTAGGCGACGGCAGGCGCTGAGCGCGGCGAATTCGCTGCGCGGCTTGCCGTCCGTGGGTCGCACCACGGCCATGGTGTCCTGCGCCGCCTTCATGAAGTCGTTGGCCCCCGTGGTGCGGGCCATCTCTGCTCGCGCGCTCTCGGCGTAGTCGAGAAACATCGCCCAGATGTCCGCGAGGGCACTGGCCCGCTCGTCCACCGACTGCCGAGCCGGCGGATCGGACTTCATCGCGCGCAGCCAGGCGTTCGCACCCAGGGCAAATCGGCGCATGTGCCAGGCCGCCTTGCGACCGTCGATCTTCTCCTGCAAGGCCAACTCCTGCCACTGCCATTCGCTGCGTGCGGCCAGAAGCTCGGCACGCAAAGCGGCACCTGCGCGCATGACAGCGTCCAGCTTCTGTCCCGCTTGCACAGCGGAAAGGTAGGCGTCGGCTGCGCCCTCAAGCGCGGGGATAGCGGGAGCTAGGTCACGCGCTTCGCGCACCAGTGACCGGCAGCGGTCCAAGTCCTCGCCGTGCAGGCGGACGCGCGCACCGGCTGCGGCCTTGTCACTGCCGCTGCCTTCGTTGGTGTCGCTCGCGGCAGCTAGGCACTGGGCGTACTTGTCGAGTTTGGCGAGTGCACCGTCGATTTCTTCCGACGGGCGCGGCGATTCGGGATAGGCCAGGGACAGCTCGGCAGGCGCAGGTGGCGGGTCAAGCGGTGAGGGTGGCACCAGCAGGTGGTTCATGCGCACCGGCAGGTTGAGCCCTGGCTTGGCGTCGAACGAGAACCGGCGGGTCAGCCGTCCGGGTGCGGTGGCGTTGAGCAAATGGGGCGTGGCCGAGTCGAGCGAAAGCTCCCGCTTGCTGGTGGGGATATGGTCGATCTGAACGCTGGTATCCGGTGGGTCCGGCACCAGCGTCACCTTGCGCATGACCCCCTTGGCAACCGCGGGCGCGCTGCTGGCAGAACGGCTCTGCCCGCCAGTCTGCCAGAAATGATACCCGACCCGCGCAGCGGCAAGAACGCCAAGGCCGATCCCGAGTTTGATGAGGAGGCTGCGGGCACGGGGAGAGACGACCCGCTCGGGTGCCATGGTTTCCGGGTCGTGGGTCGGCGGCCGGGTGCGCGGCCGCTCGACCAGCGGGGGATGGTCGAGCGCGCGCGCCAGGGGCAAAGGTTGAGCGTCGTCGTCGCGCGCGGAAGCCGGTCCGCCTGGCGCCCAGGCGCGGGGCTGGTCAGCTTCCGGGCGTGGCGTCGGACGCCGGCTCTCCTGGCGAGGCGGTCCTTCCGCGCCTCCACGCGCCGCCTGTCGGGGTGGCGGCGAAGATCCCCAGCGGGTGCCGCCAAGCTCCAGCGGAGCTTCCTGCTCGGGCGGCGGTGCGAACCGATCGTCTCCCGGGCCGCGGGCCACGTGCGGCCGTCCCGGCGGGACCGGCCGCGCTCCCTGGGGCGGGGGAATGTCCGCCAGGAGTGAGAAGCCGGGTGCCGGGGCTTCCTGCCCGTCCAGGGTCGATAGCACTAGTGGCAAGCCATCGCCAGGCGCGCCCGGCCCGATGGTGATGGGTGCTGGCGTGACCTCGCCGCCGCCGCCGCTGATCGCGTCGCGCATGGCTGCCGCCGACGGGAAGCGTTTCTCGATGTCGCGGTCAAGGGCGCGTACGATGGCCGCTTCGATAGCGGTTGGAATGTCGGGTCGCAACCTGCGCGGCGGCGGGTACTTGCCTTCTAGGATAGCGCCCAAGATGGCAGCGTAGCCCTCGGCATGGAAGGGCGTCCGACCACACAGCATCTCGTACAGCACCACGCCGGCCGCGAAGATGTCCGTGCGGTGGTCGATCTTCTCCACCTGGCCGATGGCCTGCTCGGGCGACATGTACAGGGGCGTGCCCATCACCGTGCCTACCATGGTCCCGCGCATGGCCGCTGGACTCACCTGGCCGGGCTGGCGCGCCGAGAGCTTCTTGGCGATGCCAAAATCGACGATCTTGACGAAGTTGGGGCGGTCTTCGGTGTTGATGACGAAGACATTGTCGGGCTTGAGGTCGCGATGGACGATGCCGTGCTTGTGAGCTGCTGACAGGCCGCCCAGTACTTGGGTCATCAGATTCACAGCCAGGGGCACGGGCAGCAATGGACTCTGCTGCAGCAGCGTGGTGAGTGGCTTGCCGTCGAGGAGTTCCATGACCATGAACAAGAGCCCATCGGGCGTGCGGCCCAGGTCGAAGACGTCGATGATATGCGGATGGCCGATGGCACTGGCGGCACGAGCCTCGCGTTGAAAGCGGGTGGCCAAATCGGCGTCGTTGCTCATCTCCTGGCGCAGGGTCTTGACCGCCACCCGTCGGTCAAGCGCCATGTGCAGTCCCTCGTACACCACCCCCATGGCGCCTCGGCCGATCTCGCGGATGATCTTGTACTTGCCCTCGAGCGTCTGACCGACGGTCAAACCAATGGAAGGGAAAGGCGTGACTATCTCCCGGCCCGTGACGGGGCAATGGCTAGCGTCGGGCGGGTGGATCTCACCGCAATGCGGACATGGCACAGAGCCAGGATATCAGCAGGGTTGCGGGCTGTCAGTATGGCGCCTGCCTCCACTGCCTCCACAGTCCCGCGATAGCGGCAGGAAGTCGTGGCCGTGGTCGTGGTCGTGGCCGTGGCCGGAGTGATCACCGTCGGCCACGGCCACGACCACGGCCACCACCACCACTGATCGCCCCGATTGGGTGCGCGGCTTGATCATGGAAAGGCGAGTCTTTCTGAGGGCGTTCGTCCCTTCGCCTCGCTTGTCGCGGGATCAGGGTGCCTGGCGTCATCCGGCGCGTGCGAGCGTTTAACTCCCAACACATGATGTGGTGAATCCTTAACACCATCAAGGTGTCTCACCAACCTTGACTCAGTCTTTCCAGCCACTTAGACCCGCGCGGCAACTGGCGCGCCGCTTGCTTTAGTCGGCGTGTGATGCAAGCGACCACGGCTACCAACACTCGCCAGGATACTCGACTCTCTGTATCGGCGCCTCCACGTCGTGTGGTGTGCCTGGCTCTGCCCAAGGTCCTGCTCTGTGACCTGGACGGGACGCTCGTTGACACCATGCCTGTCCTTGCCGATTTGGCCACCGAGGTCATGACGGGTGTGTACGGAATCCCGCGGGCCTTGGCCCGCGAGCTGTACCTGGCCACCTGCGGGTTGCCGTTTGTCGAACAACTTGAGGACATCTTCCCAGGCGATTCGCGCAACCCCACCGCTTCCGATTTGTTCGAAGGCCGCAAGCCCGCGCGTTGTGGTGCCGCGCGCATGCCCGAGGATACGCGCGCAGCCCTCTTTGACCTGCAGGAACGCGGAGTGCGCATCGCAGTTTCTTCCAACAACGGACGGGAGAACGTGGAGGTTTTCGCGCGCCGTTCGGATTTCCCCTTCGATTTGGTCATGGGCCACGGCAACGGGTTGGCCAAGGGCCGCCCGCATATCGAGCTGGCTGAGCGAACATTCCGTGTGGACCGCCACGAGATGCTGTTCGTGGGCGATTCTTTACACGACGGCGAAGTTGCGTACCTGGCCAAGATTCCCTTCGTTGCGCTGGCCGGGACCTTCGCCAAGGAACGCTTCACCTTGCGCTTCCCAGGGCAGCCAGTGATTGGTCGCTTTGCCGAGATCCTGGATCTCTTGCCGAGGGCGCGGGCCGTGGCGGCCGGATAGGTCTCCGTGCAGGTCGTCCTGCTGGCCGCGGGTCTGGGCAGCCGACTGGGCGCGCTGACCAAGGACATTCCCAAGGCCCTGGTGAGCGTGGCGGGAAAGCCGCTCATGTTCCACGCGCTGGAGTTCGCGGCCCGGCTGCGACCAGAACGGGTCATGGTGGTGGGTGGCTATGGGTATGCCCTGGTGGCGCAGGCGCTCGACCGGGGCCAGGCGCAGAGCCCGGTGCTGGCTGGCTTGCCCATTGAGCTGGTTGAGAACCCCAGCTTTCGCGACGGCAACCTCATCTCGCTAATGGCGGCGCGGCCGCGCGTGAGCGAGGACTTTGTTCTACTCAACGTGGACCACATCTACCGGCCCAGCATTGCCGAGGTGGTGGCGCCGGACGTAGTGGATATCACGGCCTTCATCGATAACGACCGCAACTTGGGTGCCGACGACATGAAGGTCGAGCGCCGCCCCGACGGCCGCGTCCGTCGCATCTCCAAGACCCTGACCACATTTGATTCAGGTTACGTGGGCATGACTCGCGTGCCCACACCCGCGCTGCCCCGCTACTGGCAGAACGCCGATGCGGCCCTGGCCGAGGAGGGCCGCGCCATTCACGTCGAGCGCATCTTGGCCCGGCTTGCCGAAAGTGACGCTCCGCCGCTATGTCGGGACATCAGCGGCCACGGCTGGCTGGAGGTCGACACCGCCGAGGAGCGCGCGGCCGCCGAGCAGGCCCTGTTGGCTGTTAGTTGACATATGCCCAAGTTGGCTCGACGAAAGGTGACCAAACCGATCAGCCCGCGCGTCGTGGCTTGCACGATCGCGCTTGCCTGCATCGCAATCTTTGGCGCAGTGATTCGGTATGACTTCGTGTCCTGGGACGACAACTTCAATATCGTCAACAACCATAGGTTGCTGCACGGATCGATCGGGTATTTCTGGAAACATGCCTATTTCCGTTTCTATACGCCGGTTTGCTACACGGTCTGGTCGGCGCTAGCGAGCCTCGGCCCTTCGCCCGCACCCAGTATCTTTCACACAGCCAACGTTGCGTTGCATGTTTTCAACGGTTGGCAAGTCTATTGTATTCTACGGCACCTCCTGCAAGGGTCTTCCGACGGCTCACCCGCCGATGCTCCAGCCGTCTCGTGGGCCGCCGCGGCCGGTGCCGTGCTTTTTTGCGTCCACCCGCTGCAAGTCGAGACGGTAGCCTGGGTCTCGGGAATGCGCGACGTGCTGAGCGCCGCTCTTGCTTTGGCAGCGGTTCGCATCTATCTGTCCGGTTCCACCGTGTTACGCGACTATGGGGCAACAGCGTTCTACATCCTGGCTGCCCTTTCGAAGCTCTCCATCGTGACGCTGCCTCTCGGCCTTCTGGTCCTAGAAGTCGGCTGGCTACGCCGCCATTACAAGGACGCCTTGCGGCGTCTTCTGCCCCTCCTAATCGCATCCATTCCAATCACGTTTATCGCGATCGGCGCGCAACCCGCTTCCGAGCAAACCCATTGGGAGCCGCATTTGGTCTTGCGACCTCTCATAGCGATAGACAGTTTGGGCTTCTATTTGTCGAAACTATTCTGGCCTGCCCATCTCGCGGTCGACTACGGGCGGACGCCCCGCTGGGTGTTGGATTCGTCGGCGTATCTTGGGACCGGCCTAGTTCTCACCATCTTTGCCGTCGCGCTTGCTGTTTTCGTGCGCCGTGGAGGTCGAGCAGTTGTGGTTGGCCCCTTGTTTGCGCTGGTTGTGCTCACGCCAGTATTGGGGTTCGTGCCGTTCGATTTTCAGGCAATCTCGAGCGTCGCCGATCGGTACATGTATCTACCTCTATTCGGCATTTCTTTGACGCTTGCGTATTTCATCGCGCGGAGGCCATTTGCATTGGTGTTGCTTGCGGCGTCCATCATACTGATCCTGCTAGGAGGCCGCGCGTTCGCCCGCGTTGCGGTTTGGGAGAACGACCGGACCCTGTTTACCGCTTGGATCCACGACAATCCCTGGAGCCGTCAAGGCTATGATGGCCTCGGCGCCATCGCCTACGCGGAAAGAGATTATCCCAAAGCCGAACTGCTATACCGAAAAGCCTTGAGCGTGAGCTTGGACCCAGTCCCGCTGGGGAACTTGGGCCACGCACTCAACGAACAGCACAAGTATGAACAGGTCATCGCCGAGGTTGAGCCGGCCTTGCACGATCGGGAGTTTCTGGAACAGAACCGCACGCGCGGGGGCCATCTGGTGGGCGCATACGTCGCCGTCGGTTTCGCACACGAGGCTTTGGGACAAGTGGCCGAGGGCTATGCATTCTATTGCCGAGGCGTGAGCCTCGCGCCATCAGACGGGTGGCTTGCCCAACACCTGAAGCATTCGCGGGAACTCCTCGGGCTTGCGCCAGGAGCCGAGGATCAGTGCCTCCGACCCGAGCCGTGAGCGCCAATCCCGCGTGGCCGGTCAGAACCCGACGCCCATGGCCACACCGAACAGGCTGCCGTTCATCGAGTTTTCGTTGTCGTCGATTCCGTGATAAAGGCCGCCATAAAGTTCGGCATTCATGGCGAACCATTTGTAGGCACGCCACTCGTAGCCGAGGGACAGGATGCCGGCTACCCCGGCCGAACCGCGCTCGAGTTTGTCGCTCTTTCTGTCGTCCTGGTCATCGCGGTTCCTTGTAGACATGGCGCCGCCGAGTCCGATCGAACCACCGGCGTAGAGGCCAAAGTCGGTGTTGTAGATGTACTCGGGTCCGATGTAGCCGAAGGTGACAGCGCCCCATTGGTTGGTGCTGGCTGCGTCGCCCGGCGTGTCGAGCAGGATCTTCTTGGTGGGGCGGAAGAACGACTGCATGCGAGCACCCAGGCGATGGTGCTGGTCGATCACGGCGCCGACGCGGAACCCGACGCCGATGCCTTCTAGGATCTTCGAGTCGCGGGTTGTGAGACGATTGCTGCCGTCTTCGCCGTAGGCCCCGGCGGTCAGCATCAAAGTGACGTACATCGGGGCGCGTACGCCGTGCCCCCAACCCTTGTAGGGCTGGGGTTCGCTCTGCACCGGTGCACTGGCTTCGGCCGCGGGAACCTGGACGGGCGGTGGCGCAGGTGTCGCGACGGGCGCTGGGGCTTCCGGCGTTGCTGCAACTTCAGCTTGCGGCTCGCTGGGTGCGGCGGGTGCGCTGGGTGCACCGGGCGTGCCGGGATTCGGGTTGTCCTCAGTTTCGCCGGCCCAGGCGCCGGCGGTTGCGGTCAAGAGTAATGCGGTGCAAAGCGAAGTGGTTCTCATATCAGATAGGACACCGTCCACCCGAAAATTTGCTACCCGTCGATAATCCTTGACCGTCCTTGCTTGCGGCGTTGAAACGGATCCTCCACTTGCTCGCGGGCCCTGGCCGCCATAACTTAGGCCCTCCCGCCAGGCGCGGACCGGAAGGACCCCTTGCTCAGCTACATCGCCAAGAAGATCTTCGGCACGAAGAACGCGCGTGTCCTGAAGAGACTGCGCCCGCTGGTTGCTCGCATCAACGACTTCGAGCCGGAGATGCAGAAGAAATCCGCCGAGGACCTGCGTGCGATGACGCCCGAGTTCCGTCGGCGCCTCGACCAAGGCGCGAAGCTGGACGACCTGTTGCCCGAGGCTTTTGCGGTGTGCCGCGAGGCGGGCCGGCGCGCGGTGAACATGCGGCATTTCGACGTGCAGCTCATTGGCGGGATGATCCTGCACCGGGGCTGCATCTCTGAAATGAAGACCGGCGAGGGCAAGACCCTGGTCGCCACCTTGCCCTTCTACCTGAACGCGCTCCCCGGCAAGGGCGTGCACCTCATCACGGTCAACGACTACCTGGCCCGTCGCGACGCTGAATGGATGGGCCGCATCTATCGCTTCTTGGGCATGTCGGTCGGCGTGGTCGTGCACGGCCTCTCCGATACCCAGCGCCAGCAGAACTACCGCTGTGACATCACCTACGGCACCAACT
>PMBS01000049.1:19236-20525 GCA_003153015.1 Myxococcales bacterium
CGCACGCCGCTCATCATCTCGGGTCCGGCCGAGGAGAGCGCGGGACTTTACGCCAAGGTCAACGGCATCATTCCGACCTTGCGCAAGGATATCGACTACAACGTGGACGAAAAAGCCCACTCGGCCATGCTGACCGACTCGGGGGTGGACCGGGTCGAGCACAAGCTGAACGTGGGCAACCTGTACAACCCGGATAACATCGCCTGGCTGCACCACGTGACCCAGGCCCTGCGTGCCCACACGCTCTACAAGCGCGACGTCAACTACCTGGTCGAGGACGGAGAGATCATCATTGTCGACGAGTTTACCGGCCGCAAGATGCCTGGCCGTCGCTGGTCCGACGGTCTGCACCAGGCGGTAGAGGCCAAGGAAGGGGTGCAGATCCAGGAGGAGAACCAGACCCTGGCCACCATCAGCTACCAGAACTACTTCCGCCTTTACAAGAAGCTGGCCGGCATGACNNCCGCCGACACCGAGGCCGAGGAGTTCGCCAAGATCTACAAGCTGGAAGTCTCGGTCATCCCCACCAACAAGACCATGATCCGCAAGGATCACCACGACGTCGTGTACAAGAACGAGCGGGGCAAGTTCCGCGCGGTGCTGGCCGAGATCGAGGATTGCCACCAGCGCGGCCAGCCGGTGCTGGTGGGCACAATCAGCGTCGAGAAATCTGAAGTGGTGGCATCGCTTCTGCGCAAGAAGGGCATNNCAGCACGAGCGCGAGGCGCATGTGGTCGCGCAGGCTGGCGCCAAGGGCGCGGTGACCATCTCAACCAACATGGCCGGCCGAGGGACCGACATCATCCTGGGCGGCAACGCCGAGTTCATGGCGCGTGCCGAGGTGGATCCCGAGGCCGCGGGCCAGCCAGGTGCCGAGGTCGACCCAGAGAAATTCGCCGTCGCCTTCGCCAAGTTTAGGCCCCAGTGCGATGCCGAGCGACAGGAAGTCCTGGCCGCGGGCGGCCTGCACATCCTGGGCACCGAACGCCACGAATCGCGCCGTATCGACAACCAGTTGCGCGGCCGNNGCGCCGGCCGCCAGGGCGATCCGGGTAGTTCGCGCTTTTTCCTCTCGCTCGAAGACGATCTCATGCGCATCTTCGGGGCCGAGCGCATCAGCGGCCTGATGGAGCGCCTGGGGATGGAAGAAGACGTCCCCATCGAGCACCCCATTATCAACCGCGCCATCGAGCACGCGCAGAAGAAGGTCGAAGGCCACAACTTCGCCATCCGCAAGCGCCTGCTCGAATACGACGACGTCATGAACCAGCAGCGCAAAACCATCTATG